>DCFR01000041.1 GCA_002319815.1 Megamonas sp. UBA1799
GCAACGATGGAACCGGCCGACCGGGTTCATATGGTGAAAGCACTGTTATTGACGTTAGAAAATTTTTCTTAGAAGGGGGTTCGTGGATATGTTATGTGATGACTGCAAAAAAAATGAGGCTTGTGTGCATATCACACAGATCAGCCCAGAGGGCAAGATAGATAAAAATTTATGTGAAAAATGCGCGGCGAAGTATGGTAATCTTCTTTTACAGCAGGGGGATAAAAATTTTACCGTCAATGATTTTTTAAAGGGCGTTTTTAGTAAGGCGCCACAAGGAGCGGCGGAAGAAACAGCGGGGCCGGATCTTGTTTGCCCCAACTGCGGCATGTCGTATCGGGATTTTCAGCAGACGGGAAAAATTGGCTGCAGTGTCTGCTATGATACGTTTCGGCGCCAGTTGACGCCGATTCTCACCCGTATTCATGGTTCCAGTACGCATAGCGGGAAGATACCGCTTCGTTCCGGTGGAAAGTTGGTTGTACAGCATGAATTGGCTCTTTTAAAGGATCGTTTGCAGGATTGTGTAGCCCGAGAGGAATATGAAAAAGCGGCGGAGTATCGGGACCAGATCAAAGCATTGGAACAAAAGCTGGCCACCGCTTCAGAAACGGGGGATGCAGCATGTCAGTGATGGATTTGTATCGGGATTATTGTTTGCCGTGGATGCAGTCGGGAAAGGAAAGCGATATTGTGATTTCCAGCCGGGTTCGTTTGGCCAGAAATTTTTCCCGCCTGCCTTTTCCCAATCGGGCTGATTTTACTCAATTGGCCGCCGTGCAGGAAATGGCAGCTTCTATTTTCAGTGATCTGGAATCGGCTTGTAATGAAGAGTTTGATGCTATTGGGATGGATGCGCTGACTCCGCTGGAACGCAGTGTCCTGGTAGAAAAACAATTGATCAGCCGCAATCTGATTAAAAAACCGCAGTATCGCAGCGTCTATGTAAGCCGTGACCGGCGCTGCAGCGTGATGGTCAATGAAGAGGATCATTTACGGATTCAATGCATGGCGGCCGGACTTGATCTGGCAGCACCGTTTGCTCTGGCGTCACGTGTGGATGATGCGGTGGAGGCGAAACTGGATATTGCCTTTGATGAAAAGATGGGGTACCTTACCTCTTGCCCGACCAATCTGGGTACAGGTTTGCGGGCATCTGTGCTGCTGCATCTGCCAGGACTAGTCTTTACACGAAATATGAATAATATCATTAATATTTCACAGCAGCTGGGGCTTTCGGTGCGTGGTATGTATGGCGAAGGCACCGAGACGGTCGGGAATGTTTTTCAGGTGTCAAATCAGTTGACGTTGGGGTTCACCGAACAAGGGATTCTGGATAATCTGACAAGTGCGGTGAAAGAAATTATTGAGAATGAGCGGCGGGCCCGCAAGGCGCTGATGCTTTATACAAAGGATCGTATCGAGGACATTGTTTGGCGGGCCTTTGGCACGTTGAAGTATGCGCGCTTTATTGGGGAGACGGAAGTGCTGCAGCTTTTGAGCAAGGTGCGGCTGGGAATTGATCTCGGCTTGATTAACGAAGCGATGCCGGAACAATATCCGGAACTGATTCTGGCCAGCCGCCCCAGCTACTTGCAGAATCTGATGAATAACGAGAATATGTCAAAAAATGAAATCGACCGAAAGCGTGCGGAGATGGTTCGCCGTATCCTGGCGGGCGAAAGTGCAGGTCAGGAGTGATAAATATGAACACCAAGTTTACGGCCCGGGCGATTAAGGTTCTGGAGTATGCGCAATATGAGGCACAGGATCTGGAACAGAATTTTATCGGAACGGAACATTTGCTGTTGGGTTTGCTGCATGAGCAGGATGGAATTGCCGCGCGGGCACTTAAGGCGCTGGGCCTGGATCTGGACATGGTTCGGGAGCGGGTGGAAAGCGTTCTGGGCAGCGATGAGGACGCTCCGTCGGAGAATCCGTATTATACGCCGCGGGCTAAGCGGGTTATGGAACTGGCAGTTGATGAAGCTCGTTCCTTTGGACATAATTATATAGGTACGGAGCACATTCTGTTGGGATTGATCCGCGAAAATGAAGGCGCCGCTGCCCGGGTGTTGATTTCGCTGGGCGCGGACCTGACAATTGTGCGCTCTACGGTGGTTGATATGCTGGGAGGGAACCGGGCCGATACAAACGGCAGCCATGAGCAGGGGAACAGCCACAGCGATGGCGGTCCGGATAGCGCCGGGACGCCGCTGCTCGATAAGTATGGCCGCTGTCTGAATGATCTGGCGGTACAGGATAAAATGGACCCTGTTATCGGACGAGAAAAGGAAATCCAGCGGGTCATTCAGATTTTGTCGCGGCGCACTAAAAACAATCCAATTCTTATCGGCGAGCCCGGCGTAGGTAAAACCGCTATTGCCGAGGGGTTGGCGCAGTGCATTGTGCAGGGGACAGTACCGTATATGCTGGTTGATAAACGTGTGGTGTCGCTGAGCATGGCCTCGATTGTTGCCGGCGCTAAATACCGGGGCGAATTTGAAGAGCGGCTGAAGAAGATCATGGATGAGATTCGTCAGGCGGGCAATATTATTTTGTTTATTGATGAACTGCATACGCTGATTGGCGCCGGAGCCGCTGAAGGCTCGATTGATGCAGCCAATATCATGAAGCCGGCGTTGTCGCGGGGCGAGATTCAGGTCATCGGGGCAACGACACTGAAAGAATATAAAAAATATATTGAGAAGGATTCCGCGCTGGAGCGCCGTTTCCAGCCGATTATGGTCGGAGAACCGGGTGTGGCCGATGCTATCCGCATTCTTACCGGATTGCGGGATAAATATGAAGCTTTTCATCGGGCACAGATTACCGATGAAGCCATTGAAGCGGCAGTCAAGCTTTCCCATCGGTACATTTCGGATCGTTTTTTACCGGATAAGGCGATTGATCTGATGGATGAAGCGGCGTCCAAGGTGCGCATGAAGGCGGTGGCGCAGCCAGACGATGTAAAAGCGATTGAACAGCATCTGTCGGAGTTGAAGTGTGAGAAGGAAGCGGCGATTACGGCGCAGGAATATGAGCGGGCGGCCAAGCTGCGGGATGAAGAAAGCGGTGTTAAGCAGGAGCTGGCCGCAGCTAAAGAGCAGTGGCAAGAACGGGAAAATACCCACATTGTAGTTGGCGCCGATGATATTGCGGAAGTTGTGGCCTTATGGACAGGGATTCCGGTACAGCGGCTGGCCGCAAAGGAATCCGAACGACTGCTTCATTTGGAAAAAATCCTTACGCAGCGGGTAGTCGGTCAAAAAGAAGCGGTTGTGGCGGTTTCAAAGGCCATTCGTCGGGCGCGGGCCGGGCTTAAAGATCCGAAACGTCCCATTGGGTCCTTCTTGTTTTTGGGACCGACCGGTGTTGGTAAAACTGAGCTGGCCCGGACTCTGGCGGAAGCCTTGTTTGGCAGCGAAGATGCAATTATCCGGTTTGATATGTCGGAGTATATGGAGAAATTTACGGTATCGCGTCTGGTCGGTGCGCCTCCGGGCTATATTGGTTATGAAGAGGGCGGACAGCTGACTGATGCGGTTCGGCGGAAACCTTATTCTATCATTTTGCTGGATGAGATTGAAAAGGCGCATTATGATGTGTTCAATATTTTGCTGCAGGTACTGGAAGATGGTCGGCTGACTGATAGCCAGGGACGCACGGTTGACTTTAAAAATACGGTCATTATCATGACGTCGAATGTCGGGGCGGATTTTTTACGTGAAGAAGGAGCAACGGTCGGCTTTTCTACGCAGCAAGAAACGGCGGAAGATCGTTCCCGGCTGGCCAAGAAAAGAGTGATGTCCGAAGTGCGGAAACTTTTCAAACCAGAATTTTTGAATCGGATCGATGAGCTGCTGATTTTTCATCCGCTGGGCAAGAATGAGCTGGCTGCGATTGTCGACATTTTGCTGCATGAGGTCCGGGATCGCTTGGCGGAGAAGCAGATTCGGATGGATATCAGCCCGGCTGCTAAAGCAAAGTTGATTGAAAAAGGTACAGACTTTAAATTTGGCGCGCGTCCGTTGAAACGTGCTGTACAGAAACTGGTCGAGGATGAAATAGCCGAACGCTTACTGGCCAAGGAGTTTAAGGCAGGAGATACGATTTATGTCAAGAAAGTGGATAATAAATTGGATTTTGTGCGGAAAACCGAACCGGCAGCAGAGGAGAGTCATGCGTCCGCAGAAGAATAAATTGGCTTCGGATACAGCGGCGTCGCGGCTGAAAAATTTTGGCCTCAATTTGGTTTTGGCCTGTAGCTGGCTGTTTCGCCGAAGTATCCGGCGGTTGAAAAGAGCATGGCAAAGGAAGGATGAATAGGGTGGCGAAGGCAAAGACAGCATATGTCTGTCAGGAATGCGGCTATGATTCGGTGAAGTGGCTGGGACGCTGCCCGGGGTGCGGCGCCTGGAATACGATGGTTGAAGAAAAGGTTCAGCCGGCTAAAGATGCAAAAGGAATCCGTCTTGGCCTTTCGGATGCGGCGTCGCCACAACCGATCGCAGCGGTTGAAACCGAGGATTTGCCTCGTTTTCCGACGGGGTCGGCAGAACTGGATCGGGTTTTGGGCGGCGGTATTATACCGGGGTCAGTGGTGCTTATCGCCGGGGATCCGGGCGTCGGCAAGTCTAGCTTGACACTTAGTGTCTGCGCTGCGGTTGCTCGCTGCGGTAAAAAGGTATTGTATGTGACCGGGGAGGAAAGTACGCGACAGGTGCGTCTGCGCGCTGATCGGCTGGATGCTTTGGCAGAGGGACTGTACGTAGTTAGTGAAACCAATCTGGAAACGATTGCCCGTCATATTGAAAACATCCGTCCGGAACTTTTGATCATTGACTCCATACAGACAATTTTTCGGCCGGACATTGAGAGCGCGCCCGGCAGTGTGAGTCAGGTGCGGGAATGCAGCGTAGAGCTGCTGCGCATTGCTAAGACGCAAGGCATTGCCGCATTTATTGTCGGTCATGTAACGAAGGATGGCAGCTTGGCAGGGCCGCGGGTACTAGAGCATATCGTGGATACAGTGCTTTTCTTTGAAGGAGAGAAAAATGCCGAGTATCGTGTGCTGCGCGCGGTGAAGAATCGTTTCGGCAGTACGAATGAAATTGGGCTTTTTGAGATGCGTGATACGGGATTGACGGATGTGCCGGATGCTTCCAAGTTGTTTTTGTCTGATCGACGGGCGGATTCCGGCACGGTGATCATTCCTACGGTGGAAGGCACACGTCCGCTGCTGGTGGAATTGCAGGCGCTGGTGGCCCAGACACCGTATGTGCCGCCTCGGCGCACTTCAGACGCAGTGGATATCAAACGATTGCAGCTGCTGCTGGCTGTTTTAGAAAAGAGAGTTCATCTTTCGGTCGGGGCTTGTGATGTTTATGTGAAGGCAGCGGGCGGTATTAAAATTGATGAACCAGCGGCTGATCTTGGCCTTTGCATTGCTATGGCTTCCAGTTTTGCCAATCGTTTGCTGCGGCCGCAGACCATCGTGTTCGGCGAAGTTGGTCTGGCCGGAGATGTCCGGGCGGTCAGTCAGGTGGATACCCGGCTGCGGGAAGCGTTTCGGCTGGGTTTTACGGCGGCCGTGCTGCCAAAGAAAAACTATGAACGGCTGGAAGGCCATGGCCCCGCGGGTATGACTTTACTGCCGGCGGCAACGATTGGCGAGGCTTTGCGCCTTGCCCTGCCGAAAACAGAATAAAACATAAAAAAGATGCTGTCCCATATATGGGACAGCATCTTTTTTATGTTTTATTTGCGAATTTAAATTTAATCGCAGCGCATATCCGAACGGTCCATAGCGGCCAGCAGCCGTTCTACCGGCAGAATGCGCAGAATAGCAAAGCAGATGATGAATTCAGGCACCAGATAGGCGGCATTGAAGGTCAGTGCATACAGGACAGGCGAGGTACCGGCCGGGGCATAGGAACCAAAGAAAATGATCCCGGAAATCACATGACAGCAAAAACGGCCGCAAAATGCCAGCAGTGTTGAAAGCCAGCGGCGGGAAGGCCAAAAGGCTGCCAATCCCAAAGCCATATACGGCAGCGGATAATCAAACAGCACCTGTACGGGGTGCAGAACATACGGATCCTGCAAGAGATTAATCAGTCCGTACAAAAATCCGGTCAGGCAGCCAATGCCGCTGCCGTAACGATAGGCAATCAGCAGCAGAGGAATCATCGCACCGCACGTAATACTGCCGCCCTGCGGCATATGATAGAGGCGCAGTTGATGCAAAAGTATCGTCAGCGCCAGCATCAGTCCTATATAGACGAGCATGGCGGGGGTAAATCGGATGCGCCGGATATAAAGAAAAAGAAAAATAAGCAGGAGCACGCCGCCGAGGGCAAAAAGACTGGCAGGATGCATGCTTAGCTCGGGAATATTGTGTAAAGCAGCTGTGAACATAATAATTTCCTCCCCTGATGTTACCTTTTAGCATACTACGACCGTTTGTATTTGACAATGGCAGGAAAGCTTTGTACCCGGTGAGAATTTTCTGGAGAGAATATTGCCGGCAGTATTGCGATAGGATATAATGAAGCGCAAGGGGTGGATGCAGAGGAACATGAAGGATGAGAAAAATTGGGTTTTTATTATTGTTACTTTTGTTTTGTTGTTCTGTTGTGCAGGCACAGTCCCTGAGCAGCGCACCGGATGAGGAATTAACAGGGCTGAATGCGCCGGATACATCTATTGCTGCCTTGCATGACGGCAAACCGCTGTATTTGAATTTCTGGGCCTCATGGTGTCCTCCCTGCGTGCGGGAAATGCCGCATATTGATGCATTGTATCGGCAGTATGGGGATCAGATAAATTTTGCGGCGGTTACGATCGATGACAATGCCGATGACGCGCAGACTTTTTTGACAAAAACCGGTTTAACGGTGCCTGTTTATACCGGTGATTTACAGCGCCTGGCCGCCGACTATGGGCTTTCGGCGATTCCAGTTTCAGTGCTTATCGCCGCGGATGGGACGGTGCTTGCGCAGACGATGGGCGGGATGGATGCCGCCGCGTTGGAAGCTTTTCTGGCTCCAGCTTTATAAGATTGGTCATTCGTAGTGACGTCAGTTGAATGATCGTTGTTTTTGATTTTTTAAAGCAGATTTTTACAGTATTTGTTTCTGTAAAAATTTGCTTTTTATATTTTACCCGTTTCTTTTCATAAACAAAGACTATTATGGTTGACAGGGTTTTTCATACGTGATAAAATAATTACTTTTATAAATTGGAAATTTATGTTATAATTAAACATGTCGGGAAAAAATGTATTATGAGGGGGTGTGTCTTTGTTGCATATAGGCGATAAGGTTGTTTATCCCATGCATGGTGCCGGAGTCATTGCGGGCATTGAGCAATGCGAGGTGTTCGGTGAAGGAAAGTCGTATTATGTCTTGCAAATGCCACTGGGAAATATGAAAGTGATGATTCCAACAGATAATGTGGATAATATCGGTTTGCGGGATGTGATATCGGTCGAAGATGTTCAACGCGTAAAAGATGTGCTGCAGGATGTGCCCGAACGGGTGATGGGAAGCTGGAACAAGCGGTTTCATGCGAATCTCACCCGGATGAAATCCGGGAATATTTGTGATGTAGCTGCGGTAGCACGTAATCTTATTTTGCAGGACCGCCTCAGAAAAATATCAAGCGGGGAACGCCGCCTGCTCGATCTGGCGAAACAGATTCTGGTGAGCGAGCTGGTTTACGCGTGCAGCAAAACGCCGCCGGAGGTTGAATCCTGGCTGGATGGCATTTTGGCGGAAAATGGTTTTGATCGTTAATTTTGACAAAAGCGGATAGATTTTGTAACATGAATTTATCCGCATTTTGTATTGAAAAAAGAAAATTTTGAAAGGGGGTGGAACGGATGTTAGATAAGGTATTACGATTTTTTATTGCTGCTTTTATGGCACTGGCCGGCGGAGCGCTGATGCAGCTGGCAAGTCCCTTATTGGCGCTGTTTATCAGTACAGAAATCCTGAAGATTGATATGGGGATTTTCCGGATTACGCTGGCGAAGTTTCTTTGCATTCTGGTTGGAGTTGTCGCCGGCGGCGCTATTGGCTTCCTGTCGTCACCATATTTTATTGCTAAATTAAAGCGCTTTTCCATCTGGGTGGAAGGGCAGCTGAGCAAGATGCCGATTCACGATGTTATTGCAGGTGCTTTCGGACTGGCTATCGGACTTATAATTGCAAATTTATTGGGCGCCGCGTTCTCTCGTATTCCTATCGTTGGTGACTATATTCCTGTTATTTTCAGCATTGTGTTTGGCTATCTGGGCATTCATATTATGATCAAGAAAAGAAAGGAAATCGTCGGTCTGTTTGACTTTATTCCGCGCTTTCTAAGGGATTATAATAAAAACCGGGAGGAAAAAGCGGTGGCGGCGGCAGCTGTCGCCGCTATGGCACAGTCGGAGCAGCCGGAGGCGGATCCTTTGTACAAATTGCTGGATACCAGCGTCATTATTGACGGACGCATTGCCGATATTTGTAAAAGCGGTTTTATCGAGGGAACTCTTTTGATTCCGGTTTTTGTTCTGGAGGAACTGCAGCATATTGCGGATTCGTCGGATTTGCTGAAGCGGACACGCGGACGCCGCGGATTGGATATTCTGCAAAAGATTCGCACGGAAAGTCACATGAAAGTTGAAATTGATAATCGCGATTTTGACGATATATCTGAAGTTGATTCCAAATTGGTACGGCTCGGACAGTTGGTTGGCGGCAAGATTATTACCAATGATTATAATCTTAATAAAGTGTCGGAACTGCGTGGGGTGCCAGTACTAAATATTAATGAACTTTCCAATGCCGTGAAACCAGTGGTGATTCCGGGAGAATCGATGCGGGTCACCGTGGTAAAGGACGGAAAAGAGCAGGGGCAGGGCGTTGCCTATCTGGATGACGGTACGATGATCGTCATTGAAGGCGGGCATCGTCATCTGAATGCGACTATTGATGTAGAAGTTACGTCGGCGCTGCAGACTGCGGCCGGACGTATGATTTTTGCCAAGCCGATGCGTTGAAAAAAGGGGGTGTGATGCACCTCCTTTTCTGTATGACGGGTTGACGGATAGACGGTAAAAAACGGTAGAAGCAGGGAAGCCAAGCGATGTTTCTTTAAAAGCAGGGAGGATATGGCGATGGTAACGGTAATTTTTCCCGCGGCCGGGCAGGGGAAACGCATGCAGGCTGGGGTTAATAAAGTTTTTTTAGAATTGGCGGGCAAGCCGATTCTGCTGCAGACACTTTTAAAATTTTCCCACTGCACAGCGGTTGACCGCTTGATTGTCGTGGTGGCCGCCGAGGAAGTTTTATTCATCCGGCGGGCTCTGCGCGGTGTTTCCGAGTTGAAGCCTTATAAAGTCATTGCAGGAGGAACAGAACGACAGTTTTCCGTTGCCAATGGACTGAAAATGGTCGATCCAGCGACGGATATTGTGTTGGTTCACGATGCTGCCCGTCCGCTGGTGAGCCAGCAGACGATTGAGAGTGTGATTGCAGAAGCACGGCTCAGCGGCGCGGCGATTGCTGCCGTACGGGAAAAAAATACGGTAAAGGTTGTTGACGGTAATGGTGTTGTAAAAAAAACGCCGGAACGGGCGCAGCTTTGGGAGGTACAAACGCCACAGGGGTTCAAAAAAGAGCTTTTGGAAGCAGCATATCAGAAAGCGGCACAGGATGATGTTCTGGGCACGGATGATGCAAGTCTGGTAGAGCGGCTGGGGGTTCCGGTGAAGGTGGTTCCCGGTGAATATAGGAATATAAAGGTTACGACTCCCGAAGATCTGTTGATTGTTGAGGCTTTTTTGCGCGAAGGCCGTCTGGAAAAGGCTAAAGAAGGGATTGGCAGTGTGATTGCTGATCTGGCAGCGAAAGTCGAGAAACATATGAGTCGGCCGATGGAGGATAAAAAATGACGCGTTTTGGCATGGGATATGATGTGCATCAGCTGGTGGCTAATCGCCGGATGATCATTGGCGGAGTGGAAATACCGCATTCGTTGGGGCTGTTGGGGCATTCAGACGCTGATGTCCTGCTGCATGCTGTAGCTGACGCTTTGCTGGGAGCGGCCGGACTCGGCGATATCGGGCGGCATTTTCCTGATACCGACGCACGGTATGAAGGGATCTCGAGTCTGGTTCTTTTGGCTGAGGTGGCTGCGCTTTTGAAAGAGCAAGGCTATCAAATCGGTAATGTAGATGCAACAGTGGTGGCGCAGCGCCCAAAATTGGCGCCGTATATTGCCGCGATGAATGAAAATATTGCACGCACTTTGGCGGTGGCCGTCGATCAGGTGAATGTCAAGGCAACGACGGAGGAAAAGCTTGGTTTTACCGGCACGGAGCAGGGAATTTCTGCCTATGCGGTGGCAGGTATTGAAAAAGTCAGATAAGGCTCTTGACTTTGCCGGAAATTTGGTCTACGCTATATAGGTTGTGTGCTTTTTGGCAGGAGGACGCGGGATGATAACAAGAGTACAGCATCGTGTGAGTTTTTATGATACCGACGCTATGGGCGTCGTGCATCATGCCAATTATATCCGCTGGTTTGAATTGGGGCGGGTGGAGTGTCTGCGGCAAGTGGGAATTACGTTGGATGCGCTGATGCAGGCAGGCTATGTTTTCCCCATTACGGATGTGCGCTGCAAGTATCTGGCAGCGGGCAAGTTTGATGATGTGCTTGTTATTGAGGCAAAGCCGGCGGCGTTGACAAAGGTCAAGATGGCCTTTGATTATCGAATCCTGCGGGAAAAGGATCAGGCGGTGCTGGTTGAAGGGCATACGCAAAATGTGTTTACGAAGCGGGAGACGGGACATATTGTCCGTCTGCCGGAACTGTATTATGAAAAACTGGCCAGAGCGCTGGCCTGAGGATTGCAGGGGGTAAAGTTACTGATGACAGTACTATATATTATTCTGGTGGTGTTGCTGGTTCTGGCTTTGGTCGTTAAGTGTTTCTTGTTGAAAGAGGGAAATACGCAGGTCCTTTTGCATGCGGAAACGCATACGCCGTTTACGGTGGAGAAGATGACCGAAGATTGTCTGGTACTTTCCAGCCGTACTGAGTTTACGAACACTGGCTCGCAGTGTGCAACAATTGTTGATTGTTTGCTGCGCACCCAGCTTCCTTATGAGCAATATGATGGCATCGAAGCCTGGGGAAAAGTTGAACGTGAGGGAACGCCGCGCGAAGATGATTATTTTGAAGCAACACTGATTGAAGGCGGCGAAAAACTGGCAGTGAAAATCATCGTCCGGCTGACGGCGCGCAAGGGGATGGATATTCGTACGGCATTGACGCATATGGTCGATCTGCCGATGGATATTATTTATACCCAGTTGGGACGCCGTCCCTGGATCATGGGCAAGGAACGCATTGTGCTGACGTCGGAGGAGATAGCCCGGCTGGCCGGTGTGGAGTTAGCAAACGACTGAGGAGCGATGAATAATTATGTCAGACATTAAGCTTATACCGGTACCCACACGTATCCTGACGCATAAGGACGATATTGTGGATGCTATTGAAAAATATACCCGGGGGCAGGTTGGGCCTCATGATGTGATTTCGGTTGCGGAGAGCGTTGTAGCAGTTACGCAGGGGAATATCGTGCGGCCGGAAGAGTTGAAATTGTCTTTTATGGCTAAGTTTTTGTGCCGGTTTATGGCCGATCCGGGCAGCTTGTCGAGTCCGCATGGCATGCAGTCGCTGATGGATGCCGAAGGTACCTGGCGTGTTACCTGGTCTTTGTTTGTTGGCTTTTTGGCAAAGCTAATCGGGAAGAAAGGCGTTTTTTATCAGCTGGCCGGCTATCAGGCGGCGCTGATTGATGATGTGACGGGGACTATGCCGCCGTATGATAAGCATATTGTTTATGGCCCGAAGGATCCGGATCAAGTGACGGCTCACATCAAAGAGCGTCTGGGTTGTTTTGGCGCAGTCATCGTGGATACAAACGATTTGAAGCGGGTGCGCATCGTGGGGCGGACGGAAGGCATCGAGACGGATAAAATCGTACATGCGCTGATTGACAATCCGTTTGGTAATGGTTCGGAAAAGACGCCGATTGTTATTATCAAAAATTTTCAGTGACTGGCAAAGGCGCTGTTCCTCCGGGGGCGGCGCTATTTTTACGCTTGTCAGGCGAAGGCCCGGCATGCTATGATGGAACTGGTGAAAAATGCTTTTGGGAGGAATCAGATTGAAAAGATGCGATGGACGGACAGCAGATGAAATGCGGCCGGTAAAGATAACAAAATATTTTCAGCGCTATCCGGCCGGTTCGGTGCTGGTCGAGATGGGGAATACCAAGGTGATTTGCGCCGCGACGATAGAGGATCGGGTGCCGTTTTTTTTGCGCGGTACCGGAACCGGATGGCTAAAAGCTGAGTATTCTTTGCTGCCAAGTTCGACCGCGACACGGACGGCCCGGGAAGCAGCACGCGGCCGCGTATCGGGGCGTACGCAGGAAATTCAGCGTCTGATCGGACGATCGCTGCGGGCGGTTATGGATCTCAAGGCCTTGGGTGAGCGGACGGTGACGCTCGATTGTGATGTGATTCAGGCGGATGGCGGAACGCGTACCGCGTCTATTACCGGTGCCTGGGTGGCCCTGGTGCTGGCGCTGGCGGATGCTGACCGGCCGGAGCGAAGCTTTCCAGTACGGGATTTTCTGGCGGCGGTGAGCGTTGGCGTTTCGGCGGCGAGTGAACCAATTCTCGATCTTTGCTATGAGGAAGATAGTCAGGCAATTGTCGATATGAATGTGGTCCGGACGGGCAGCGGAGAATTTGTCGAAGTGCAGGGAACCGGCGAAGGGCGTCCGTTTTCCCGGATGGAGCTGGATGCATTGCTCGCCAAGGCGGAAACGGGAATCAATCAGTTGATTTCTTATCAAAAAGATGTTTTGGGCGGCGAACTGGTCTGGAAAATTGGCCGCGTTGTATAAGCGTCAGAGTAAAATTATGAACAGGTGAAGCCAAACGGCAGTTTCCAGCAGGAAATTGCCGTTTTTTGGCGAATTATAAACAGAAGCCTGTCACAGGCGAAATCTATAAAAGAGCACATGGGCATGCTCTTGAAGAACAGGGGTGTCGGCTATGAAGAAAATTGTTGTGGCGACAAAGAATCCGGGCAAGATCCGGGAGATGATGCACGCTTTTGAAGGGTTAGCAGTGGAATTGGTGCCGCTGTCTGCTTTTGGCGATATGCCGGATGCCCCGGAGAATGGCATGACTTTTAGCGACAATGCACACAGCAAGGCTGCGTTTTATATGCGCCGGACGCATATGGCTTGTCTGGCCGATGATTCGGGGCTGGAGGTGGATGCCCTGAACGGCGCTCCCGGGGTATATTCGGCGCGTTTTGCCGGCGGGCATGCCGATGATGCCGCGAATAACGAAAAGTTGTTGGCGGAGTTGGCACGGGCAGGCGTTGCGTCTTCGCGGGCGGCTTATCGCTGCGTGCTGACAATGGTCGATACCAACGGCAACACGCTGATGGCGGCGGGAAGCTGTCCGGGGGAGGTTCGCTTGGAGTCTCGCGGCAACGGAGGCTTTGGTTACGATCCTTATTTTTATATAGATGATCATCGGACCATGGCGGAGCTGAGTCTGGAAGAAAAAGACCGGCTGAGTCATCGCGGACAGGCTCTGCGGAAAATGGCCGAACAACTGGCGGGGTATTTGAAACGGTCCTTAAAATAAGAAATAAATTTTTATAAATTTTTTCATTTTAGGAGGATTTCATCTATTGAACAGCCAATATATATAAAAACCATTTATATATTATCAAATCGTTATATGCGAGGGAGGGCTTATTGTGCGTACAGTTAAAACTGAGGAAATCACGAGTGCCGTAGCGCAGATGTGTAAAGAGGCTGCGTACTATCTGCCAAAGGATGTGTATGAGGCCTTGAAAAAAGGTCGGGAGACGGAAGAATCTCCGGTGGGCCGCGATGTACTGGACCAGATCATCCGCAATGCAGAGATTGCCAGAGCCGAGGATCGGCCTATTTGTCAGGATACCGGTATGGCAATTATTTTTGTTGAAGTTGGTCAGGAGGTCCATATTGAGGGCGGTTTGTTGGAAGATGCCATCAATGCCGGGGTAGCAAAGGGCTATACCGAAGGTTATTTACGTAAGTCGGTGGTGGCAGAGCCGCTGTTCAACCGCAAAAATACACAGGATAATACGCCGGCCATTATCTATACGAGTTTGGTCGCCGGAGATAAAATTAAGATTCAGCTGGCGCCGAAAGGTTTTGGCAGTGAAAATAAATCCGGGCTGGAGATGCTTGTGCCGGCCGATGGTGTTGAAGGCGTAAAAGCAGCGGTGCTCCGCATTATTCAGCATGCAGACTGCAACCCCTGCCCGCCGATGGTAGTCGGTGTCGGCGTCGGTGGAACCATGGACCGCGCGGCTTATTTATCGAAGCGGGCCCTGCTGCGGCCAACGAATGTACGCAATGAGCATCCGCAATATGCGAAATTGGAAGAAGATTTGCTGACTTTGATTAATAAAACGGGCATTGGCCCACAGCTGGGCGGCACTACGTCGGCGCTGGCTGTCAATGTGGAATGGGGGCCGACGCATATCGCCGGACTGCCAGTGGCTGTGACGATTTGTTGCCATGCGATGCGTCATGCAGAGCGGGTACTGTGATAGAATAGAAAGGGAGAGAGCGAAATGGCAGAAAAAATTCGGATTACGACACCTTTTACAGAAGAAGCTTCACGGAAACTCAAGGCTGGCGACAGCGTACTGATTACCGGTACGATTTATAGCGCTCGCGACGCGGCGCACAAAGTCATGACGGAGGCTTTGGCACGGGGAGAAAAGCTGCCGATTGATTGGAACAATCAAATGGTTTATTATTTGGGGCCAACTCCGGCAAAACCGGGCGATCCGATTGGTTCCTGCGGACCGACAACTTCGGGCCGTATGGATGCTTATACGCCGACTATGCTGGCACAGGGCATTAAAGGAATGATCGGCAAGGGATCACGTAAACCGGAAGTCGTTGAGGCCATGAAGAAGTATGGCGTCACGTACTTTGCTGCCGTTGGCGGCGCAGCGGCACTGATTGCAAAATCTGTGAAAAAATACGAAGTCATTGCGTATCCGGAACTGGGACCGGAAGCATTGGCAGCGTTGACCGTCGTCGATTTTCCGGCCATTGTGGTGATTGATTCTGAGGGAAATAATTTTTATGAGATAGGGCAGAAGCCTTATCGCCGCTTATAATACTGTTTTGATAAGGAAGAAATTAGGAGGCTTAGCATGTTTAATGTGACATTTTATTTGCGCCGTCTGCATTCGCTTTGCGGATTGCTGGCGGTGGGCGGATTCCTGCTCGAGCATATTTTTACGAATGCGAAAGTGCTTGGCGGCCCTGCTCTGTTCAATAAAGCTGTGGATGAACTCGCGGCCATTCCGCCGGAAATTATGCTGCCGTTGGAAATCGTTGCGGTGGCGGCGCCGTTCCTGTTTCATGGCGTATATGGCATTTACATTGCGCTGCAGGCGCGTAATAATCCGGAGAACTACTGCTATGTGAAAAACTGGCAGTTTTCTTTGCAGCGTTGGACCGCATGGTATCTTTTACTCTTTTTGATCTGGCATGTGTTTTATTTGCGCATTCTGGTCAAGGGCGGCGGTACGCATATTTCTTATCAGCTGCTGCTGAGCTATTTTTCTAATCCGGTTTTCTGGGTGCTTTATCTGCTCGGTATGTGCGCGGCGATTTTCCATTTCTGTAACGGTATTTCAACGTTTTGCATGACCTGGGGCATAGCTAAGGGCCCTCGTATTCAGATGGTTATCAATGCGGGTTGTATAGCTTTGTGCGCTGTATTGTGTTTGGTTACGCTTGCCTTTATGGCCAGCTATCTTTTGTAAAAGGAGAGATCTTACGTGGCGAAGAGTAAAATTGTAGTAGTCGGTGGCGGTTTGTCCGGTTTGATGGCTACCCTGAAGATCTGCGAAGCCGGTGGCGAAGTAGACCTCTTCTCGTATTGTCCGGTCAAACGTTCCCATTCTTTGTGTGCCCAGGGCGGCATTAATGCCTGCATGGATACCAAGGGGGAGCACGATTCTATTTATGAACATTTTGATGATACAGTATATGGCGGTGATTTCCTTGCGGACCAGACGGCGGTCAAGGGAATGTGCGAGGCCGCGCCGAAACTGATCCGTATGTTTGACCGCATGGGCGTGCCGTTTACGCGTACGGCTGAAGGCGTGCTGGATTTGCGTAATTTTGGCGGCCAGAAAAATAAACGAACCGTTTTTGCCGGCTCAACAACGGGCCAGCAGCTTCTTTATGCGCTGGATGAACAGGTGCGTAAATGGGAAGTCAAGGGCGGGGTTACAAAATATGAGTTTTGGGAATTCATCAAGGTTATCAAGAATAAAGAGGGCGTTTGCCGTGGTATTGTTGCCCAAAATATGAATTCGATGGAAATTAAGGCGTTTAGAGCCGACACGGTCATTCTGGCAACGGGCGGGCCGGGGCAGGTATTTGGCCGCTGCACGGCGTCGACGATCTGCAATGGGTCGGCGGTATCAGCTGTGTATCAGCAGGGCGCGCACATTGCCAATCCGGAGTTTATTCAGATTCATCCGACGGCAATTCCGGGATCTGATAAAAATCGGCTGATGTCGGAGGCCTGCCGCGGCGAAGGCGGCCGTATCTGGGTCTATAAGGACGGAAAGCCTTGGTATTTCCTCGAGGAAATGTTTCCGGCATATGGCAATCTGGTGCCGCGCGATGTGGCTTCGCGCGCCATTTATGATGTCTGTGTCAACCAGCATCTCGGTATCAACGGCGAGAATCGTGTGTACCTTGATTTGTCGCATATTCCGGCGGAATATTTGGAGCGCAAGCTGGGTGGCATTTTGGAGATGTATTCGGAATTTATGGGAGCGGATCCGCGTAAGGTTCCTATGGAAATTTATCCTTCCGTCCATTATTCCATGGGCGGTATCTGGGTAGACCGCAAACATAACACGAATGTTCCGGGGCTGATGGCTTCCGGCGAATGCGACTATCAGTATCATGGAGCCAATCGTCTGGGCGCCAACTCACTTTTATCCGCAGCTTATTCCGGAACTATTTCGGGGCCGGAGGCCATGCACTGGGCCAAAGAAGGCGAAAAGGGGTCTGCGCTTACGGATGCCGAACTTGAGGCTGCTCGGCAGGAATGCGTCAATGATTTTGAGAACATCCTGACAATGCACGGCGAGGAAAATGCGCATCGTCTGCATCATGAACTGGGCGATCTCATGAATCAATATGTTACCATTGAACGGGTTAATAAGGATCTGGACTATTGTTTCGAAGAAGTCAAGAAGATTCTGGCGCGCTGGAATAATATCGGCGTGACGGATCATAGCCATTGGGCAAATCAGGAAGCCATGTTCGTGCGTCAGCTTCGCAATATGATTCTCTATGCACTTGCCATCACGAAGGCTGCCCGTATGCGTGATGAGAGCCGTGGGGCGCATTTCAAACGCGAGTTCCCGACCCGGGATGATGAGCATTTTTTGAAGACGACGATTGTGGACTATGATCCGAAGACTGAGGAGCCGCAGATTACCTATATCGATTTTGACCATTCGCTCATCAAGCCGCGTCCTCGTAACTACGCTGTCGCGAAGAAAGAGTAAGAGGGAGGATGAATAGAATGGCAGAACAAAAAACAGTTACTTTTATTATAGAACGTCAGGATGGGCCAAAAGAAAAACGTTACACACAGGAGTTTGATGTGCCGTATCGGCCATCTCTGAATGTCGTTGCAGCGCTCATGGAGATTCAGAAAAATCCGGTTACCCGGGATGGCAAACGGGTGGCTCCGGTGGTTTGGGAATGCAACTGTCTTGAAAAAGTATGCGGTGCCTGCATGATGGTCATTAACGGCAAGGCACAGCAGGCTTGCTGCGCGCTGATTGACAATTTGAAGCAGCCAATTCATCTGGCCCCGGCGCGTACATTTCCGGTGATTCGTGATCTTTTGATCGATCGCTCGGTTATGTTTGAGAGTCTCAAACGTATTCAAGGCTGGGTTAATGTCGATGGAACCTGGGACGTCAAGGATGCGCCGCGGCAGAATCCTTATACGGCGCAGACTGCTTATGAAATTTCTCACTGCATGACTTGTGGCTGCTGCCTGGAAGCTTGTCCAAATGTGGGGCCGCAGTCTGACTTTATGGGACCGGCGCCGATTGTGCAGGCCTATCTGTTCAATCTGCATCCGCTGGGAGAATATGATAAGCCGAAACGCTTGGAAACGCTTATGCAAAAGGGCGGCATCACCAGCTGCGGCAACAGTCAGAATTGTGTGCAGGTATGTCCGAAGAACATCAAACTGACGACTTATCTGGCACAGTTGAATCGTGATGTCAACAAGCAGGCGCTGAAAAATATTTTCAATCACTAAGATGAGATTTCTCATGGGTATTTGGTAATTATATCAAGAATGCTATATGAAGCGCAGTTCTTGTTGGGTGACAAAGTTGATAACAAGGCTGCATGGAAAAACTCGTGTCGGCGGTTTATGGTTTAATGAATTTTCTCATTGATTTTACTGAACAGCTGTTGCCAAAAGTGAATTTTTACTTTGGCAACAGTTTTTTTTTATGGCCTTGAGATGTACGCTGCTATTGCTATATAATTTATCTTCTTTACATAAAAATGTAATTCACAAATATTTATATCGGCTTGACATATAAGCTATTTTTATGTTACTATACA
This sequence comes from Megamonas sp. UBA1799, assembly GCA_002319815.1. GTDB lineage: Bacteria > Bacillota > Negativicutes > Selenomonadales > Selenomonadaceae > UBA1799. Next base: position 18,778 of record DCFR01000041.1, read on the forward strand.
AATCATTAAATACGGTTATTTATATAGTACAATTTCATATGAGAAAACAGGTGCCGTGAGGCTTAATAGGGAAGGCCGGTGAAATACCGGAGCGGTCCCGCCACTGTAACAGGGAATGAAGCTGCAGGTAATGTCACTGGGGGAAACCCAGGGAAGACGCAGCGGAGTTTTGATCTGAAGCCAGAAGAACTGCCTGTTTGAACAATCACCGCGTGAAATGGAGGTGTCATTTCATTATACCTGCGAACGACAGGGAGGGGGTTAAATGCAATTCAGAAATAGTTTTTTACTGCATTAACTTCTATCGGATGGGATAGAAGTTTTTTCTGGCAATTGTTTTTACCGTGTCTTTATCTGTCTTTTTACAGGTAAAGACTTTTTTTATGAAAAAAAACAAGAGAGAAGGAACGAAGTTTGCCAAACACAGGGAAGAAACAAAAACGCCGTTATTTGACGTATTGTATAATGGCTTTAACAAGCGGGGGAATTATGCTTCATCCGGGGAGCGGATGGGCGGCGGTCGCTGCGAATGCAGCGCCAGCAGAAGCGGCTGCGGCCGTCAGTGATGATATGGCTACCTATACTTTGGAGGATGTCGTTGTTACGGCTACCCGGAATCAGGCTGATAGCCAAAAAGTGCCGGCAAGCGTGACGGTTATTACCGGCGAACAGTTAATCCGTCAAAATGCTGTTACCGTGACCGACGCTTTGCGAAATGTTGCCGGCATATTTGTCGATCGGGCCCGCGGGTTGGCCGATGTAGCGAATGGAATCAGCATGCGGGGCTTTGGCGAAAGTAATATTTTAGTGTTGTACGACGGTATGCCAATGAATGCTGCGTATGATGGGAGCGTTGACTGGGCGTCGATTCCGGTAGCCAACGTGGAGCGTATTGAAATTGTGCGTGGCGCCGGTTCTTCGCTGTATGGCGGTCGCGCCGTAGGCGGCGTGATCAATATTATTAGTAAGCAGCCGGCAAAAAATCTTAAAGTGACAACCGGTCTCGTTTATGGAAGCAATGGAACCTGGCGGAAAAACATTCTGGTTGGGGAACAGGCGTCAGAAAAATTTGGCTTTACGTTGGGATATGAGCAGGATCTGACAACGGGGTTTCAAAATAAATTTGCCAGCTCGACAGGTAATGGCAGCGCACACGCCGTAGGACCGGTGGGGACCGGCGTTGTGACGAGTCGGACTGTGGATGGCCGGCCGCGCTATATCATTGGCACGCCTGGTAATAGCGGCGGGCGCAATAATACCTATACCGCAAAAATGAAATATGATTTTGATTCAACAAAGTCGTTGACCTATAGTTACACGCATGATGAGTTTCGCTACTGGAGTGATTCTCCTCAGACTTATATTCATGACGCCGCCGGCAATGCGCTTTTTACCGGCAGTGTGAAACTGCCCAATGGACGGTATTACAATTTTGACGAAAGCGCTTTTACAGATTATTATGGCCGCCGAGATACCGATGTGCATTCCTTGCGTTATGCCGATACAACCAATAAAGTGATTTTTACGTTGGGAGTTTCCGATATTAAGGATGCCGGTTATGCACGAGGCTGCTGAAAAAGCAGTTCAA
>DCFR01000052.1 GCA_002319815.1 Megamonas sp. UBA1799
ACAAGGACCTCATCCACCGCCTGCGGCGGTCCTCCTTCTCCAACGGGAGAAGGCTGAAAAACCCGCGGCAACGCGGAGTTGGGTGATGGTGGGCAAGGGTAGCCGATGAATATGACGATTGGAATCGTGCCATTAGCCTTCTCCCGTTGGAGAAGGTGGCTGTGAATGCAGCGCAGCGGAGAGAACAGACGGATGAGGTCCCCAGCGTAAAGTTTACTTATTGTCCTAAGTGTTACGTTACGATAAAGACAAGGACCTCCTCCACCGCTTGCGGCAGTTCTTCTTCTCCAACGGGAGAAGGCTGCACAACCTGCGGCAATGCGGAATCGGGTGATGGCGGTGAGGGTAGCCCGATGAATATGACGGTTGGAAACCGTGTCCTTAGCCTTCTCCCGTTGGAGAAGGTGGCTGTGAACGCAGCGCAGCGGAGAGAACAGACGGATGAGGTCCCCATCGTAAAGTTGCTTATTATCCTAAGTGTTACGCTACGAGAAAGACAAGGACCTCATCCACCGTCTGCGGCGGTCTCCCTGCTTCAACGGGAGAAGGTTGTAAAATCTGCGGCAACACGGAATTGGGTGATGGCGGGCAAGTTTGCTCGCGATGCCGGCAGCGATGCTTGCAGCTGCGTAACGGATGACATTGGGCCGGCGCAGGCTGCTTTTTGACAATTTTTATGATAGGATTCCAACAACGATAAAAGGCGGAGGCTGTTTGCCCCCGCCCTTGCTGTTATTTTATCATTTTAAGGATTAAATCTTTGCTTTGTACGCCGACCGATTCATTGGCGATCCGTCCGTTCTTTATGATCACCAGCATGGGAATGCTCATTACATCATACCGCTGCGCCAGTTCCGGCTGTTCGTCTACGTTTACTTTGCAAACTTTGATGTCGGGATTTTCGGCGGCGATTTCCGCAATGGTGGGCGCGAGCATTCGGCAGGGACCGCACCATTCGGCCCAAAAATCAATGAGCACCGGCAGCGGAGATTCCATGACTTCGGTTTGAAAATTCTCTTTGGTGACTACGGTTTCTGACATGTCTACACTCTCCTTTGAAATGAATCTTTATACCTCTAGTATAAGGCATATGGGAGAATTTTTCCATAATAAATCGCTTCCGGCACTGTATTCTCCAGAAAAAAACCATGCATGGGGTATTTGGCTGTGCTATAATGAAGCTTGCTGTAAAATTCTATTCTGTTTAGGGAGGACTTTCTTGTGGACTTGAGTATTATTGAGTTGATAAAAACTGTGATTCTGGGTGTTGTTGAGGGCCTGACGGAATGGCTGCCGATCAGCAGTACAGGTCACATGATTTTGGTGGATGAATTTATCCGGTTGGATGTTTCCAAGGCTTTTATGGACATGTTTTTGGTGGTGATTCAGCTCGGTGCTATTCTGGCCGTTGTCGTGCTGAATTTTGAGCGGCTGAATCCTTTTTCTTCATGGAAGACGCAGTATGAAAAGAAGCAGACGTTTCAGCTTTGGTATAAAGTCATTGTTGCTTGTTTACCGGCGGCGGTCATTGGGCTGCTGTTTAACAAGTATATGGAAGAGCATTTTATGACGGCCTTGGTCGTAGCGTCCACCTTGATTTTTTATGGCATTATGTTTATTATAGTAGAAAATTATAATAAGAATCGCGAGCCCCGGGTGGTGGATTTGGATCGTCTGGATTATAAGACGGCTTTTATTATTGGTTTGTTTCAGGTGCTGGCTTTGGTTCCGGGAACGTCCCGTTCCGGCGCCACAATTTTGGGCGGTATTTTATTTGGCGCTTCACGGTTTGTCGCTACGGAGTTTACTTTTTTCCTGGCGATACCGGTAATGTTCGGGGCCAGTTTTTTGAAATTGTTTAAATTTGGCTGGCACTATACCGGCGCTGAGGTGCTGATTTTGGTAGTCGGCATGGCAACGGCGTTTGTTGTTTCGATCTTGTCAATCAAGTTTTTGCTGCGGTATATTAAGAAGAATGATTTTAAATTGTTCGGCTGGTATCGGATTGCTTTGGGTATTTTAGTTTTGGCGTATCTTTTCCTGGTTGGTGATCCGACGAAATAAGACAGGAGGGGAATTTTATGAAGTTCGTCTCATGGAATGTGAATGGCCTCAGGGCTTGTCTGGGCAAGGGGTTTATGGAGACTTTTGCCCGGCTTGATGCCGATATTTTTTGCCTGCAGGAGACAAAACTGCAGGCGGGGCAGGTTCAACTGGATTTACCCGGGTATCGTCAATATTGGAACAGTGCGGAAAAAAAGGGTTATTCGGGCACGGCGGTGTTTTGCCGGCAGGAGCCCCTGCGGGTTTCGTATGGGCTGGGGCAGGAGGAACATGATCATGAGGGACGCGTCATTACGCTGGAGTTTCCTGCTTTTTATCTGGTGACGGTCTATACGCCGAATTCCCAGCGCGAGCTGGTAAGGCTGGGTTATCGGATGACCTGGGATGATGCTTTCCGGGCTTATGTCATGCGGCTGGATACGGAAAAACCGGTTATTTTTTGCGGCGATCTGAATGTGGCGCATGAGGAAATCGATCTCAAGAATCCCCGGACCAATCATCAAAATGCCGGTTTTACCGATGATGAGCGGGAAAATTTCCGTTCGCTGCTGGCCGCCGGTTTTACCGATACTTTCCGGCAGTTGTATCCGGACCGGACGGGGGCGTATAGCTGGTGGTCTTATATGCGGCATGCCCGCGATACAAATGCCGGTTGGCGCATTGATTATTTTCTGATTTCCAATCGCTTGCGTGATCGGCTGGCGGACGCGGCTATTTATAATGAAATTCTGGGCAGCGATCACTGTCCGGTCGGTTTGGAATTGCATATGTAGCAGAGGATCGATATCCACCGGCTTTTTTGTGTCGGTGGATTCTTTCTTTTTGTTTTTGGACAGATATGATAAAATATAGAAAGCTTACAAATGGAGGATACTGTTTATGAAAATGATTGCGGGGTTAGGAAATCCCGGGAATGAATATGCCCAGACAAAGCACAACGTCGGGTTTATGTTTGTGGATGCGTTGGCAAAGAAAATGGGGATTGAGGATAGCTGGAGAACGAGACAGGATGCTCTGGTCGCCGAGGGACATATCGGCGCGGAAAAGGTTTTGCTGGTTAAACCGCTGACCTATATGAATGAGAGCGGACGGGCGATTGGTCCGCTGCTCTCCTGGTATAAAATGACGCCGGCCGATCTGATTGTCGTTCACGACGATATGGATATTCCGGCAGGGATGATCCGGATTCGCCGTAAAGGAAGCGCAGGCGGACATAATGGCATGAAGTCGGTGCTTTATCATGTTCAGAATGAGAATTTTGCCCGTCTGCGCATTGGGATCGGCCGTCCGCTGCCCGGCTGGACGGTGGTCAAGCATGTGCTGGCTCCGTTTCCGGATGAGGATGCCGGAAAAATTCAGGACGCCATCGCAGCGTTATTGCCCGCAGCGGAATGTATTGTCAGTGAGGGCGTGGATTTGGCGATGAATCGATATAATCCGCGGAAGGTGCATAAAGCGAAAACGTCAGATGGGCAGGAGGAACAACATGCATAAGATTACCGCGCTCTATGCCGATGAACGGGGAGAGATTTTTGATGCGCCGGGTATGGCCGGGTTGGGACGCAGCGGCGGGGAGATTGTCGAGTTGACGCCGGAGGATTTGATTCCTCTGCCGGAAAGTGCGGATCTGATGTTTTTACCGGATCGTATGGCCATGGGACGCGCGGCGGACGGCGAGATTTTGCCGGTGTGCGGCCGGGCGGTGTCGGCTATTTTACCGGCCGGGTATACGCGGCTCTATCTGCCAGCCTTTCAGAAACAGGCGGGCGCGGCGGAACTGCCTCTCTATGGGTACACGGCGGTGGTGTTGTATAAAGACGCTTTGTATACGGCGGCAATTTACACGGATGAGAACAGTAAATGGAATCCGGCTTATTATAATACCCATGACTTAAAAAAACTGGTTAAGCGGGTGCAGAAGGATTTGCCGGACAGCCGTTTGGTTGATCATCTGGCGCATTGTTCGTTAGAATGGCACTGCTGTACGGCGCAGAATCTTTTTTATCGCCGCTGGGAGGCGGGCATTCCGGTTTCTCCGGTTTGCAATGCCAATTGCTTTGGCTGCATTTCTTTGCAGCCGGCAGAATGCTGTCCGTCGCCGCAAAGCCGGATTACGTTCCGGCCGACGCCGGAAGAAATTGCGGCCATCGGCATTTATCATCTTTCGGCAGCGCCGGAGGGGATTATCAGTTTTGGACAGGGCTGCGAGGGTGAGCCTTCTTTGGCGGCGGATAATATTGCTGCCGGTATTCGGCAGATTCGTTCCCAGACTAAAAAGGGCCAGATTAATATCAATACCAACGCCGGCTATACCGAAGGCATTGTAAAAATTGTCGATGCCGGGCTGGATACGATGCGGGTCAGTATCATCAGCGCCGATGCGGCGTCGTATGCTGCGTATTATCGCAGTAACTATGCGCTGGATCAGGTCAAGGCTTCGATTCGTTATGCGTTGGATCATGGGGTTTACGTTTCGTTGAATTTGCTGTATCTTCCCGGCTTTAATGATCGTCCGGAAGAGGCGGCTGCCTGGCAGGAGTTTTTCCGTGCATTGCCGGTGCAGATGGTTCAGATCCGCAATCTTAATATTGATCCGGATGCGTTTTTGGCGATCATGCCGCCGGCACAACAGCCGGCGCTGGGGACCAAAGTGTTTTTGCAGCAGCTGCATGAGGCAGCACCGCAGATGCTGATTGGCAGTTTTAGTCATTATGTAGAAAATTAAAGGGCGATACGGGTTGCTGTCTTTGAACTTTTTTTTGTAAAAAAATCTTTTTAACAGGGATTTTATACGTTGAGGTTGAATTTATATAAAGCGGGATAAAATATTTCCGGGAGGGATTTTTGATGATGGATGATAATGATTGGGTGGCTTTTAAACGAAAATTAAAGGGAAAAACAGAGATTGATCTTGATTTGTATAAAGAGGCTCAGATGAAGCGGCGCATTGGTAATCTGGTGACGCGCAACGGATTTGACTCCTATACAGGTTATTTTGATCATGTGGCAAAAAACCATGTTGAGTTTGAGGCTTTTATCGAATACCTGACGATTAACGTGTCGGAGTTCTTTCGGACGCCGGATAAGTTTTCCAAGCTGGAGACCGATGTGCTTCCGGATTTGCTGAAGCGGTCGTCCAAGCTGAATATTTGGAGCGCCGGCTGCTCTATCGGGGCGGAGCCTTATTCTATGGCGATGATCTTAAAGGAGCTGACGCCCGGCCAGAAGCACCGCATTCTGGCCAGCGATTTGGATATCGAAATCATTGCCAAAGCTAAAAAGGGCGTCTATATGGAGAATGAGATCAAGAGTATATCATCGCAGCGGCTGCAGAAATATTTTACCAAAGAAGCGGATGGAAAGTATGCGGTGAAACAGGAAATTAAGGACTGCATCGAATTTAAGCGGCACAATCTGCTGAAAGATTCCTTCGAGACCGGGTTTGATTTGATTCTGTGCCGCAATGTGGTCATTTACTTTACGGAAGAAGCGAAAGATCAGTTGTATGCTGATTTTTTCCGGGCGCTGAAACCCGGCGGGATTTTGTTTGTCGGCGCTACCGAAGCAATTCTGAATTTCCGCAAGCTCGGCTATACCAGTTTCCAGCCGTTCTTTTATCAGCGTCCGATGTGAATTCATGGATGAAGGCGGGGGTCCATTATGCATTTTGCGAATCGTCAAATTGAACAAATGGATCGGGACGGATTGGAATCCTTACAGACGGAACGCCTTCAAAAGACGCTGGGCTGGGCTTTTTCCAAAAGTCCCTTTTATCGAGAAAAACTAAGGGCGGCGGGCGTACATCCCGAAGATATAAAAACTTTGCATGATATTCGCCGCTTGCCGTTCACGTGTTACAAGGAATTTCAGCGGGCGCAGATGTATGATTTTTTGACGCTGCCGCTAAGCGGTGTGGCTAGAATCAGTCTCTGGGAGCATCCGCAGCCGGTCATTAAAGTGTATACCACCGGGGATATTGCCCACAATGTGGAAATGATGACGCGGGGGTTGGTGGCTGCCGGCATTACCCGGGCTTCTGTAGTCGGGATTTTGGGTGATTTGGCGGACAGCGGTCTGATGGATATTCAGTATGCGCTGGATCTGATCGGCGCTGCGGTAGTTCCCTTGAGCACGGATTACAACCGGGCCATGCGGCTGCTGCGGGAATCAGGGCTGGAAACGCTGGCCGGATCTTCCCGGCGGCTGCTGCAGATGATTGTTCAGGTGCAGGCGATGGGCGCGGATGTTTTGGATTATCCGTTACAGAAGATTCTTTGTCTGAACGATATGATTCAGAATCCGTTGAAATCACATATTGAAAAGCGGACGGCTACGCAGGTATATAATTTTTTTTCTTCGGCGGAGTTCGGCTGTGCCGGTATGCTTTTTCAGTGCAGCGAGCGTTCCGGGCAGCATCTGCAGGAAGATTGTTTTTATCCTGAGATTGTTGCATTTGGCAGTGATACGGTGATTGAGGATGCGTCACAGGTGGGAGAACTGGTGGTTACCACTTTGGCAGCGGAGGCAATGCCTTTGATCCGCTGCCGTACGGGGCAGACGGTCATGCGTCTGGAAGAGCCCTGTGCCTGCGGCCGCACGCTCATGCGGCTGGTGACGCCATTTGGACAATATAGCTGATAGAGATGGATGTATAGGGGGTTGCTGCAGGTAGCGGCAGCTCCTTTTCCTATTTTTGTACAGGAGGGATGAGAGTGCGGTTTATTCATACAGCCGACTGGCATTTGGGGCGCTTGTTTCATGGACAGCATTTGACGGAGGATCAGTCGTATCTGCTGATGGAGTTTTTGCGCATGGTGACGGAAACAAAGGCGGAAGCCGTGATCATTGCCGGAGATATCTATGACCGGGCCGTTCCGCCGACGGAGGCCGTGGAGTTATTTGACGAGGTATTGGCTAAATTACTGCTGGAAAAAAAGGTCCGGGTGTTTTATATTGCCGGCAATCATGACAGTGCGCAGCGTTTGGACTTTGGCCGCCGGATTATGGCCGGTCAAGGTCTTTTTGTGCGCGGCAGTCTTACGCCGTCTTTGGAACCGGTCATTGTCGAGGATGCGTATGGACCTGTATATTTTCAGCTGTTTCCTTATATGGAACCAGCTGGCGTACGCGCTGTTTTTGGCGGAGATGAAGGATTGGATTTTGATGCGGCAACGGGGCGGGTCGTAGAGACCGGAGCGGCCTGCATCCCGCAGGGTGTCCGCAGCGTGGCGGTCGCGCATGCATTTTTAGCCGGCGGACAGGTGTCGGATTCTGAGCGTCCGCTCAGCGTGGGCGGTTCGAGCAACGTGAGTCCGCGTTACTATCGGCCGTTTAGTTATACGGCTCTGGGGCATTTGCATAATCCGCAGCGGGCCGGGGCTGACCATATCCGGTACAGCGGTTCGCTGATGAAATATTCTTTTGAAGAAAGCAGCCAGCAAAAGAGTTTGGCTGTGGTCGATCTGGATGCGCAGGGACAGGCGGCGGTAGAGCTGCTGCCGTTGCTGCCTAAACATGATATGCGTCGTATCCGCGGTTATTTTGACGATATTCTGCGCGATCGTGACCGCTATCCGGCCAGTGATGATTATCTGCTGGCGGAGCTCCTTGACACTGATACGATTCTGGATGTCCATGGTAAACTGGAAACAATTTTTCCTAATCTGATGCAGATTGACCGGCCAAATCTGAATTACCGCAGCGCTCTTGCTGACGCCGGGCAGGTCCGACGCCAGCAGTCGGAAGCGGAGCTTTTTGCCGGTTTTTTTCAGGATATGACGGGAGAAGTGCTTACAGAAGCGCAGCGATCCGTGTTTGCTGAAACTGCGGACGGGGTTTTCCGCCGGGAACGGGAGGGGAAAATATGAGACCGCTTTGTTTGAGTTTCGCTGCTTTTGGTCCTTATGAACAAAAAACGGTGCTGGATTTTTCAGCGCTGCAGGGCCGGTCTTTCTTTTTGATTCATGGCGCAACCGGCGCCGGTAAAACCACAATTTTGGATGCCATTTGTTTTGCGCTTTATGGCGATGCCAGCGGGGAAGGGCGGTCTTCGGGCATGCTGCGCAGTAAACAGGCGGATGCGGATGTGCTGACCTGGGTTCAGCTGGATTTTTCTCTGGGGAAGAAGTGCTATCGGGTTTATCGCAGCCCCGAACAGCTGCGGGCTAAAAAGCGCGGCAGCGGACTCACAGCCAGTCCAGCTCAAGCGGTTTTGTCAGCGTTGGAAAATGGCGCCGAGGGCAAGCTGCTGGCGGAGGGCTACAGTCATGTGACGGAGTATATGGAAGCGTTGCTGGGTTTCAAAAGCAGTCAGTTTCGGCAAGTTGTGCTTTTACCGCAGGGGGAATTTCGCCGCTTACTGCTGGCCAATTCGGCTGAGCGGCAAGAAATCATGGAGGTTCTTTTTAAGACCGAACTTTATCGGAAAATTGAGGAAGGGCTGAAATTAAAAGCGCGGGCTATGGAGGATGGATATCAGCAGCTCGCCAGCCAACAGGCGCTTTTGCTGGGAGATGAAGGCGCACAGTCTCGTGAGGAATTTAAAGCCTTGCTGGAAGAAAAGAGAAAAAAGCTCGCTATTCTGACCGTTGCTGCCGCCGGGCGGGAGCAGGCTAAAGTTGCCGCGCAGGAGAAAGAACAAAAGGCCCGTTTGCTGCTGGCGCAATTTCAGACGCTGGAGACAGCGGCGGCAGAATTGCAGGCCTGCGAAAGCAAGCTGGCCGATTTACAGCGGTATCGGCAGGATTATGAACGCGCCGAAAAAGCCGCAGCGCTGGAGGATATCTATCGGCAGCGGCAGCAGGCGGCAGATGATGTGCTGCAAAAGCGTTCGGCATTTACCGGTGCGGTGGCTAAAGAACATTCTCTGACAGCTGATTGTACACAGGCCAAGGAGAAATTCCGGCAGATTCAGGCAGAGGAGCCGCAGTTCAGGGAAAAGCAGCAGCAGGCGGCAAAACTGGAAGAATACAAGGCATTGTCGGCTGCGGTGCAGGCAGCGGAAGCCGAAGTTCGGCAAGCCCGGCAGACGCTGTCTGTGAGCGAGCAGAAGCAGCAGGCGGCTGTCGCGCAGGAGCAGCGGCAGTCCGAGCGGGTATATGAGCTTTCACAGCAGGAAAAAGAACTGACACAAGCGGCGGCTGATCGGGAAACCGCTGTTTTGACCATAAAGAATACGCAGCGGGAATTGGACCTGCTTCAAAAGCAGGCGCAGACGCTGCAGTCCTTGGAACAAAGCCAGCGGCGGGTCAGCGAGGCTCTGCAAAAGACAGACGCGGCCAGGCAGCTGGGCAAGGAGCGGGAGAATGACTGGAAGCGGCTGAATCATTTGTTTGCCGAGGGGCAGGCGGCTTTTTTGGCGGGAACTTTACAGGAAGGGGAACCCTGTCCGGTTTGCGGGTCAAAGCTGCATCCTGCTCCGGCGCTGGCCGGCGGCATTGTGCCGGAGGAAAAGGAAATCAAACGGGCTGAGCAGGCGAGACATGATGCTGATGAAGCTTATCAGGCCGCGCTGAAACAACAAATGGCAGCTGAGAGCGAGCTGGCTGTCTTGCAGCAGCAGGCGGAGGATTATGCGCGTAATTTGCCGGCTGAGAAGCATACGGCAGCGGCGTTGAAAAGTGAAATCCTGCAGCTGCAGAAACGGCAGGAAAAGGCTGAAAAGGCAGCGGCGGCACTGGATGAAGTGCAGCAGCAGCAAATGGCAGCGCGCGGCACTGCGGATGCGGCAAAACTCGCTATGCAAAAAACTTTTTCGGCGCAGGTGGAAGCAGAGGGTCGTTACCGGAGCGCCTTGGGGATTTTGCAGACAAAACAGCGGCTTCTGCCGGATGAATACCGGGATCCGGCCGCTTTGACGGCGGCACAGGCCAGGCTGGCGGCAGAATGGGCTCAATACCAGCAAAGCTATGCGGCGGCGGAAACCTCCTGGCAGGCTTTGGAGTCAGCTCTGGCGGCGCAAAAAAAGGCGGCGCAGGTAGCAGAACAGTTAGCAGGCGAGAGCCGGCAGAAGGCGGATCAACTGACAGCGGCTTTTCAGGAACGGCGGCAACAGGCCGGGTTTGCAGAAGATGCGGATTTTTTGCAGGCGCTTTCGGGAAGTTGGTCCGATGCGGCTTATCGGGAGAAAGTGGGCAACCGTATCCGTGAGTTTGAGGATCGTCATACGGCAGCCCGAACGGCCTGGAAAAAAGCTGCGGCAGCGGTAGCAGAGCAGAGCAAGCCGGCGCTGGAACCGCTGGTTTTGGCCCGGACCGCAGCGGAACAGGCCTGGAAGGAAAGCTATGCCGAAGAACAAAAATTGCAGGCTGAGATTGTTCGCGGCGAAGAAAAATGGCGGTCGCTGGAAAAGCTGGGAGCCGAGGCGGCGCAGTTGGAAGAAAAATATCGGACCGTCGGACGACTAGCTGAGGTCGCCAATGGGAAGAATGAGCATGGCATTACGTTTCAGCGTTATGTTTTGCGGTCGCTGCTGCGCGAAACCATTGACGCCGCAAATTCCCGGCTCATAGTCATGAGCCGGGGGCAATATCAGCTGCAGCCGGGAGAACGCAGCCGGAAGAATATGGCCGGCGGTCTGGATATGGAAGTCTTTGATGAATATACTGGTTATGCGCGTCCGCTGGCAACGCTTTCGGGGGGAGAATCTTTTTTGGCTTCCTTGTCGCTGGCGCTGGGGCTGGCCGATGTGGTGCAGAATTATTCCGGGGGCATTCGTCTGGATACGATATTTATTGACGAGGGGTTTGGCACCTTGGACAGCGAAACTTTGGATATGGCGATCCGGGCTTTGCTGGATCTGCAGCAGGGCGGGCGGCTGGTAGGCATCATTTCACATGTCGAGGAATTGGCTGAGCGTATTGACGCCCGTTTGGAAGTTACCAAAACACGCAGCGGCAGCGAAGCGCATTTTGTCGTGGGCTGAAGTCGGGGAGGAAAAATATGCTGGAAGTTATCATGGGTCGGGCTGGCAGTGGAAAAACGCAGGCTTGTCTGGCGGCGATGCAAGAACAAATGGAGGCTGCTCCGATGGGACCGGCATTGATTTTGCTCTTGCCGGAACATATGACATATAAGGTGGAACGGCAGCTGGCGGATCGGATGGGGAAAAATGGGCATGGCTTTATGCGGGCGTTCGTGTTTGGCTTTCGCCGCCTGGCTCGTCAGGTGTTGTTGGAAACCGGCGGCGCGGTTCATCCGCGCATTACGGATATTGGCCGCCGTTTGCTGCTGCGTAAAATTCTTACGCAGCGGGGAAAAAATTTGTCCGTATTTTCGCGGGCGGCAAAGCAGCGCGGGTTTACAGCGGAACTGGCGACGGTTATTGAGGAGCTGAAAAGCTATGATATCAAGGCGGCGCAGCTAATGGGGACCGTTTCCGCTATGGGAGATTCGTCGCTGGCGGAAAAAGTGTCGGAGATTGCGCTGCTGTATGAAGATTTTTCCTTGGCGATGCAAGGGCGCTATAATGATGCTGAAGATCTGCTGGAAACCTTGGCTGAGCGGCTGCCGCAGTCGGCGATGATAACCGGCGCGGAAGTCTGGATTGATGGTTTTATGTTTTTTAATCCGCAGGAAAAGAAAATTTTGCGGGTTTTATTGCAGCAGGTTCAGAATTTGCACGTAACGCTGACCATGGACCCGGCGGACGAGGCACGCAATGCGCCGGAAACCGGGCTGTTTCATCGTTCCTGGCGCACGCTGCAGGAATTGCAGCAAATGGCGGGTGAGGAACAAATTCCTCTGCAGATACGACGTTTGGACAATGCCCGGCGGTTTTGCGCGCCGGCGTTGGCGGTTGTGGAGCAGCATCTTTTTGGTTTTGCTGCGCCGGAAGCTGCTGCCAAGGCCGGCGGCGTCCGCTTGGTTGAGACGGCAACACGGCGGCTGGAAATCGAGACGGCAGCTGCCGATATGTTGCGGCTTTGTCGGGAGGAAGGGTATCGTTGGCGCGACATCGGCGTGCTGGTACGCCGGTTTGATGATTATGGAAGCATGCCGGAGCTGGTTCTGGAAGATTATGGGATTCCGTGCTTTCGCGATATCAAGCAGCAGGGGATTCATCATCCGCTGGCTGAATTGCTGCGGTCCATTTTTTCTGTTTTGCATGGCTGGCAGTATGATGCGGTTTTTCGCTGTATCAAAACGGGATTTTTTCCGGTGGGCCGGGAACAAGCTGAGCTATTGGAAAATTATGTGCTGGAATTTGGGATTCGCGGCAGCCGCTGGACGATGGAGGAAGATTGGAATTATCGGCGGCAGTCGTCGCTGCTTGATTCCAGTGAGCTGACGGACGAGGAACAGGAAGCGCTGGCTGCGCTTAATCTGACCAGACACCGAGTTACCGCGCCACTGCTGAAATTTGCCGGTGACGTTCGGGCTGCAGCCAATGTCACCGGGATTACGCAGGCGGTGTATGCTCTGCTGGAGGCGCTGCATGTGCCGGATACTCTGGCGAAGTGGGCGGAGACGGCGGAACATGCGGGACGTTTGGCCGAGGCGCGGCAGCATCAGCAGATATGGAATAAAATGATGGAGCTATTGCAGCAGCTGGTGGAAACAAGTGGTGAGGAAAAAATGTCGGCGCGGGCCTATGAGGCTATCTTAGGGGACGGCATTGATGCGTTGGAGATCGCTTTGATTCCGCCGGGGCTGGATTATGTTACTCTGGCTTCTTTTGATCAAAATAGTCTCGATAATGTGCGGGCAGTTTATATTCTCGGCGCGAATGAGGGCGTTATGCCGGGGCGCGTGCAGGAAAAAGGTTTGTTATCCGATGCGGATCGTTTGCATCTGCACGAGTGCGGCCTTGATTTGCCTTTGGGCGCGGTAGAAAATACTTTTTCCGAACCGTATTTGTTGTATAGAGGCTTTACCCGGTCACGGGAATATCTCTGGGTTTCTTATGCGCTGGCGGATACGGAGGGCAATGGGCTGGTGCCGTCGTCGCTGGTGCATCGCCTGCGGCGGCTTCTGCCTGACGCGGAGTTTTTGTCGATTCCGCTGGAGAGTCTGGAGCGGCAGGATGCTTTGCTGCTGGCGGCCGGTCATCAGGCGGTTACCGGGTTGGCGGCGGCTTTGCGCGGGTATCGCGAGCGTCACGCGCTGGCGCCTTTCTGGCAGGATGTGTACAATTGGATTTTACAGGATGAGGCGCTGCAGCCAGTTTTTGCTCTGGTACGAAAAGGATTGTTCATTCATGCACAGGAAGACCGTTTGCCGGCAGAGCTGGCGGCGCAGTTGTATACGCAGCATCATCGTCTGCGGGGCAGCGTGACGCGTTTTGAGGGTTTTCATGCTTGTCCGTTCCGTCATTTTGCCAAGTATGGGCTGCGCCTGAAAGAGCGGGAGGAGCATCGTTTTGACGCGCCTGATCTGGGCGTTCTGTTGCATGGGGCCCTGGCTGCTTTTGGCCGCCAGCTGAAGCAGGAAAATCGTCGTTGGCGCGATGTCGGCAGTGAGGAATGCCATGCGCGCTGTACCCAGATTATAACGGAGCTGGCGCCGCGTCTGCAAAATGAGATTTTGCTCAGCAGCGCACAGGCCAAAAATCAGCTGCAGCGAATCTCCCGGGCGGCGGAAAACAGCCTGCAGCGGCTGATTGCCTTTGATGCGGTCAGCGCGTTCGAACCGGATGCTTTTGAATGTTCTTTTGGTCCGGCGCCGACGGCGGCCATGCCGCCGCTGCTGCTGGATATGGGCAGCGGCTATCAGCTGGAGGTAAGCGGGCAGATCGATCGCATTGATGTGCATGGACGGTATTTTTTGATTATGGATTATAAAACCGGACAGGTAGCTTTGAATTTGCTGGAAGTTTATTATGGTATCCGGCTGCAGCTGCTTACCTATCTTTTAGCCGCCAAAAACTTTTTGCTCAAAGAGCAGGGGGGCGAAGAACCGCTGTCAGCCGGCATGTTATACTGCTTTTTAAAAAATCCGGTTTTGCCGGCCGACCATCGCCTTTCCGAAGGCGAGGCGCGTCAGCTTTTGAAGAAAAAATTGCAGATGCCGGGCTGGGTTTTGGCCGATCCGGAGGTGATCCGCGAAATTGATCATTCGCTGTCTTTCCTGAAACTGACCGTATCGTCTAAGACCGGTGCAATTGCCAACACGAAGTCCAATCGCGCTTGCATGAAAACCGTGCAGGATTTTGAAGTGCTGCTGCACTATATTTCCTGGATTCTGGCCGATACCGGAAAAAAGATTCTGTCGGGCGAGTTGGCAGCGCAGCCATATCGGTTGGGAGAAAATACGGCTTGCGGGTATTGTCCGTTTTCTATGCTGTGCGGTTTTGATCTCATGGTGCCGGGATATACTTATCGCACCCTGCCGAAGCATGAAGAGGACGTATTGATGGAAAGAATGGAAGAATTGGGAAAGGAGCTGAGCTGATGGCATGGTCTGAGGCGCAAACCGAGGCAATTGAAGCCCGCGGAAAGAATTTGCTGGTGGCGGCAGCTGCGGGTTCGGGAAAGACATCGGTATTAGTGGAACGGATTATTCAGCGTATTTTGCGCGGCGAGTGTGATATTGATCATTTGCTGGTGGTTACTTTTACGAATGCCGCTGCGGCGGAAATGCGCGAGCGCATTGAGACGGCTTTAGCCGGCGCGATTGCCGCGCAGCCGGATCATAAGGCGTTAGCCAGGCAGCTTATTTTGTTTTCCAATGCATCAATTTCGACTTTGCATTCTTTTTGCCAGAGCGTTATCCGGCGCAATTTTACCGCGATTGATCTCGATCCGCAGTTTCGGCTGGCCAATGAACAGGAATTGCGGCTGATTCAGCAGGATGTGCTGGAAGAAGTGTTTGAAGCAGAGTATGAACAGGGCGACGACGCTTTTTTGGAATTTGTTAATGAATACAGTAATGAGCATGGCGATGAACCGCTGCATGAGATTGTGCTGCAGCTTTATCATTATGCGCAGAGTATGCCGTTTCCCGACGCATGGCTGGATTCTTTAAGCGGTCCTTTTCAGTTGGAACCGGCGGGGCGGCTGGATGATCTGCCTTGGATTCCGGTCATTAAAAAAGAAATTGAACGGGTTTTGGCAGCGGCTGAAGATATCTTGCAGTATTTGCAGGAAACAGCGGCGAACACAGGCTGCGACGCCTATTTGCCGGATCTTCAGGCAGACGCCGATGGCATCCGGTCGCTGCGGCAGTCATTTCAGCAGGGAACCTGGGAAGACTGGTATCAGGCTTTTGCCGGGATGCAGTTTTCTAAACTGCATCCGTCGAAAGCCGATGCGGCGGCTAAAAAACTGATTCAGGAGCAGCGCAAGGCGGTTATTAAGTCGATGCAGACTTTGCAGACAAAATATTTTCAGGAAGCGCCGTCGGAACTTTGGGAGGATCTGCAGGCAGTGCTGCCGGTAATGCAGAGCCTGTGCCAGCTGACGAAACATTTTGCCGCTGCTTTTGCTGCAGAGAAAAGGGAACGCTGTCTGGCGGATTTTAGTGACCTGGAGCATTTTGCACTGCAGATCCTCTGTGCTCCGGAGTCAAAGCCGGATGCATTATTGCCTTCGGCGGCCGCATTGGCTTTACAGGCTCGGTATGAAGAAGTTATGGTGGATGAATTTCAGGATGTCAATGGGGTGCAGCGGGCGATTTTAAGCTTGATTTCCCGGCAAAAACAGCCAAATTTGTTTGTGGTCGGCGATGTGAAGCAAAGTATTTATCGCTTTCGGCTGGCGGACCCGTCGCTGTTTCTGGCGATGTATCATGCGTATGCGCAGGGGCCCGGACAACGGATTCTGCTGTCACAGAATTTTCGCAGCCGGGAGTCGGTGCTGTCAGCGGTAAATTTTCTCTTTTCGCAGCTTATGGTGCCGGATGCCATGGAAATTGAATACGATGACGATGCGGCGCTGCATGTCGGGATGGATTATCCGGCGGCAGCGGCGACACTGGACGGTCCGGTGGAGCTTGATTTGATCGCTTGTGACGATGTTCAGAACGCCGACGATAACGCTGCGGCGGATAGCGGCGAGAATCTTGCAGCGACAGGTGATGACGGAGAAAATGACCTGCAAGGATTTTCTTTAGAAGCGCAGCATATTGCTAACCGGCTGCAGGCACTCATGGAGAGCCGGATGGTTGTGTTTGATAAAATGGCGCGGGGCTATCGTCCGATTCAGTGGCGCGACATCGTGATTCTGCTTCGTTCCGTGAAAGGAAAGGCGATGGTGCTGCTGGATGCATTGCGGGGAAATCACATTCCCGCCTATGCGTCGGTGGATGCCGGCTATTTTGAAGAAAATGAAGTGCGCGTTATGCTGGCGCTGCTGTCAGTAATTGATAACGCCCATCAGGACATTCCTCTGGCGGCGGTTCTCTATTCGCCAATTGGCAGTTTTTCTGCCGCCGAATTAGCGGCCATCCGGGCGGCCATCCCGGAGGGAGATCTTTTCTCCGCGCTGCTGCAGGTGAATGAACCAGAGACCGTTTTGCCATCTTCCCTATGCGAGCGGGTGGCTGCTTTTTTATCCCGGCTGGAAGGCTGGAAAACAGCTGCGATGCAGGTCGGGGTGCCGACGCTGCTCTGGCAGCTTTATCGTGATACCGGCTATTATGATTATGTCGGCGGAATGCCGGGAGGCTTGCTGCGGCAGGCGAATCTCCGTATGCTGGTGGATCGGGCCGAGGCTTATGAGCAGACTGATTTTCGGGGCTTGTTCCGCTTTTTGCGCTTTATTGGGCGTATGCAGAATATGGATACGGATCTGGCGGTTGCCCGCACGTTGGGAGAGAGTGAGAATGTCGTCCGTATTTTGAGCATTCATAAAAGCAAGGGCTTGGAATTTCCGGTCGTTCTGCTGGCAGATATTGGCAAGCGATTCAATGTGATGGACACGTATGCTCCTTTGCTGATGCATCGTTCCTTGGGGCTGGGACCATACCGGGTGGAACTGGATAAATCCATTCGCTATCCCACGCTGGCCCGGCTGGCGATTGCCTATCAGAGTGTGCAGGAGACAAAAGCTGAGGAGCTGCGCGTTTTGTATGTAGCATTGACCCGCGCTCGGGAAAAGCTGATTTTAGTTGGTTCCGGGAAAAATATGGCGGGACGGGCGCGGCGCTGGTGCCGCTACGCGGGCCGGACGCCGGTGCCTTTGCCAGATTATGCCGTCATGGAAGCCGGGTCTTTCTTGGATTGGATTGGCATGGCTTTGGTCCGTCATAGCGACGGAGAGGCGATTCGTGATCTGGCGGATTTGGCGGGGATCGGGTCAGGGCTTATTTTGCCGGATGCTTCGCATTGGCAGGTGAATCTCATTTCCGCCGGGGATATTCGCGCCTATCAGCCGGAGGATGCGGCGGTGGATGATATCTTGCAGAAAATCCAGAGGGAAGAGCCCTTGCCGTCGACGGCTCATAAAGAACGCGTCGAAAAAATTCTGGGCTGGCAGTATGATTTGCACGGTGTAGCTGATGTCCCGGCCAAGCTTTCGGTCACGGAAATAAAGCGTCGTTTTGCTGCTGAGGACACCGGGGATACCTCGGCGCTCATCAAAGCGCCGCAGTTGTTTACCCACCCGGATTTTGTCCGCGAAACGCATGGCATGACGGCGGCAGAATACGGTACGATGATGCATAGCGTGCTGCAGCATATCGATTGGCAGACGGGCGCTTCGTATGCGGCGATCGAGACGCAGCTCGACAAGATGGTCGAGCGGGAAATCCTTTTGCCGGAGCAGCGGCAGGCTGTTAATACGCGGTCTGTGTATCAATTCTTTTCTTCGCCTTTGGGACTTCGTCTGCAGCGGGCAAAAAAAGTCTGGCGTGAGTTGCCTTTTAGCCGCGTCATACCGGCGCGGCGGTTTTATCCCGAGGTACAAGACGATGGGGAAACAATCTTTAGCCAAGGCATCATTGATCTTCTTTTTCAGGAAGAAGAAGGGTTGGTGCTTGTTGATTATAAGACGGATCGGGATACGCAGCCGGAGCTGATTCGGGAGCGATACAGCCTGCAGATCCAGTTGTACAGCGAAGCAGTAGAAGAAATATTGCATAGTCAGGTACGGGAGCGGTATTTATATATGCTGCGTGATGGTTCGGTTATTGCGCTGCCGATTGCACAATCAGGAAAATAAACAAAAAGATGCCGCTGCACCCTTGGTACAGCGGCATCTTTTTGTTTATTTCAATTTCTGACGCGATTGGAACAGAAGTTTTTGCATTCTATTGAATTCATCCAGTGATAGCATCACAACATTTTTGCTGTTGGCGCGCTGGATAACAAAGGTTTCATTTTCATCATTAGCCTGATCGGCGAAGAGAGTAAATTCTTTTAAGAAATCGGAAGACGGAACGGCAATCATGACAGAAGACTCCTTTCCTGGTCAGCAGGTGCTGACGCCAAGACGCGGATGACAAACTGGTTTCAGACTGAGGATCGTAATCAGATGGTCGGCTTCCGTTAGGCTGACATCTTTGCGCTGGTCTTGCTTTTCATAAATGCAAAGCGGGGCCGCCAGGCCCAATTCGCTGGCGGGCATATAAACATATTCGGCATTTTCCGTATCGCCAAATATCAGTCCGGTTTTTAACTGGGCTTGTATCATGAGACTCATCGTAACGGCTCCTTTTTTAAAACATATTACGGCGCCAGAGAATATAGGCAGAAGTTCCGGCAATGATGATTGAGATCAAAGAAACATAAATAAACGCATCCTGCTGATCGGCAAAAGGGACCGGTACATTCATGCCAAAAAAACTGGATATAACGGTTGGAATCGCCAAAATAATCGTCATAGCCGCTAAGAATTTCATGACAAGGTTCTGGTTATTGGAAATAATGGAGGAAAAAGTATCGGCCATGCGAGATAAAATCTTGCTGTACATTTCAACCATTTCACGCGCTTGTTTATTCTCGATGATAACATCTTCCAGCAGATCTTCATCTTCCTCGTACATTTTGAGGATCGGCTTGGTCGCCAGATTAGACCGCAGGCGCAGCAGCTTATCCAGAACTGCTCCGTTCGATCGCAGTGCGGCGTTAAAATAGGTCAGGCCTTTTTGCAATTCCAATAACCGCAGAATATCCTGATTTTTCATGGAATCGCGCAGCATCAGTTCAATTTCATCCGAAAGCCTGTTGATCTGACGCAGATAACGCAGATAAAAAGTAGCGGATTTATAAAGGATCTGAAACAAAAAACGAGTTTTCTTAAACGTCCGGAATGATTTTGCTGTCTGGGGGTTAAACTCTGAGATCACCGGTGTTTCTTCCAGACAAACGGTCAGAATATATTCTTTGGTAAGAACAATCGCCAAAGGTAAAGTGTCGTAACTGTCATGCCCGCGCATGATCGGCACGTTGGTTAAAATCATAATGGAATCGTCCTCAACGTCCGTATGGGAACGTTCTTCATCATCGAGGGCCGAGCGCAGAAAATCCGGCTCAACTTCCGTGAGATTGCCGACTACTTTCAGTTCATAAGGTGTTGGCGCAATGATATTGATCCAAGCGCCTTTTTCCAGTGTTTTCAGTGTCAGCTCCTGAAGCGGACCGCTTTCCAGCGACTTGTAAATTTTCAGCATAGTTGTGAAAGCTCCTTTTAAGCAGGAACCATTCACTCTTTTCATTGCCGAAAATATAGTTCTATTCTCTCTGGTAAGGAAAAGAGCGAAATCTCCCGATATTTTTTTATATTCCTGTTCCAACATAAACTAGGGTGGTCTCCGTCCATTTTCCTCACCAGCCTTTGTGTTCTCGTGATTTTACATTAAAATATTACTCCTATACACTGCATTAGTCAATGTTTTATTGTATAAACTTTACTTTTTTAGTCTGTACAGGCTGATTTTTTAGTTTAATAAAAGCTCTGCTAAAATAGTCTAAATACTCCGATTATTTTTTAATAAATGACGTTGATTATAAATTTTATACGTAGTAGAATGAGGATAATATAAATGATAACAATATAAAGTAGGGGAGGGGGAAATTATGCTTACGGATTTCAGCCGAAGCCGTGAAATGGTGGACGGACTCGAATCGGAATATCTTAAACTTTTGTATTATGAGCTTCCGCCCTTGCTGGCTGATTATAAAACTTATGAATACAGCAGACTCTGTACAATTATCGATGGCAGTAAGCATATTTCTCTTAATGGCGGAGCAAATTTCACGTATGGTCCGGGACAGTTCGTCTTGCTGCCGCCTTCGTCGACAGTTCAGATGAAAATTGATGTTCCGACGAAAGCGCTGGTTTTTGAGCTAAATCAAGAGCTGGTTAAAAAAGTAACGGAAAAAATCAGTATAAATCTGAATGCCGATTATAATTTGTTGTCGGAAAGCCGTTTCTTTTATAGTAATCTTAATGACGAACTGGGAACTTGTCTGAACAAACTTGCCGGTATTGCGGCTTTTGGCGATAAAAATAAAGAATTTCTGTTGGATCTTTATGCGCAGGAACTGATTTATTACCTGGTAAAAATCAAAGGCGTTCAGCAGGTTATCAATCTTGAACTGGATAATCCTCTCTATAAGGCGATTCAATATATCCAAAGCCATATTAAGGAGCCGATCAGTATCAGTCAGCTAGCGTACGATTTGAATATGTCGGAGGGTAATTTTTCTAATTCATTTAAAAAACTCATGAATCTTACGCCGCGAGAATATATTACCAATCTCAAATTGATAAAAGCCAAGGAAATGTTACAAACGCAAAATGTTACGGAAGTCGCTTACAATTTGGGTTATGATAACATTTCACACTTTATTGCTATTTTCAAGAGTAAATATGGCATTACGCCTAAACAATATAAAAGTATTGGCAATGGCCCCGTGGCATTTAAAGCCTGAGGCAGGGATTTTCCGCATAGAAGAGGTTTTTTATCAGATCGCCTTAAAAACGTAGGATTAAGTTTTTAAGGCGATTTGTTTCTGTGCGGATCATTGTGAATTTTTTCAGGCATTGCTTGCGGCGGATTAACCATGCGTGGCTGCGGATAGAAATAAATTTGTAAAAGCTATTTTCAAGCCGGTTGTTTGGTAGTAATATGAAATTAATCTTGTATTTGTTTACTGTTTTTTGGCTGATAAACATGTTGCTTCAGGAAAATCCAAAGCCTTGAATAAGGCTGCAATTTTTTCGGCAGATTGTGCAGCACTTTATTATTCATAATATTTGCAATTATTAAAATACTTAAATGAATATATCATTAACAAAAATATTACATTTTTATTAATGAAAAAACGTTTCAGGCAGTTTGGGAAGATTGTCCAGAGGTCAGTCAAAGCACAAATAGCGCTTTATAAAAAACAAGGCTATATTTCGAAAGATATAGTTAGATTTTTATATCTAAATTATTATATGATGATTATGTTCAAAGAAACAGATAATTGAATCGATAGGATGAGTCCTAGCAGCAGCGCCAGGTTCTTTCAAGTTCAAAAGGAGGTGACACTGGTATCGCAAGTGCGGTAACCAGAACCAGTATGGGTAAAATATTAACCATTTCTCCAGACAAGTGCACAAACTGCAGAAGCTGTGAATTGGCCTGTTCGTTTAATAAAATAGGCGAGTTCAATCCGAGGGAGTCAGCGGTCAATGTCTTATTTTATGAGGAAGCAGCGATTTCCGTCCCTATCATGTGTATGCAATGCGAAGATCCTGCATGTGCCAAGGTATGTCCGGTAGGTGCCTTTTCGCGGGATAAAAACGGAGCCGTGGTCTCCGATCCTAAGAAATGTATCGTATGTAAACTTTGCGTCAGCGCCTGCCCAATGGGCAATATTTCGGTCAGCACCGTTACAAGAAAAATTGTTAAGTGCAATTTGTGCGGCGGCGATCCTTATTGTGCCAAGGTGTGTCCTTCCGGAGCTATCAAGTATGAAGATGCGACTACAAGTAATATAGGAAAGAAAAAACTAATTGCGGAAAAATTTAAGGACCTGTTTGCGGAGGTGCAAAAATAATGTACGGTTGGATGGGAAAAATCATACGCGTGAATTTGACAAGCGGAACTATTTCCACAGAACCTTTGAATCTGCAGGATGCAAAGCTTTATGTGGGGGCCAGAGGATTGGGGACTAAGATTTATATGAACGAAGTCGATCCCAAAGTTGATCCGCTGAGCCCGGATAATAAGATGATTTTTATAACCGGTCCGTTAACGGGGACGTTGGCTGCCTGCGCCGGCCGGTATGAGGTCGTAGCTAAGGCGCCGCTGACGGGAACTATTGGCGCGTGCAACTCTGGCGGACACTTTGGTCCTGAATTGAAGTTTGCCGGCTATGATGGGATTATCTTTGAAGGCAAATCGGCCAAGCCGGTGTATCTCTATATTAATGACGATATCATTGAACTCCGGGATGCAAGCCATCTTTGGGGTAAAGAAGTTCCGGCAACAACGGAAGCAGTCATTAAGGAAACCAATGAAGATTTTAAAGTCGCTTGTATTGGTCCGGCTGGAGAAAAGCTGGTTTTGTTTGCCGTTATTATGAACGATAAAAACCGTGCGGCCGGCCGTTCCGGGTTGGGGGCGGTGATGGGCTCAAAAAATCTGAAGGCAGTTGCGGTCAGAGGAACGAAATCAATTCAGGTGGCACAACCGAAAGAATTTTTAGCGAGCTGCTTGAAATCAAAGCAAATGATGAAGGACAATCCAGTTACCGGCGCTGGTTTACCGGCTTATGGAACGCAGATATTGGTCAATATCCTGAACCAATCCGGGGCGCACCCGACGAGAAACTGGCAGCATTCGTATTATGATAAAGCCGACGATATCAGCGGCGAAACGCTTACCAAGAAATATTTGGTGCGCAACCGAGGCTGTTTTGATTGCTCAATTGGCTGCGGGCGGGTTACAAAAATTGAAAGATCGCAGTTTACAAATTTTGGCGAGGGACCTGAATATGAAGCTGGCTGGTCGTTTGGGTCAGACTGTGATAACAACAATTTACAGACAGTCTGTGAAGCAAATTTTCTCTGCAATGAAATCGGTATGGACCCCATTACGATGGGAGCAACGATAGCTTGTGCAATGGAGCTTTATGAACAAGGCTATATTACGGAAAAAGATATTGGTATGAAGTTGCCGTTTGGCGATGCGGATGCGGTGGTCAAACTTACGAAGATGACTGGTTACCGGGAAGGTTTTGGCGATCAACTGGCATTGGGATCGTATCGTATGGCCGATAAATATGGCCATCCGGAACTTTCCATGTCGGTGAAAAAGCAGGAAATGCCGGCGTATGATGGACGTACTATGCAGGGAATCGGTCTGGAGTATGCTACTTCGAATCGGGGCGGCTGCCATGTCCGGGGATATATGACTTCGCCGGAAATTCTTGGCATACCCGTTAAGATGGATCCCATGGTTACGGAGGGAAAAGCGGCTATGTTGAAAACTTTCCAGGATTTAACGGCCGTTGTTGATTCCGTGGGAATGTGTCTTTTCACTACATTTGCGCTTGGTTTGCCGGAGATCGCTGAGATGTTCAGAACCTGTACCGGTCTGAATTATACCGACGAAGAGGTGCTGCGGATCGGCGAGCGGATCTGGAATATTGAGAAGATTTTTAATTTAAAAAATGGCTTTTCAAAAAAAGACGATACCTTGCCGCCGCGGCTTTTAAACGAACCGGTTGCCGAAGGGCCGGCGAAAGGCATGGTCAACAAGCTGGATGTTATGCTTCCTGAATACTATAAACTGAGAGGCTGGGATAAGGAAGGCGTACCGACAGAAGCAAAGAAAAAAGAACTCGGGATCGTATAACGCAAATATTTTGCCGGCAGGTCTTATACAATTGCGTATACGCCTGCCGGTAAATAGTATTTATCATGTTTTTCCGGTTACAAGATATCCAACTTTTTGCGTGGAGAGAAAATCAGTCTTTTTTTGCATATGATAGTTGGACAAAGGAGGGAACCAGAGTGGACGTATTGTCGTTATTCGGCGTGCTCCTGCTGCTGATTTTTGAAATCATGGCAGTCAGTAAAGCAAAAAAATTAATGACGTTACTGATCTATTCTTCAATTGCTGAAGTAGGATATATTCTGCTGGGAATCGGCAGCAATACATTTTCCGGGCAGACGGGCGGTATCCTGCATCTGGAATATCAAATCCTGATGCGCGGCTTGGTTTTTCTGACCGCTTATGTACTGATAAAACGCAGCGGCGCGTCAGACATTGAAAAGCTGAAGGGAGCGGGACATGCTTCTTGGTATATGTCAACAATGTTTGCCTTTGGTGTTTTTTCAGTTATGGGGTTATCACCGTTCAAGGGCTCCGTCAGCAAGTTTTTAATTGTGTATTCCAATATTGAGAACGGCAGTTATCTTTTTGCCGCGCTTGCTATCTTGGGCAGTATGATCGAAGCCTGGTATTTTATTCGCTTGCTGCATGTCATTTGTTTTGCGGAACCGCAGGAGCCGGTACATGAGGCTATGAATACTTCCGGTATATTTTCTCGTGCTGCCAATGGCGTTGTAACTATTCTGGCTGTTCTGACCGCGTTGACTTCGCTCTTTCCCGATACGTTGATTCATTTTAGTGAAAATCTGGCAGCGCTGATTTTTGGCACGGCAAACTTCAGCGAATTACCAGTTTTTGACAGCGCCTGGCCGCTGGTGGTCTTGGTTCCGTATATTGGCGCTTTTGCCGTATTCCTGCTGGGACATTTTCTTCCGCAGCTGCGCGGTGTTGCCGCTGTTAGTGTCAGTGCGGCGGCGCTGGTCTGTATTTGGCTGGAAGGGAATATTGATGGGCTGTCCAAACTATTTGCGCTGATTATAGCGGGAATGATTCTTTTCGTTTCCTTGTATTCCATTGGCTATTTTAAAGGAGAACCGCGCAATAACCGCTATTTCTTTTTTCTGCTGCTGACGCTGGGCAGTTTGATTGGCGTGGCTACAAGCACGGAATTTGGTAATTTCTACGTTTTTTGGGAACTGATGACTTGGTCGTCTTATTTGCTGATTGTGCAGGAACCATCTGAGCAGGCGCTTAAGGCGGGGTTCAAATATTTTATGATGTGTACTTCCGGCGCTTATGTCATGCAATACGGGATTCTGCTGCTGCAGAAAAATACCGGTACGCTTGTTATGCAGGAGGTTGCCGGTCGTTTGACGGCATTGTCTCCGGAGCTGCTGCTGCTGATTTTAGGCTTGTTCCTGATTGGCACCGGCGTTAAAACTGGTCTTGTTCCGCTGCACAGCTGGCTGCCAGAAGCGCATCCGGCGGCTCCGTCACCGGTTTCATCCATTCTGTCCGGTATCCTGACCAAAATTGGCGTCTATGGTATCGTTCGTGTCTTGTTCGTAGTTTTTGGCGTTGGGCTGCTCAATCAATTGGGTTCTGTCGGGGGCTATTCTTATGTTGGTATAGCGGTTTCGGCGGTTGGCTTGATTACTTTGTTTTACGGCGAGGTTATGGCCTTACGGCAAACCGATGCGAAACGTTTGCTGGCTTATTCTACGATGGCGCAGGTTGGCGAAATCATCACTACGCTGGGGCTGGGAACTTATTTGAGTATGGTTGCCGGTCTGTATCATGTCATGAATCATGCCATTATGAAAGGGCTGCTGTTTTTGGCCGTCGGCGCGGTGGTTCATCGTTTGAATACGCGGGAGATCAGCGCATTTAAAGGAATTGGCAAGGCGATGCCTGTAACGGCGGGGTGCATGGCGATCGGGTTGCTGGCCATCATGGGATTGCCGCCGTTTAATGGGTTTATGAGCAAATTCTTGATGCTGTATGCCGCTGTTAATGCCGGGTATTGGTATATTGCGGCGCTGATTCTTCTGGGCAGCGTGATTGCGGCAATCTATTATATGAAGTTGATTAAGACGATTTTTTTTGAACCCTATGAAGGGCCCGTTATTAAGGAAGCGCCGTTAACAATGCTTCTTCCCATGGGCTTTTTAACCGGGTTGATTCTTTTCAACGGGCTGCTGCCGCAGTATGGAATGCGTCTGGTTTTGCCAGCCGCTGATTATGTTGCGGCGCAAAGCGGCATGGCCATGGCGGCCATTCCCCAGATACAGATTACCTGGCCGGTTATGATTGTCATTCCGATGCTGGGCGGATTACTGGCCTGGTTTTTTGGCAAGAAGGATCCAAGGACTGCCGGTTGGATTTCTGTGGGCGTGATGTCGGTTACCCTGACGGCAGTTGTTATTTCACGTGTCGACTTAGATATTTACTCTTTTGCTTTTGCGTTTTTAATTGCGTTTGTTGGACTGTTAAACCTGCTGTATTCTCTGGGGTATATGGGACATGGTCATGCACAGAACCGCTATTACATGTTCTTTTTAATGATGATTGGCGGTTTGATCGGTGTGGCAACCAGCAAAGACTTTTTCTCGTTTTTCCTGTTCTGGGAAATCATGAGCAGCTGGACGCTGTATTTCTCAATCATTCATGAAGAGACGCCGGAGGCCCTTAAGGAAGGTTTTAAATACTTTATTTTTAACTATATTGGTGCCAGCATTGCGTTTTTGGGAATTCTGGTTCTTACGGCGGCTGCCGGCGTTTTTGATATGTTGACGCTGGCCGGCCGTCTGCCGACAATGGATCTTGACACGGCAGGGTTTGGCCTGGCGCTTGTTGCGGTCGGATTCTTGATGAAAGCGGCAGCGCTGCCTTTCCGCATTGATTATCAAATGCATCCGTCAACGGCGCCGACGCCGGTCAGCGGCTATATTTCTTCGGTTCTTCTGAAAAGCGCGCCATATGGGCTTATCAAATTGTTCTTCATTATGGGGGGAGCTGCGGTTGCCGCACGACTGGGAATGGCTGGCGGCAATGCGGTTATACTGGAAGCTGTCTCCTGGATTGCCGGTCTTACGATTCTCTATGCAGGCGCAATGGCGCTGGCCCAGAGAGGGATTAAACGGCTGCTGATTTACAGCACTGTCAGCCAAATCGGTTATATCGTTTTGGGGCTGAGTCTTAATTCTACGCTTGGGTTAACCGGTGGTCTGCTGCATTTTGTCAATCATATGTTCTTTAAGGATCTTTTATTTCTGGCGGCCGGGGCCATTATGGTACAAGCGCATGCGAAAAATCTGGATGATGTGACTGGGCTGGGGAGAAAAATGCCGATTACATTAATCTTCTTTATGATTGGCGCTTTGTCTTTGGCCGGGGTGCCGCCGTTCAGCGGTTTTACATCTAAATGGATTATTTACGAAGCCTGTATGCAAAACGGACAGGTGGTTCTCACCGTGTTCTCATTGGTGGGAAGCGTATTTACGATGGCGTATTTTGTGAAATTCATGCATTCAGCGTTCTTTGGCGTTCCTTCCACCAATTCTGAATCGGTGAAAGAAGCGCCGTGGACGATGCTGCTTCCTATGGGCGTCTTGTCAGCCATAAGCCTGGTGTTTGGCGTTATGCCCGGACTGCCTCTTTCCATTATATCGCAGGTGTTGGCTTTGGCCGGGATGGCGGCTCCGTCGTATTCCTGGTTCCAGGTGGACACTCCGCTGGGGACATGGCAGACGGGTACGATTACGATGCTTCTTTTGCTGGCAGTGCTGGCTGGTCTGGCATTTCTGTTTGCCGGCAACCAAAAGGTACGGTACACAAATGCTTATACCTGCGGCATTACGGATCTTGATCCCAATCAGGCTAATCCGGCGGCGCAGAATCTGTTTGAAACCCCGGTGAAACTGGTGAAAAAATTACATCGGGCGATTGTTCCAATTTTTGGCGATGGCGAGGAGGCGGAGAAAAAATGAATATTGCCGATTTTTTGGTGAATGCTCTGCTTTTTCCCGGCGGTCTTTTCGCCGTTCTGCTCGGGTTGTTTTTGACCGGGCTGGACCGTAAAATCTACGCTCGTTTGCAAAGACGAGTGGGGCCGCCCATTTATCAGCCGTGTATTGATGTTGTGAAGCTTTCCCAGAAGGAGATGGTCATTCCAAAAACCGCCAATTACACGGCTTTTCGTCTGGCGCCTTTGCTGGGGTTTGCCGGTATGCTGGCGGCAACGGCCATTATCCCCGTAGCAGGGATTTATTCCGGACTTTATCAATCGGGTGACTTATTGGTCGTTTTGTATCTATTGTCTGCACCGGCGTTAGCGCTCGTCATCGGGGCTTCTGCTTCCGGGTCGCCGTATAGTTCCATTGGTCTTTCTCGCGAAATTTCGATTATGTTGGCGTATGAAGTTCCGCTGTTGCTGGTTTTTTTTACCATTGCTATGCGGGTAGGAATGGCTCTGGGCGGTACAGCTATTTTTTCACTGAGCAGCATTGTCAATTTTCAGTTAAGCCATGGTTCGCTGCTGTTCGATGTCACGCTGCTGCCCGCCTTTGTGGCTTTTCTGATCTGTATTCCCGGAACGCTCGGCGTAGTGCCCTTTGATATCCCGGAAGCAGAAACAGAAATCACGGAAGGTCCGCTGCTGGAATATTCCGGTATGGGGCTGGCCATGTTTAAACTAACCGGCGGGTTAAAAATGCTGGTGCTGGCGGCGCTCACGGTTGCCTTGTTTTTTCCAGTCGGATTCGGTGATTTTTGGCTGGTCAATCTCGTATGGTTTATTTTCAAATGTATCCTGGTTATGTTTTTTACAACCACGCTGATTCGGGCCATGCAGGCAAGAATGCGCATCGATCAGGCATATAAATTTTACTTGCTGGTTCCAACCGCGCTGGCGCTTGTGAGTCTGGTTTTAACGGCAACATCGTTCAGAGTAGGGTAGGAGGCGAATTGATTATGGCGGAATTTCTGCAAAGTATTGTAAAGAGATCACCATGGATTTACCGCATCAATGCCGGCTCCTGCAACGGCTGCGATGTGGAAATGGCAACCACAGCACTGATCCCCCGGTATGATGTAGAACGGCTCGGTTGCCGTTATTGCGGCAGTCCAAAGCATGCCGATATTGTGTTGATTTCCGGGCCGGTCACTGCGGTGGTTAGGGAAAAAGTTTTGCGTGTTTATGATGAAATCCCCAATCCAAAGGTAGTGGTGGCGGTTGGTATTTGTCCCATCTCGGGCGGTGTTTTCCGCGAGAGTTATTCGATTGCCAGCCAGCTGGATGCGTATATTCCCGTAGATGTGAATGTTCCGGGTTGTCCGCCGCGGCCGCAGGCAATTATTGATGGCATTGCCATGGCAATTGAAATTTGGAGGAAGAAGTTCTGAGGAGGGATATAAGTGATCAGATTTTTCAAGGTGATTCTTAAAAATATTATCCAAGGTCCATCCACGATTAAATATCCTTTTGAAGATTCTCCCGCTCCTGAAAAACTGCGGGGAAAAATCGTGCATAATGCCGATGCCTGTGTGGCCTGTCATTTGTGCGAATATGTCTGCGCGGGCGGCGCGATTAAGATGCAGGAATCCGAGGACCATCAGGGGATCGATTTTGTCGTTTGGCATGATACTTGCACTTTTTGTGGCCTTTGTGAATATTATTGTCCGACGAAAGCTATTCATTTGACCAATGATTATCACACGGCGCATGTGCAGGCAGATAAGTATAATTATGTGGAAAAAACCTTCGTCAAAAAGCAGCCTTGTATTTGCTGCGGCGAACCAATGGTACCGATTTCACCGGCTATGGTGGAACAAATTTATGGGCAAGAGGGCGATATTCGGGGGCTGAGTAAAATGTGCCCGCAATGCCGCCGAAAAATTTTATGGAAGGGCGGCGTATCCAAATCATGAAACAAGAAGCAATGGATCAGTTTCAGAGTCTGCTGGCCAAAAAACTGGGTAATACATTCCGACTGAAGTGGGATACGGACCGCAAAGGCGTTGTTTGCGGCTGGTGCCGGCTGGCAGCGCCGGACGATATCGTCATCGTCGCGGAAGTCATCGCCGGGCTGCAGGGGAGAGTGTTGACGATTTCTCCGTTGAATACTCCGTCGCCTTTAGTGGAACAGGCGGTAGTCGATGAAGGCTTTACGGAAGCGGAAGACCCGATTCAGGTTGTTATTAATTATCATTTCTTTTTTTATGAGATTAATTTAACAGCGGCGATTACTTTGCCGGATGACCGGCGTACCGTTCAATCTATTACGCCCATACTGCGCAGTGCCGACTGGCATGAGCGGGAAATGCAGGAGCTGTTCAATATTCGGCTGCAAGGACATCCTAATCCAAAACGTTTGTTCCTGGATAAAGATATTTATTTGAAAGATCATACGATGATTCCTTTGTCGGAGGCTTTGAACGGCGCCAGTACCAATACTTTATGGGAACGGATTATGGAATCCAACCAGAAGGGGGCGCATGCCGATGAGCAGCTATAATATCCCCATTGGTCCGGTGCATGTAGTTCTGGAGGAACCAATTTATTTTAAACTTCAGGTGGAGGGGGAAACCGTTGTCGGTCTGGATATCAATGCCGGGCATGTGCATCGTGGCATTGAGTTTCTGACAATGCAGAGAAACTTTTATCAAAATCTGACGCTGACGGAACGAGTTTGTTCCCTTTGTTCCAATAATCATCCCTTTACCTATTGCATGGCTCTGGAAAAGCTGGCTGGTATAGAGATTCCGGTCAGGGCCGAATATCTGCGCACCATTGCCGATGAAATCAAGCGGATTGCGTCTCACTTGTTTAATATCGGCATTATTCCGCATATTATTGGTTTCGATTCACTTTTTATGCATGCAATGGAAGTACGGGAAAGTATGCAGGATTTAAAAGAATCGGTTTTCGGCAATCGCATGAATTTGTCGGTGAATACGATTGGCGGCGTTCGCTATAATATTACCGACGAGCAGTCTAAATATATTGTCAAAACCTTGGAGAACCTGAAAAAACCGTTGGCAGAAATAACAAAAATCTGTCGGACGGATGCTTCTATCCGCCGCCGGACGGAGGGGATCGGTGTTCTTCCCAAAGACAAAGCCATTGCGTACGGTGTTGTCGGGCCGGTCGCCCGAGCTTCTGGTCTTCCTTATGATGTAAGGGTAGTTAATCCTTATGCTGCTTATGATAAGCTCACGGTTTATCCGGCAGTTGAGCAAAATGGCGATGTGTTTTCCAGACTTTTGGTTCGTTTGCAGGAAGCAGCGGAATCAATTCGCATTATTGAACAGTGTCTGCACGATATGCCGGAAGGACCGACCGATCTGGGGTATATGCCTGATATTCCGGCTGGGGAGGCCATTGCAAAATCAGAAGCGCCCAGAGGCGAATTGATTTATTATGCCCGCACCAACGGTACGCCAATTCCGGAACGCATCAAATGGAGAGTGCCAACGTACCCAAACTGGGCTGCTTTGAATGTCATGATGCCCGGGTACAAGATTGCGGATATTTCGGTTATTATCGGCAGTATTGATCCCTGCATTTCCTGTACGGAACGGTAATACAGGCGTTCTTGAAAAGAGGTGGGCAACTTGCATGAACTGGCTATGGTACGGGGAATTTACGACGTCATCTGTGAGCAGATTAAAGGGCATAAGGTAACCCGGGTCATGCAGGTCCGCATTGTTGCCGGCGCATTGACCGGCGTCGAAGATATGACCATGAAACTTTGTTTTGAGATGTATGTGCAGCGGACGCCGCTGCAGGGCGCCGAACTCGTAATCAGACGCGTTCCGGTTAAAGTGCAGTGCCGGATATGCGGGAATGTGTATGAAACCGGAATTCCGTTTGCTGCCTGTACGGTTTGTGGGAATAAAAAAATGAAGATTCTTTCCGGAGATGAATTATATATTGATAGTCTGGAAGTCGAGTAAAATGCGCGTGGATAAAAAAGGCGGTGACGGCAATGTGTGTTGCAGCGTTTGGGCAGATTGCAGAAATAAACGGTAAAAAGGCGGTGGTAAGTTTTCGCGGCGCCAGAAAAGTGGTTTCTATTACGCTGCTGCCGAAAATTCAACTGGGGGATACCGTCGTAGTACATGCCGGCTTTGCGACGGAAATCGTAAAAAATCCGCAAATGATTTATCGTGATATTGTTGCATCGGATGCTTATGCACGGCAGCTTTTAGATGCAATTGTCAAAGAAAATAAAAAGCTGCAGGAACGGCCATTGAAAATCATGAATTTTTGCGGGACGCACGAAAATACCATTGAGCAGTATGCTTTGCGCAGTCTCTTGCCGGACAATATTCAGCTTTTAAGCGGGCCTGGCTGCCCGGTTTGCGTCACGCCGGAAGAAGAGATTGCTATGGGTCTGGAGGCGGCGTCAAAAGAGAATGTGATACTGACAACGTTTGGCGATCTGCTGCGCGTACCTACCCGTTGGGGGTCTTTGGAACAATGCCGGATCAGCGGCGCGGATGTGAGAATTGTTTACGATATATCCCAGGCGCTGGAACTGGCCAGAAACACCGATGCCGAAGTGGTTCATTTTGCCGTAGGATTTGAAACGACGGCTCCCGGGACGGCAGCGGTTCTACAGGATGCCGGCAGAATTGGGAACTTTTCGATATTGTCTTCGCACCGAATTACGCCGCCAGCGATGGAATATGTTATGAAACATTCAAAAATGGATATTTTACTTTGTCCTGGTCATGTAGCGATGGTTATCGGCACGGCTCCTTTTGCCCGGCTGGCACAGGAATATAATTTGCCTTGCGTCATCAGTGGTTTTGAGCCAGTCGATATTCTTCAGGCTATTTTGCAGGCTATGTGTGTTTTTGGTAAAGACGGCGGCAGCGTTATCAATCAATATGAGAACGTCGTTAAACCAGCGGGGAATCCGCGGGCGCAGCGCTTGATTGAAAAAACGTTTGCTTGTAAAGACGCGAATTGGCGCGGCGTCGGCATTCTTCCTCAATCCCGGTTGGTATGTCGGGAAGAATACAGTCGATTTGATGCAGAAAGGAAGTTCGGGCTGACGATGCCGCTCATTAAAGAAGAGAAAGGAAATGCTTGTATGTGCGGCGATGTGTTACAGGGAATGAAGCCCAGGTACTGTCCTTGTTTTGGCGTTAAATGTACACCGGAACATCCGGCCGGTCCTTGTATGGTAACGGGGGAAGGTGCTTGCAGTATTGCGTATGCAAACCGCGGCTGAAATGCTTTGACATGGTCCGGCAAGGCAACTGGCAGCGGCGAAATTAAGCTGCGACTTGACAGCAGTCAGCAAAGGAGAGCGATTGATTTGATTGAAGTACGTTTTTTTGCAACGTTCAGGGAGGGACGCGATAAAGTCTCTTTGCTTGAGCCGAAAGATTTTAAAACAGCCGGAGACATCCTGGATCATTTCAGGATACACCGGGAAGAAGTGGCGATTCTTTTGATTAATGGATTGTATTCGCCCGCAGATACTGCGGTTAAAGACGGCGATGTGATTGCTTTGTTTCCCCCCGTTGGAGGTGGTTGATTTGCGTTATGAAAGACAATTGCTGATTCCCCAGATTGGGCAGTCGGGACAGGAAAAACTAAAAAAGAGCAAGGTCACGGTTATTGGTGTCGGCGGTCTGGGTTCGCCGGTGCTTACCTATCTGGTCAGCGCTGGTGTCGGCAGGATACAAATTGTTGACTGCGATGTCGTTTCTGAGTCAAATCTGAATCGGCAGTTTTTGCATCATACGGTGGATATCGGACGCGCAAAAGTTTTGTCGGCGCAAGAAAAGCTGGCTTCCCTGAATCCCGAGGTAAAAGTATCCACAGTCAATCAAAGACTGAATCCGGATAATGTGAAGGAATACATCAGCGGTTCTGATGTTGTAGTTGATTGTGTGGATAATGCCGAGACTCGGATCATGGCCGCCGCAGCCTGTATGGAACTGGATATTCCCTTGGTGGAAGGCGGTGTGCGCGGTTTTTATGGATATGTGATGGACATCGGGAAAGATTATCCGTGTCTTTCCTGTCTGGGGTACGATACAGTAAAACAAAAAACGCCGGTGCCGGTTTTAGGCGTTACGGCCGGAATTATAGGTTGTATGCAGGCAAATGAATGTATTAAGCTGTTGCTGGGAATCGGGGCGCCTCTTTATGGCCGGATGCTGAATTATGATGGACTCAGTGGAAACTGGGAGGAAGTTCATGTAAAAAAAGCGGCGGATTGCCCTATTCATGCGCGTGCAGAAGCCGGAAAACGAGGGAAATAAAATGGGTGAGTTTTCTCATTTCGATTGTCAGGGCCATGCGGTCATGGTGGATATTGCGGACAAAGCAGTTACCGCCAGAACGGCCATCGCGCAGGGAAGCATTCAGGTGAGCCCGGAAATTATGGCGGCGGTGGCCGGACATACAGTCCAAAAGGGCGACGTGCTTGGGGTGGCAAGGGTAGCCGGTATTCTTGGGGTGAAGCAAACTTCGGCGCTGATTCCTCTCTGCCATCCGCTGAGCATTAACAAGTGCAGTATCGATTTTGCCATGGATGATGTCAATCAGGTTATTACGGCGGTTTGTACCGTAAAAACTGAGGGAAAGACAGGGGTGGAAATGGAAGCGCTGACCGGAGTTTCCGTTGCGCTGCTAACCATCTATGATATGTGCAAGGCAATAGATAAGCACATGCAGCTATCCAATATTCATCTGGTGCATAAAGCAGGCGGTAAGAGCGGGGATTTTTGCTGGAACGGCGGTGAATGAACATGAGAGATACTTTTCATCGGACCATAGATTATTTGCGTATCTCGGTAACAGACCGTTGTGATCTTCGCTGTAAATACTGCATGCCGGAGACGGGGGTCGAGCCGCTCACGCACGGAGATATTCTTTCCTACGAGGAAATCCTTCGTCTGGCGAAATGCTTCGTGCGTTTGGGTATCCGGCACATTAAAATTACTGGCGGCGAACCGTTGGTGCGGCTTTATGTAATTGATTTGATCGGGCAATTAAAAAAAATCCCGGGGATCGAACAGGTTACCCTGACTACAAACGGAACGCATCTGGCCAAGTATATCTGGGCGCTGGACAAACTGCATATTGATGGGATCAATATCAGCCTGGATACCTTAAATCCGGTGCTTTATAGAGAAATAACCGGCCGGGATGTATTTGCCAAAGTCTTTTCCGGGCTGCAGGAAGCTTTGAAATATCCGGCGATAAAACTGAAAATTAATTGTGTGCCGCAGGGACTTTCTGGGCAAGACATTGCTGCGGTTGCCGGCTTGGCAAAAGATCATCCGGTTCATGTCCGGTTTATTGAAATGATGCCTATCGGCTTGGGGAAGGAATTTCCGTTGATCTGTGAGAGCAACGTGCGGCAAGAGCTGGAACAGACTTATGGATCTTTACAGCCTTTTCATGAAAATCTGGGCAATGGACCTTGCCGTTATTACAGTATTCCCGGATTTCAGGGCAAAATCGGCTTTATCAGCGCGATGAGTCACAAGTTCTGCAGCAACTGCAATCGGGTGAGGCTAACAGCGGATGGAAAGCTGAAAACCTGTCTGCAGTATGATCGGGGCATGGACTTAAAAGCTTTGTTAAGATCCGGCCGACCGGATCATGAAGTGGAGCTGGCCATTTTACAAGCATTGGAAAGCAAGCCGGGCGAGCATCATTTTACAGAGACCTTTGTGGTCGATCAGGAAAAAAAGTCGATGTTTCAGATTGGCGGATGAGGTGATTTTCATGAAACGAATAGCGATTATTACATCAAGTGATACCGGTTATCGAGGAGAAAGAGAAGATGTAAGCGGACCCGTCATTAGGGAAATTGTCGAAGCCAATGGCTATCAGGTTGTTTCCCAGGTGATTTTGCCGGACGAGCTGGAACAGCTGAGCGCGGCGATGAAGGATATTGCAGATCAGCACCGTGCTGACCTGCTTCTTACCACCGGCGGAACCGGTTTTTCTCCCCGGGACTCGATGCCGGAGGCAACGCGGGCTGTTATCGAACGAGAAGCGCCGGGTATTCCGGAAGCTATGCGTGCGTACAGCGCCCAATATACGAAACGAGCCATGCTGAGCCGCGCTGTGGCTGGTATTCGGAAATCCACACTCATTATTAATTTGCCGGGAAGTCCCAAGGCAGTGCGCGAGTGTCTGGAATTTATTATCACGGAACTGGGACACGGCATTGAAATCATGACCGGGCAGGCGCATGATTGTGCGAGAAAGTAAAGGTGGATGGTATGGGACAAGTCATTGCGGTATGTATCAGTGAAATTAAGGGCGTCCAGAAGAAAAATGTCCATACGGCAACTTTCATAGAGGACTATGGCATTGACAAGGATGCGCATGCAGGGAAATGGCACCGGCAGGTCAGTCTGCTTTCTTTTGATAAAATCGAAGAATTTAAAGCGCGGGGCGCTGTGATTACAGATGGCGCTTTTGGAGAAAACCTGGTTGTCAGCGGTATTGATTTCCGCAGCTTTCCGCTGGGTACCCGATTTCGCTGCCGGGAGGTAGTACTGGAGCTTACACAAATTGGTAAAGAATGTCATCAGGGGTGTGAAATCTTTAAAATCATGGGGGATTGCATCATGCCGCGGGAAGGCGTCTTTACTAAAGTGATTCATGGCGGAACCATATCGGAAGGGGATGAAATGGAAGTTCTTTAATTTTCATTGGAGTCCTTGGTATTGTGAAATAATGAAAGAATGATTTCGAGTCTTTCTTCCTAAGGCCGTTATTCCATGGCTATGGAAAAAGACCAATGGGCGTTTTTGAAAAGGAATTGCCTCCCGATTGGAAAGAATATCATGTAACTTCCATTAGGTTCATTCTTGCTTATTTCATCTCGACAAACATTTTGTAATGAGAGGATGAGAAGCATGAAAAAATTTATGACCATTATTTCCTTGATGTTATTCTCTTTGCTTGTGTTGACCGCCTGCGGCCAAAGTCCGGATAAAACAACCGACGAAAAGACAAGTCAAAATTCAGGTGCCGGAGCTGTCGAAGCTAAAGGCGTCCTATTGATGTCAACAACGACTAGTACGCAGGATACCGGATTACTCGATTATCTGGCGCCGATCTTTTTGAAGGATACGGGCTGGAAACTGCAATGGACCGCCGTTGGCACCGGACAGGCATTAAAGATGGGACAGGATGGCAATGTAGATATCGTTCTCTGCCATGCAAAAGCCAGTGAAGAAGCATTTGTGGAAAAAGGCTATGGCGTCAAACGGTATCCGGTTATGTTTAATGATTTTGTTGTCGTTGGTCCAGCCCAGCCGATTGAGGCGAATAAAGACATCCACACGGTGTTTGATCAGATCAACAGTCAACAGCTGGCATTTATTTCTCGTGGGGATGATTCCGGAACGGATAAAGCAGAAAAAGCGATCTGGGCTTCCTTAAAGATAGATCCAAAAACCAATGAAAATTACATGAAGTCGGGGCAGGGAATGGGTGATACGCTGGCGATGGCCAGTGAGAAAAAAGCCTATTGCTTTGCAGACCGCGGCACATGGCTGAAAATAAAAAATGATTCAACAGTCAAGGTTGATTTGAATATTATT
The DNA here is from genome assembly GCA_002319815.1 of Megamonas sp. UBA1799. Classification (GTDB taxonomy): domain Bacteria; phylum Bacillota; class Negativicutes; order Selenomonadales; family Selenomonadaceae; genus UBA1799. The sequence goes on from DCFR01000052.1 coordinate 37,366, forward strand.
TGTGAAGGCGACGCTCTGCTGAAAAATCAATATGGCGTTATTGCTGTAAACCCGCAAAAATATCCGACAATTAATAATCAGGCGGCCAATGATTTTATCAACTGGATTTGCTCCGACCGGGTTCAGAAACTGATTGCCCAATATGGCATCGATAAATATGGACAGGCGCTGTTTACACCGAACGCTGGTACAAATTCATAAGTTACAGACAAACGGGAGATGTTAGATAAAGCATCTCCTGTTTGTGCCGTTTTATTTTAAAATTGACGGTAGGTGATTTGCGTGGATATTATCAATGAAGCAATGCGGATATTTACGGATGCCGGAATCGGTGATGCCGTTCGCGTCACGTTGGCGATGGCGCTGGCTTCCGTGACAATTTCCGCTTTTCTCGGAATAGCGCTGGGCATTCTTTTGGAACAATGTCATTTTCCCGGGAAAAGGATTCTCATTCGGATCAATCATACGCTGCTTGGTATTCCGCCGGTGGTCGTTGGTCTGCTGGTGTATTTGCTCCTAATGAGAAATGGTCCTTTAGGCGCTTTTGCCCTTTTGTTTACGATTAAAGGGATGGTTTTGGCGCAGATTATTATTATTACGCCGATTATTACCAGTATGGTTTACTCCTATGCCTTTACGACCGCTCCAGCTGTTCGTGCGTTTGCGGTTACGATGGGGGCGAGCAAATGGCAGACACAAATATTGACGATCAAGGAGATGAAGTATGAAATCTACTTTGCGATTGTGACCGGCTTTGGCCGCGCCATCAGTGAAGTAGGTTCTGTCATGTTGGTGGGCGGTAATATTGAGGGGCGGACCAGAACGATGACGACAGCGATTTCTATGCTGAAAAGTCAGGGCATCTATACCGAGGGTGTGACGTTGGGCGTTCTTTTGCTGGTTTTCGCTTTCATTCTGCAATGGGCGGCGGAAAGCTTCCAGAAACGAGAGCTGGAAAATGAGAATTATTAATCTAAAAAAACAATTAGGCCGATTTTCAATTGACATACCCTATCTGGCATTGGCAAAGGGTTGTATTCATGGATTTATCGGCGAGAACGGCAGCGGAAAAACGACGACGGCCAAGCTGATTGCCAATATTTTGCAGCCGGATGAAGGACAGATTCTTTATGACGGTTTGGAACCGCGTAGTATAACAATGTCCTCACAAAAACCATATATGCTGCATACTTCTGTTTATGAGAACCTTATTTATCCGTTGAAAATTCGTAATATCAAGCCCGATGAAAAGGCCATTGATGCGATGCTGCAAAAATATGATCTGTATGAAAAAAAGAAACAGTATGCGCGTTCTTTATCTAGCGGTGAACAGCAGAAATTGTCTCTTTTGCGGACCTTGATTTTTCAGCCGGAGTTTGTCATCGTAGATGAAACTTTGTCCAATTTGTCGGCAGAAAGTCTGGAACTTTTTGAAAACCTGATCTGGGAAATTCAAAAAAAACGTTGTATTACCTGGGTCCTGATTAGTCATCAGCCGCATATTATTAACGAATTATGCGATACCGTTCACTTTTTTTCCAATGGTCGGCTGATTGAATCGGGAAGGAAAGAACAAGTGTTTTTACATTCACAGAATCCTATTGTAAAAACCTATGTGCAAAGACAGGCGTTTGGCTTATTGAAAGAAGGGTAAAATATGGAATTACTTCACACAACTACCTTAGAGTCAGCAAGAGAAAAACTCCTGGAGTATCTCAAGGAAAAGCAGCAGAAAAAAACGGTGGAACTCATGGAGGCGGAAGGTCAGGTACTGGCGGAGGAAATCCGCAGTTCTTTGCCGATTCCTCATTTTCGGCGCTCTACGGTGGACGGTTATGCGGTAATCAGCCGGGATACGCAGGGTGCCAGCGAAAGCGTCCCCGTATTTTTGGAAACCATGGAAGAAGTCCGTATGGGGCATGAGGCAGCCTTTACTCTGCACAGCGGACAGTGCGCTTATGTGCCGACGGGCGGCATGGTGCCGGATGGAGCGGATGCCGTCGTTATGGTAGAATACTGCGAACCCTTTAATGCCGGCAATCTTGCTGTGTATGACAGCGTTTCAGTCGGAAGAAATGTGATCAATATTGGCGAGGACGCAGAAAGCAATGCGGTGATTCTCGCGCCTGGGGTCACGCTGCATCCGCAGGAAATTGGCGCTCTGGCATCGGCCGGAGTTTCGCGGGTAACGGTTTATGCTCCGCTGCGGCTTACCATTATTTCTACTGGTGATGAACTGGTATCTTTGAATAAGGTGCCGGCGCCGGGACAAGTTCATGATGTCAATACGTATGCGCTAGAATCCCTGGCTCGGAAATATGGTTTTGAGGTAGCAGCCACCTATGTTTTGATGGATGAAGACGAATTGATTAAATCGGTCGTGCTGGCGGCGATGCAGGTAAGTGATATCGTAGCAATTTCCGGCGGCAGTTCGCAGGGGAAAAAGGATATGACGGCGCGTGTTATGGATGATGTTTCTGAACCTGGTGTATTTGTGCACGGAATTTCGATTAAACCGGGTAAACCGACAATTTTAGGCTATGACCAAAAAAGCAACACGGCGCTGATTGGTCTTCCCGGTCATCCGGTTGCCGCCATGGTCATTTTTGAGCTGATCGTCGTCTGGGTGAAAAATCGTTTAATGGGTAAAAAAGATGAACCTTGTATTTATGCCAGAATGAAAACCAATGTCGGCAGCGCTCCAGGGAAAACAACCTGTCAGATGGTCCGTCTGGTAGAGACGGAGGGAGAATATTGGGCGGAGCCGGTGTTTGGCAAGTCGGGAACAATGTCCACGCTGACAGCCGCGAATGGCTATACTTTGATTGATATGAATAAGGAAGGGCTGCGCACCGGTGAACTTGTTAAAGTGGTTTTCCTATAAGCGGGCAGTTTGCTTTTTAATGCCGGAAGGGTGGTTATCAATTTGGGAAAAAGAAATTTATATTTAAGCAATACGCCGGTAGATGAAGCGCTTTCACTTTATATGGCGGCGCTTCAAGGCAAGATTGTTCCCGGCAGTGAAATAATTCCTGTAACAGAGGCGTTGGACCGGATTACAAAATCAGCCGTGTATGCAAAATACTGTTCGCCCTTATACAATGCGGCGGCTATGGACGGCATTATGGTTATTGCGTCGCATACGAATGGAGCTTCTGAGAAGAAGCCAGTTGAATTGCAGCCGGATCAGGACTATAAAATCGTCGATACAGGGGATCCGATTATTCCCCCTTATGATGCAGTCATCATGGCGGAAGATCTGATTGAATCCAGCGATGGAAAATTGCGTGTTTTGGCTTCGTCATCTCCCTGGGAGCATGTGCGTCCCATTGGGGAAGATATTGTCGCTGGGGAAATGATTTTGCCGAGTAATCATTTGATTCGCCCTATTGATATCGGGGTGTTGTTGTCCGCAGGAATACTGCAGCTGGAAGTTATCAAAAAACCGCGGGTTGCCATATTTCCTACCGGAACGGAAATTATTGAACCAACCGAGATACCAAAAAAAGGAGATATTATTGAATCAAATTCCCGTATGTTTGAAAATATGGTTACGGTAAAGGGCGGCGCTGCTTTTCGGTTTCCTCCGATTGCAGATAACTATGCGAAGATAAAAGAAAAAGTTGCTGCTGCTGCGAAAGAATATGATTTGGTTATTATCAATGCCGGATCGAGCGCCGGAACAGAGGATTTTACGGTTCATGTTCTGCGGGAACTCGGAGCCGTTATTATTCATGGCGTGGCAATAAAACCCGGCAAGCCGGTGATCCTGGCGCTGGTCAATGATAAACCGGTTATCGGTCTGCCGGGCTATCCGGTATCGGCTTATATTGGTTTTCAAAATTTTGTTTTACCAGTTCTCCGTCTGTATTTGGATCAAAAAGCAAGCGAACAGGAAACGGGTATTGAAGCTGTTATTTCAAAGCGTATCGTTTCCAGCTTAAAGTATAAAGAGTATATTCATGTGAAGGTGGGGAGCGTCGGTGATAAAATCGTTGCGGCTCCGCTGGCGCGCGGCGCGGGAGCGGCGATGTCACTGGTCCGGGCTGATGGCTTCTGCGTGATCGGGCAGAACAGTGAAGGCGTGGAGGCCGGCGAGAAAGTTCGGGTAGAACTCTACCGCAGTTTGGAAGAAATCCGCAATACGCTGGTCATCATTGGCAGCCATGATCTGATCATTGATGTCATTGCAGATATGATGCCGAATCATTATAAAAATATGTATGTTTCCAGTACCCATGTAGGCAGCATGGGCGGGCTGATGGCGCTGAAGCGCGGCGAAGCGCATCTGGCGCCGATTCATCTGCTGGATGAGAAAACGGGTGCGTATAATACCGCTTATGTACAGCAAATGTTTGGCGATCAAGTGGCGATCATTCGCGGCGTTGGGAGAGTACAGGGGTTTATTGTCAAAAAAGGCAATCCGCTGGACATTCATACCATTAAAGATATTCGGAAAAGCCGTTATGTAAACCGGCAGAGGGGCGCAGGCACCCGCATTCTCTTTGACTTTATGCTGAAACAAGCGCATATGGATGCGGCAGAAATCAACGGCTATACCAATGAGATGACAACGCATATGGCGGTGGCCGCACTCGTTCAAAGTGAAAGCGCCGATGCGGGTCTTGGCATTCAGTCGGCGGCTAAGGCCATGGGATTGGATTTTGTTCCTGTCGGACTGGAAGAATATGATTTTGCGGTGCCTAAAAAGTATTTGAAACTGGATCGGGTGAAAGCTTTTTTGCACATTCTCAAGAGCGAAGCGTTCAAAGAAAAACTAACGGCCTTGGGCGGTTATACCAGTGATCATTTGGGAGAAATCATTACTTTTTAAACCGAAAAAGCAGAAAGGTCGCCGGGTATGAAAAGATTGTTATCAGCGGGCAAAAAACCATATGTCTTGTGCCTGACGGCGGTTGGCTCCGGCGCAGGAAAAACAACCTTGATTGAGAAGCTGATTATCCATTTGAAAAACAAAGGTTACCGAATGGGTGCCTTAAAGCACAGCGCGCATCCGGTGAAAATGGATCGGCCGGGTAAGGATAGTTTTCGTTTTGTCACTGCCGGAGCCGGGCAGGTAGTGGTTGTTTCGAATGAATCCATCGGTATGGTTCGTACGCTTTGCGAGCCTGTCAATCCAGAGCGGATTTTAGCGTTGTTTGAGGATGTGGATATTGTTTTGATTGAAGGGTTTAAAAACAGCCGGTATCCTCAAATAGAAGTGCATCGCGCCTGTATGGGGCAGTCACTTTTATATCCGGGCAGCGATGCAATGCATATCATCGCGGTAGCCAGTGATGAAAAACTGTCGCTTCGTGTTCCGGTCCTTGATCTGAATGATGCAGCGGCTATCGCTGTATGGATTGCCGCGCGCGCCGAAGATTTTTTTCGCACGGTTTAAAATCATTGGGTTTCTTGTATACCGACGGGCGGCTGTTTTATCTGCTGGTCAGGCAAAAGGAGGTTTTTCGCGTGGATGTTTTCGATGTGATTGTCATAGGCGGCGGCTTGCTCGGTTGTTTTACGGCTCGGAATCTGGCCAGATATCAACTGAAAACCGCTCTCTTTGAAGCGCGTGAGGATTTATGTACCGGGATCAGCCGGGCGAATACCGCCGTTGTCTACAGCGGAGCGGATACAAAACCGGGAACTATGAAGAGCCATATGTGCGTTCAAGCATCGCAGAACTTTGCGTCCCTGTGCGCGGAACTCGGGGTTCGCTATAAACCATGTGGGTCCCTTATGGTTTGTTTCGGGCAGAGGGGGGAAGAGATTCTGCGTCGAAAACTTGCCCAGGGGTTGGCCAATGGCGTCCGGGGTATCAGGCTGCTTGGCCGTGAGGAAGTTCTGGCTATGGAACCGCATCTTGATGGTACGGTGCGGTTGGGCCTTTATGCTCCGGACGCTGGAACCGTGATACCCTGGGAATTTGGCTTGGCAGCGGCGGAAAATGCGGTTCATAACGGAGTGGAGATATTTCTGAACACAAAAGTTACGGGGATTGCGCGTCGGACCGATGGCTATGAGGTTCATGCGGCAGGAAAAGTGTTTTGGACGCGGGGGATTGTCAATTGCGCCGGATTGCAGGCGGATAAAATTCTGGAAAAGGTGCAAAAACCTTCCGTACGTATTTTTCCTGATGCATGCGACTATCTGATCCTGGATACCAAAGTCGGCGGCTATATCCGGCATGTTGTATTTTTTGAACCGGAAGACAAGGCGAACCGTCTGACGTTGGTTCCCACGGTGGATGGTAATATTCTGATCGAGGGCGGTAAATATTCTTTGACGGGAGACGCGTTCTTTCAAACGATACCGGCCAGCTTGAAACAAATGCAAACCATGATTGCCTCCTTCGTTCCTTCTCTGCCGATGGAACATGTTATTCGTTCCTTTGGCGCGGTTCGGCCGAATCCATATTATGTGCAGCGGGATTTCCAAAGCGGTTTGTATGTGCCGATTGAGAAAGAGATTCATAGTTTTAACATTTTGGAAACAGCTGAAAATCCGGCATTTTTAAGCCTGCTCGGCATTAAAACGCCGGGCCTTACTTGTGCGGATGAACTGGGGCGATATGCTGCCGAGCGGATGGCAGCAGTGCTGCAGAGTGAGGTTAATAGGGAATTTTGTTCCCATGCAGCGGCTCATCTGCGGCTGCACGATTTGCCGCTTGCGGAGCGGGTGCGCTATATTCGGTCGCATCCGGCTTATGGACAGATCGTTTGTCGCTGCCGGAATATTTCTGCCGGTGAGATCATCGACAGTCTGCATTGGCATCCGGGAGCCGTGACCTTGGACGGCGTGAAGCGGAGAACCGGCGCCGGTACAGGCAGATGTCAGGGCAGCTTCTGTACCTTGCGGATCATGGAAATGCTTGCTCGCGAACAAGCGATTCCGGTCCATTTGGTCAACAAAGACGGACCGGATTCTTATATTGTTCAAAATGAAAAATGTTCCTACGACCATGAACCGGGCAAATCATAGCCTTTTTATAGTATTTTGCAATAGCGTTTCTTTTTAGCAATTCCTGTTTGGCTGCCGGCAGAAAGGATGACTGCAGTGACAATGCAATATGATTTGGTCGTAGTCGGCGGGGGGCCCGCCGGAATGGCAGCAGCGCTGCGCGCTCAAACCGAGGGCGTTGCCCGTATCCTGCTGGTGGAAAGGGATGAAACGCTCGGTGGAATACTAAGGCAATGCGTTCACTCAGGTTTTGGGCTGGTGTATTTTGGCGAGGAACTGACCGGGCCGGAGTACGCCGAACGTTTTATCCAACAGATCAGTCATGCTTCTCCTATTGACGTCTTGCTGTCAACGTCAGTTGTTCAGTTGGAGCGTGATGGGTACTTGTTTTTGAGCGGCGAAAAATGCGGACTCGTGTTAGTGAAAGCCAAGGCGGTTATTCTGGCAGCCGGTTGTCGGGAGAGACCTATTGGTACGATTGCTGTGGCTGGAACAAGACCGTCCGGCATCTTTACCGCCGGTATGGCGCAAAAAATGATGAACTTGGGCGGCTATACACTCGGCAAGAAATTTCTTATTCTGGGATCCGGCGATATCGGCATGATTATGGCAAGACAGTTAAAACTTTTCCATCGGGAAGTTTTGGCCGTCATCGAAAAAGAAAATACATGCGGCGGATTAGAACGGAACCGTGTTCAATGTTTGGAGCAATATCAAATTCCGCTAAAACTCGGCTGTACGGTGACGGAGATTCATGGGCAGCATCGGATTACCGGCGTGACGGTAAAGAATCTACACAATGCGCAGGAGAATTTTGTTGCCTGTGATACGCTGATTGTGTCCATTGGCCTGATTCCAGAACGTGAACTGGCGGATATGCTGGCTCCTGCGGGAGGATTGCCGGATTGGCTGTTTTTATGCGGCAATGCCTGCTATGTGCATGATGCCGTTGACGACGTAACGCTGGAGGCAGAGGCAACCGGTCGACTGGCAGCGCAATTTATCCTCCATGGTACAATCTGCCAACCGCTGGCTCTTAACACAGCCAGACTGGAATCAGGTGCATCTTCGTCGCTTTGCTGTCTGGGCTGTCCCAAAGCCTGTGCCTTGATTAAGACTGATCAAGGTTTTACCGGCGCTGCCTGTGGGCGCAAAGATCCGGTTCTGTTACATTGATCTTAGATACTATGACATTGAGAGCATCCAAATGAATTGGAGAACTGTTTATGCGGCAAAAATATAGATGCAGGGTATTATCTTCGACAACCGGTGTGCTCATAGCACTTGGGGTTGCTTTTTTGATCATTTTCGTTTTGTCATTGGGGTTGGGAAAATATGCTGTTCCCGCTAAAGATGTGCTGAATATTCTTGCAGGTAAACTTTTTGGCTTGGAAATTATAGCCTCGCCGGTTGCCGTTGATGTGGTTATCAATATTCGGTTACTGCGCATTTTGGCGGCGGCGATGATCGGCGGCGCTTTGTCTATGGCCGGGGCTACTTATCAGGGCTTATTCCGTAATCCCATTGTTTCACCGGATCTGCTCGGCGCTTCTTCCGGCGCTGGTTTTGGAGCGGCCATAGCGTTGATCAGTTCGTTGAATCTGTTTTTGGTTTCCATTATATCTTTTTTTACCGGTATAGGGGCTGTTTTTTCGGCTTATGTTATTAGTACGCTGATTGGCCGACGACATGCCAATGATTTACTGACGCTGGTTTTGACTGGTATGGTGGTTGCCAGTCTGTTCACGGCATTCACCTCACTGATAAAATTGACGGCTGATCCAGATAGTAAACTTCCGGCGATTACGTATTGGCTGATGGGAGGGTTGTCGACGATTATTCCACAAAACCTGTTTATGCTGCTGGGTTCTCTTTTGCTTGGGATGATTCCTTTGTTCCTTTTTAGCTGGAGAATTAATCTCATGGTTTTTGAGGATGAAGAAGCCCGATCTATGGGTATGGATGTAAAAAAATATCGTGTGATTTTTATCGTCTGTGCTACTTTACTGACCACCGCTTCGGTGGCTGTGAGTGGTGTCATCGGCTGGGTCGGGCTGGTGATCCCACATATCGCCCGGCTGTTGGTTGGCCCAAACTATAAAAAAATGATGCCGGTTTCCCTGCTGCTGGGGGCCTCTTTCTTAATACTGGTGGATGACATCACGCGGTGTGCGTTTTCGTCGGAGATTCCGCTGGGGATTATTACCTCTATCGTTGGCGCGCCGTTCTTTATTCTCTTAATGCTGCAAAAAAGAGGTGTGAGGAATGAAGCTTGATGTGTTGGATGTTTCCTGTGGTTATGGGCAGAAAAACATCTTAAATCATCTTACCTTTTCAATTGGTAACGGACAGATTTTATGCATTCTTGGTCCCAATGGCGTGGGCAAGTCGACTTTGTTCAAAACGATTCTTGGTTTCCTTAAATTGCAGCAAGGGAAGATTTTGCTCGACAACGAAAATATCGTACACTGGTCTGTCCGCCGTTTGGCAAAAAATATTGCCTATGTTCCACAAACGCAGGCCCAGCCGTTTCCCTTTTCGGTTCTGGAAGTGGTAAGCATGGGCAGGGCGGCGCATCTAAAGAGTTTTGAGTCTCCCTCGCAAAAAGATCTGGCAATTGCTGAAAATTCTCTGGACCAGTTAGAAATACTTTCATTAAAAAATAGAATTTTTAGTGAATTGAGTGGCGGCGAGAAACAAATGGTACTGATTGCCCGCGCTCTTACGCAGCAGCCGCAAGTTTTGGTTATGGATGAACCAACTTCCAATCTGGATTTTGGTAATCAGATTCGCGTGCTGCGGCAGATAAAAAAATTAGCCCGGAGCGGGCTTGGCATCGTCATGACATCGCATTTCCCCGATCATGCATTTTTATGTTCAGCTGACGTTGTATTACTGCAAAAAGATAAAAGTTATCAAACGGGGGCGTTTGATGAAGTTGTCACCGAAGAAAATTTGTGCAAGGCTTATGGAATCCATGTGAAAATTATTTATACGCAGGATGCGCAGGGAACTGTTATCAAGGCCTGTGTTCCAGTGTTATCTTAAATCGTTTTTGGCGAGATAGCTTTTATCAAGCTATACATGCAGCCGCTATCGAAAAAAAGGAGATATTTAATTGAAACAAAAATTTTTTTTTAAAACATGGTCTGTGTATCGATCTAAAGTTGCTGCTATACTTATTAGTGGTTGTTTGGCGCTGCTCATATCTGCTTGTTCTCAGAATACATCACCGACTTCTGCCCATACGGAATTGACTGCTCAATCGCAGGAAGCTTTCACTGTCACCGATCAGGCGGGCGAAACCGTCGTTATCAAGGGGACGGTCAGAAAAATTGCCGATGCCTGGCGGGCTCATAATGAGGTGGATATTCTTCTGGGGGCGGGAGAAGGGATTACGGCCACGGTGATGAAAAAATCGGTGGCGCCATGGATGTATAAGGTGAATCCAAAATTAAATCAGGCAGTTTCAACGTTTGGGACAGATTTTAATACCGAGGATCTGATGGCAAATAGTCCGGATGTTATTTTTATGCCGGTGGGCGATCCCAGTGCGGCAAAAGTAAAAAGCCTTGGGATACCGGTAGTTCAGCTGAATTTTACAAATTTTGATCAGATGAAAACTACAATTTCCCTGACTGCGCAGGTCTTAGGGGGCGATGCCCCAGCACGCGGCGAAAAATATAATGCTTATCTGGACCGTACTATTCAAATGCTCACGGATAGAACAGCTGGACTTTCTGACGATCATAAGCCGAGAGTTCTGCACGTTGAATCCATCATGCCGTTGGAAATTGATGGTGGCAATACCATTATTGACGACTGGATTCATATTGCCGGCGGCATTAATGTTGCCGGCTCTGTACAAGGCAACATGAAAATCGTTTCTCTGGAACAAATTATCGCTTGGAATCCTGATGTCATTATTCTCGGCGCGAATGGCGTCAATGGAAAAATAGCTACCGTTGCTGATATCACCAGTGATTCTCACTGGGCCAATATAACTGCGGTGAAAAATGGTCAGGTTTTTCAAAATCCTACCGGCTGTTATTTATGGGACCGTTATAGTCCCGAAGAAGTATTACAGCTGCAATGGGCTGCTAAACTCCTGCATCCGGATTTGTTTCAGGACTTGGATTTGGTGCAGATTACAAAAAATTACTACCAAGACTATTTAAATTATTCGCTCACCGATGATGATGTCGCTAGAATTTTAGCTTCAAAAGCGCCTAAAGAAACATTGTAAATCAATAACTCATAGTGCTGTATTATTGAGTATAATCATGTGCTGTACCCAGTCGGGTATGTAATAAGTTCGACGGGAGTGGTTGGTGCATGAAACCAACAAGGACGAGGATTCTAAGCTTTTAAAAGTTGAAAACCAACCAATAATATGGTGGTGATATAAGAATAGGGTGGCAACGATTAACGCAAGCGGTTATCTTTTTTAGTTAGCCGCTTTTTTATTTGAAGTTATCATCATATCATGATATAATTAAGCCATAAAAATGGAGGTTGATTTTATGGATAAGGACAAAAAAAGATATATATCTGTTGAACAGTCTCTTAAAGAATCGTGCGAAGAAGTCAAAGCAATCAGATCAGGAAAAATCAAAGAAACTGTATGGGATGATTTTTACAAGGAAATGCAGTCAGAGATACCCAAAGAAGCAGTATGAAGGTTGTTCCAACACCACATTTCCAGAAAGATGTTAAGTTCTATCTAAGAAAAAAGCATTATTCAAAAATTATGGATGATATAAAGGGTGTTGTAGAGGAATTAGAAAAGGGGAATTTATTAGGGGATCAATTTGACGATATTAAAGTTGATGGAATGGTTTATAAAGTCCGAGCCGTTAATGCTTCTATCAACGTAGGTAAATCGAACGGGTTTAGAATTATTTATTATGTTGTTTCAGAAGATGGAACAATATATTTACTTACTATTTATTCCAAAAAAGATGATATAAAAATACCGACAGATAAAGAGATTGTGGCTATTACAAAAACAATAACAAATTAACGCAGCGGTTATCTTTTGAGAGATAGCCGCTTTTTTATTTTGTGCTTATAAGCTTAGTCGCCGTTGAAAATTTATAGAATCAATTTTGCGAGGGATGGGGGTGCGGACAAACATGCCATGCAAAAGTTATATTTTAATTGGTAGCAAAAGGTGGCAGGGTTGCAAAAAGGTGGCAGACCGCAAAAGATTTATCGTATACTATGTAAAAAATATATAATATACGACAGTATTATAACGCAAAAGCCGGTAAATTGACTTTGTAGCAGCAATGTGCTATATTATTTAGTACAGTCATGTGCTGTACCCAGTCGGGGATGTAATGGGTTCGACGGGGGTGGTTGGTGCATGGGCAGCGAGCCGGGGGTTCATCATCCCGTCAGTAAGGTGAACACTTTTATTAAATATAAAAGCTAACGATAACTACGCTTTAGCAGCTTAATGCTAACCTCTTTCCACTTATTCCTGCGAAAGTGGAAAAGAGGCCAATCGCGGGATACCTGAGAGCCAATTCTCGGAGGCTTGAATGGGAAATTTTATCGAGATCGGGTCACAGAAGCCGGCTTGTGGGCGTTTGAGACTTTAGATTAAATCATGAGCTTCGCTCGGAGAAACCCTTGAAACAATGCTTTCGGACAGGAGTTCGATTCTCCTCATCTCCACCATGCATAAGTCAAAAGATGCAGGTGTTGCGGTTTTTTGACTCCATAATAGAGAAATGCCATAGCTATTTTAGCTGTGGCATTTTTTTGATAAACGTGTATTCACTAAGGTATATTAATGCGTTTTTAATTCGATTTATCTATACTGAATGCTATAATTGTTGATCTATTGGAGGGGCTGGGATGAGACATCGTTTAGCAACCATGACGCGTCAGCAACGTTATATGGTCATTGGCGGCTGCTGTTTGTTGGCGGCTGTTTTGATGTATATATTTTTTGGTATCCAACATGGAAAGGGAACCCGGCCGCAGGCGAAGAACGGCGTGCCATTGGTGGCTGTTTATAAGGTGGAGCGCGCTGATATGATGCGGCATGTTTTGCTTTTCGGACAAATAGTGGCTGATGCGAATATTGCTCTGGCACCAAAGTATACTGGGAAAATCATGGCGGTTAATGCGCAGCTGGGGGATGCAGTCAAAGCCGGCGATGTGCTGCTGGTTCAGGATACTGGCGATCTGGATATTTCCATCCGGCAGAATATTGCGGTGACCAAGGCAGCGGCAGCTGATGCGGTTGAGGCGGAAGCAACGTATAATGCTAATTATCTTAAAGCGCAGGATGATTATGAGGTTCAGCGGCAGAAATATGAGCGGAACCAGTATTTGTATTCGATTGGAGCGATTTCACAAGATACTCTGGATGCGATTAAACAGACTTATATGGCCAGTAAAGCGGCGTTTGAGATTTTGGAAAATCAGGCGGGGGAGTCCGATGTACCGGCCAGCGTGGAATCCAAACGGCTGGCTATCGATAAAGCGGCCTATGGTACGGATGCACTTCGCAAACAACGCGAGGATATGATTCTGCGCGCACCGAGGGATGGCATCATTGGCTATCGGGCGGCTGAAGTCGGCGCGATTGCTACGGCGGGAACCAAGGTTTTTTCTCTGGTTGATACGAGTCATGTTTACGTGGATTGTACAATTTCCGAAAATGACGCAGCTGTTTTGTTGCCGGGGATTGGCGTAGAGGTAACGATTGATGCTTTGGGACAGAAGTTTTCCGGAAAGCTTATTTATGTGAGCCCCGCAATGGATGATTCTGCTAAAACTTATACGGCCCGTTTGGAACTGGATCCGGCGCAGACGCAAATTAAAGCTGGCCTTTTCGCGCACACGCAGGTGGATGTCATGCAGCGGCCGCAGACGCTTTTTGTGCCGAAGGAAGCTGTGATCAAGAAGAATGGGCTTACCTCGGTTTATATTGTAAAAGATGATCTTACGGTAGAAAAGCGGGATGTAAAAATTGGTCTTTTAAACGATACGACGGAAGAGATCATTGATGGGGTTCAGAATGGTGAAGTGGTGGCGCTGACGAATCAGGATCGTTTGAAGGATGGCATGAAGATTCAGGTGGATGATACGGGGGCTTCATCATGAATATCACCCGTTTTTCTATTCAGCGGCCGATTGGTATCTCGATGATTGTGGCTTTTTTTGTTGTGCTTGGTTTATATAGTTATTATCGCATCGGAGTTGAGCTCCTACCGGCCTTGAATACGCCTTATGTGACGGTCACTGTGAAGTATCCGGGCGCCAATGCGGAGTCGATTGAACAACAGGTCATCAAGCCGGTCGAGGATGCTCTTTCGTCGGTTTCAGACATCAAGAAAATGACATCGACGGCCAGCTATGAAAAAGCCCGGATTACTTTGGAACTGGAATTTTTTGCCAATGCGGATTCGGCGGCGATTGATGCGACGAAAAAAGTAAATGCAATCCGCGGCAAGCTGCCAGATGAGGTTGAAGAACCGGTAGTCATCAAGCGGGATATGAACGCAACGCCGATTGTCGAGCTGGCTATCACGTCGCAGAAGCCTTTGTCGGTGATTTATTCCAAGACGCAGAATACGTTTCAGGATGTGATTCAACAGGCGTCCGGCGTATCGGAGATCGAGCTTTTCGGCGGCCGAGATAAGGAAGTTGCCATTGAAGTTGATAAAGATAAGATGGCTGCGTATAAACTGACGCTGGATAAGATTGTGGCGGCGGTTGATGCGGAGAACCAGCTGCTGCCGTCCGGTTCTGTTTACACGGAGACTTCGCGCACGGATGTGCGCGTGATCGCCCAGTACAAAAAGGCGGCGGATATTGAAAAAATTGAAGTAACGAATACGGCGGGGCAAAATATACCGCTGACAGCTTTCGCTACGGTGCGGGAGCAGGATGCGCGAATCAGTCGTTATGGCCGGGTGAACGGGCAGGACGCCGTATCTATGCGCATTTATAAAAACAGTGATGCGAATATTGTTTTAACGGCGGCGAATGTTATGAAAAACATTCAGAAGCTGCAAAAAACGTACCCGGATTATCAGTTTACCGTGGTCAGTAATGATGCGGACTATGTGCAGAAATCTTTGCATAATACGATGGGAACAATGATCGAGGGGCTTTGTACTACGGGACTGGTGCTGTTTTTGTTTCTGCGCGGCTGGCGCTCGACCGCAGCGGTTATGATTGCTATTCCTACATCGTTGATTTCAACTTTTTTTGTGATGTATATGGCCGGGTTTACGTTCAATATGATGTCGCTGATGGGTATGACGCTCTGCGTCGGCATTCTGGTCGATGATTCGATTGTCGTGCTGGAAAACATTACCCGGCATTTGCAGATGGGCGAAGATGCGCCAACGGCGGCAGAAAATGGTCGTACCGAAATCGGCATGGCGGCCATTGCCATTACTTTATGCGATGCTGCTGTGTTTATGCCGATTGCTTTTATGTCGGGGATGACTGGGCAGTTTTTTCGTCAGTTTGGACTGACGATTGTTTTTGCCGGACTGTTTTCTTTGTTTGTTTCGTTTACACTGACGCCGATGCTGGCTTCCCGGTTTTTTAAAAATGGGTTTCAACCAACGGATCGGAAAATCTGGCGGGTCATGGATCGGATTGAGTCGGTAGCCATCGAGCATTATGACCATATTTTGCGCTGGAGTCTGGCGCATCCGAAAAAGATTCTTTTGCCCTGCTTTGGCATTTTTTTGCTGTCAATTGCCTTCATCCCTTTGCGGCTGGTGGGATCAGAATATATGCCGCAGACAGATGAAGGAAGTTTCCAGGTGCTGGTGCAGCTGCCGGTGAGCAGCTCAGTAGAGCAAACCAATCAGACGATGCTGCGGCTGGAAGATAAGCTGCGGACGATTCCGGAGATTAAATATTATTTGACGAATGCGGGCGGCACGAATGATTATGAGGGGCGGGCCAAGGTGCAGCTCTATGATCGCAAGGATCGCAGTCGGTCGGTCTGGGCGGTTACAAATGAGGTGCGGGCGTTTGCATCCCAACTGCCATATGCCGATGTGATGGTGTCGGAAACACAGTCGTCTGTCGCCGGCGTATCGAGCAGCACCAACGCCCGCTCCGGCAGCGGGATGATGCAGCTGGAGCTGCGCGGCAACAATTTTGATCTATTGAATGCCGCTTCGAGCAAAGTGCAGAAAATATTGCAAAATGACGTTGAAGGCGTGACGGATATCAATTCTTCCTATACGGAAGGCGTACCGGAAATTCAGCTGATGGTAGACCGCGATCGGTTAAAGAGTTATGGCACTTCATTAGCGGATGTAGAAACAGCGTTTTCTTCGGCAATTACGGGACGTACCGCGGGGACGATTGCCAATGATGCGTTGAATGACGGGCAGGATACGGATATCTATGTACGTTTTATGAATGCCGATGGTTTTAAAATTTCCGATATTGCGTCGGTGCCGCTCAGCGCCAACGGAAAACTTTTGTATCTGGGCGATGTGGCCGAAATCCGCAATGGTACAGGACCAGTCAGCATCCAGCGGGTGGATAAACAACGTTCGATTACTATTGGGGCCAATTTAGTCGGACGCCCGCTGAATGATGTGATTCAGGATACGACCAAGCTGCTGGATCAGGCTAATCTAGGGGAAGGCGTTTCTTATCGGTTCAGCGGGCAGGCTACGCAGATGAATGAAACGTTCAGTGAACTTTTTATGGCATTGTGTCTGGCACTGGTTCTGATTTATATGCTGCTGGCGGTTTTATATGAATCGATGAGCACGCCTTTTATCCGTATGTTTTCTTTGCCGCTGGGACTTATCGGAGCCATTTTCTTGTTGTTTCTTACCCATAATACATTGAATTTGTATTCGCTGATCGGCCTTTTGGTAATGGATGGTATTGTGGCCAAAAATGGTACGCTGCTGCTGGACTATACGCTGACGCTTATGGACCGTGGGCTGACGGCATATGATGCAATTGTAGAAGCCGGAAAAGTCCGCTTGAAGCCGATTTTTATGACGACGATCACGATGATGGTTGGCATGATGCCGACGGCTCTGGCGATTACGGAAGGAGCCGAGACGCGCGCCAGCATGGCCTGGGTTATTATTGGCGGGCTTTTGACCTCTACGGTATTTACCCTGCTGGTGATTCCTATTATCTTTTTGTTCTTTGAAAATCAACCGCCGCAGACTTGGCCAAAAATGATTTTTCGGTTTTTTCAGCAGTGGAAAACACACCGTTTTTTAGTAAAAAAGTCATTGCCAGAAGGTAAGTAATTGATGTATAATAAGTATAGATAACTATAGTTGAAAGTGTAAGAAAAAATACTGCATGGATCGCAGGAGGTGGATATCATGAGTGCAATTAACGGATTAAGTTCTCTTCGTCAGCTGGATCAGACGCAGGCAGCGTCGGCAAAAAGTATACAGAAGATTACCAGCGGGTCGCAGTATCCTTCCGCGTCGGACGGAGCGTCGGCATATTCTATTTTGGTGCGGATGTATTCTAATATTGATGCTTCAGCGCAGTACAATAGCAATACACAGACGGCGAATGCTATGCTGTCGACAGCAGCCGGGGGCGTCAGCTCAACGGTGGATGCGCTGAGTTCACTGCAGCAGCAATTGATGGGCGCGGCGAATGGTACCAACAGCCAGAGTGATATCGCTGCTATCGGTAAAAATGTCAATCAGACGATTGCGGCAGTCAATGACAATGCATCGGTTAAGTTCAATGGGCAGTCGCTGCTGGATGGATCGCAGCAGGTTACTGTGGCAGGCGAGCATGGGTATACGAATACCCGCTTGGGTGATATGACGGCTCAAGGTCTCGGCCTGACGGATAAGAACGGCAAGTCGGTCATTGATCTGTCCTCGCAGAAGGGCATTGCCAGTGCGCTGGATACAGTGAATAAAGCCTTGGACAAGGCTTTGAATGAATCGACGAATATTGGTGCGGCGCAACAGAATCTGTCATCCGCCTCGGCGAACTACACGACGCAGCAGACAAACCTGACGGCGGCAGCTTCGACGATGGGCGATACGGATCTTGCTTCGGAGGTAACGAAGCTTAAATCTTCGCAGACGCAGAATGCCTTGGCGCTCTATGCTGCGAAGCTGAACATGCATAGTCGGTCTTCCGTGCTGGCTTTACTGCAGTAAGTAACATACGTATACTGAAAAGCTGCCACAGAGATGTGGCAGCTTTTTTATGAAATTTTCATCTGTGCCGTGTATAGTGAGGGCAAGGTTGGATTTTTGCGTCTATGTATGATAGAATTTATAGGATATCACTTTGTAAGGGGGATTTACGGTCATGGCATTGTTGGAGATAAAAAAAGCAGGGGCGCCGGTGTTGAAGCAGGTATGCACGCCTATTCATAAAATTGATACAAAGCTGAAAAAGCTTCTGGACGATATGGCGGAGACGATGTATGAAGCCAATGGCGTTGGACTGGCAGCGCCGCAGGTCGGTGTTCCGATACGCATGGTAGTCATTGATGTGGGCAGCGGGCTGGTGGAGCTGCTCAATCCGGTGATTACCGAGCGTGAAGGGTCTGATGTTGATTCAGAAGGCTGTCTCAGCGTACCTAATATTTTTGGCGATGTGGAGCGCGCTGCTAAAGTGACGGTTGAATACATGAACCGGAACGGCAAGATAAGACAGCTGACAGCAGAAAAGCTTTTGGCGCGGTGCATTCAACATGAATTGGATCATTTGGACGGGACGCTTTTTATTGATATTGCCAAGAGTTTGCGCCGGGAGGAATCGAAATGAAGCAGCTGCGAACCATTTTTATGGGAACGCCGGAGTTTTCGGTTCCCTGTTTGGAGAAACTGACTGCGGTGACGGAGGTAATCGGTGTTGTTACGCAGCCGGATAAGCCGCGCGGACGTGGGCAGCATCTGCAGCCTTCGCCGGTCAAGGTTTTTGCCCAGGCGCAGGGGATACCGGTTTATCAGCCGGTGAAAATTAAAGATGAGAGCTTTGTGCCTATATTGGAGCAGCTCAAGCCGGATTTGATTGTCGTTGTGGCTTTTGGGCAGATTTTATCGCAGCGTATTCTTGATATCCCTCCGGCTGGCTGTATTAATGTACATGCATCACTTTTGCCCCGCTACCGCGGCGCGGCTCCTATGCAGCGATGCCTTATGGATGGCGAAGCGCAGACGGGCGTGACGACCATGTTTATGGATGCTGGATTGGATACGGGCGACATGCTGCTGAAGGATGTGCTGCCGATCGGCCCGGACATGAATATGAACGAACTGCATGATGCGCTGATGGAACGCGGGGCGGCACTGCTTTTGCGCACGATTGAGGCGCTGCAGCAGGGAACTCTGGTGCGGGAGAAGCAAAATGATGCGGCTTCCAATTATGCGCCAATGCTGACCAAGGATACAGGCCGTATTGATTGGACAAAATCAGCGCAGGAGATCCACAATCTGGTGCGTGCTTTGGATAGTTGGCCGGGCGCTTTTTGTACGTTTGACAACGCTAAATTTAAGATTTGGCGGACGCGGCTTACGGATCAGACCATTGCGGCTCAACCGGGCGAGATTGCTGCTTTTACCGCCGAGAGCATGCTGATTGGCACAGGGCAGGGGCTATTGGAAATTCTTGAGCTGCAGGCGCCGAATAAGAAACGCATGGCGGCAAAAGATTATTTGCGTGGGCATGCAATCCCATTGCATGCGTGTTTCGGATAAAATGAGGGATAGTTATGGTAGATCGTATGCATGTTAGTGAACGGCCGCGTAAACGATTGTTTATCGCACTGCTGTCTGTCAGTTTGCTGGTCATGGCTTTTCTGGCTTGGGCAGTCTGGCGCGTTAGTTATCTGGGCCTGCGGGAGATCAGCAGTTATTTGCCGCTGGTGCTGGGCATCCTTTTTGCCGGGGTATTTTTAGCGATTGGAATCGGAATCGCCGGTATTGTCGGAGCGATTCTGGGGCTGCCATTTTTATCGATGTTTCAGCGGCGGACCTATGCGTTGATCAATTTGCTCTTTCCCATTGCGATTATGCTGGGAAAGATTTTTGGCTTTAATCGGCGGAAGATTGAACGCTCGTTCATCGAGGTCAGCAATCAGATCATTCATCAGCAGCATATAAAGGTGCCGGCCGACCGGTTGCTGGTGGTTACACCGCATTGTTTACAGCTGGCTACTTGTCCGCATAAGATTACCCGAGACCCTATGGCCAACTGCCAGCGATGCGGGGGCTGTGATATTGGTGCTTTGACGGCGTTGGCGGAAGAGATGGGGTTTCACTTTTTTGTGGTGACCGGCGGAACGCTGGCTCGCCAAACGGTGAAAAAAATACGGCCCAAGGCGGTGCTGGCGATTGCCTGCGAACGTGATCTTACAAGCGGAATTCAGGATGTTTACCCGCTGCCGGCGGTTGGCGTGTTGAATATCCGGCCGAATGGGCCGTGCTATAATACGCATGTGGATATTGATCTGGTGCGGCAGGAAATACAAAAATTATTGCTCGATAAAGAGGAGAAATGAATGGATAAAGCGCGGGAAACAGCGATAAAAGTGCTGCATGAAGTTCACAGCAATGGCGCTTATGCCAATGTGGCGCTGGTGCAGGCTCTGCGGCGCGCGGCACTGAATGAAGCGGATCGGCGGTTTGTAACGGAACTGGTTTATGGAATTGTAAAAGCCGGAGATACGCTGGATTGGATGCTGCAGCGTTATGTAAATCGTCCTTTGTCCAAAATGCCGCCGATGATTCAGGAAATTTTACGTCTGGGCTTATACCAGATCTTTTTTTTGGACAAGGTGCCGGCTTCCGCAGCCTGCAATGAGGCGGTAGAACTGACAAAACGCTATGGACATGCCGGTATCAGAGGATTTGTGAATGCGGTGTTGAGAACGGCGGTACGGGAACCGGAAAAAGCGGTTTTTCCCAAAATACAAGGCCAGGAGGCGCAGTATCTGGCGCTGTCGGCCCAGCATCCGGTCTGGCTGGTAAAAAAATGGATATCGGCTTTTGGGTATGAAGAGACAGCGAAGCTGTGTGCTTTTGATAATACCGCACCGGTTTTGTCGGTCAGAACCAATACGCTGAAAACGGACCGAGAAGCTTTGCTGCGGACGCTGTCCGGTGAGGGCGTTGAAGCGGCGGCATCCGATTGGGCGCCGGAAGGGATTTTATTTGGAAAACACGGCGCTTTGGACTCACTGCCTTCACTGCAGCAAGGACTGTTTCAAGTACAGGATGAAAGTTCGATGCAAGTAGCGCATGTAATCGATCCGCAGCCGGGGGAGTTTGTGTTGGATGTCTGCAGCGCTCCAGGCGGCAAGACGACACATATGGCGGCTTTGATGAAGAATCAAGGGCATATTCTGGCTGTTGATATTTACGAAGGAAAGTTGGCGCGGCTGATGGAGAATGCTGTGCGGCTGGGCGTATCGATTGTTGAAACAAAATGTCAGGATGCGCGTACGATTGGGGCGGTATATGCGGGACAGGCAGATCGCGTTCTGGTGGATGCTCCGTGTTCCGGACTGGGGGTGCTGCGCCGCAAACCGGATGCCCGTTGGCGAAAGACGCCGGCCGAATTGGCCGCGCTGCCTGAATTGCAGTTGGCGATCCTCCGGAGCGCTGCTTTGGCGGTCAAACCAGGCGGTGTTTTAGTATATAGCACCTGTACGATTACAGAAGAAGAAAACAGCGGCGTGGTTCGTGCTTTTTTGGATGAACAGCCCAATTTTGCACTGGAAATAACCGGGGATTTTTTGCCAGTGAAGAGACGATCGGATTCTATGGTGCAGCTGTATCCGCAGCATGATGGAACCGATGGGTTTTTTATTGCCCGGATGAAAAGAAGGATGTAAATTGCAAAATATTTTTGGTCTGACAGTAGAAGAACTGACGGTGTTGCTTCGCCCTTGGAAAGTACCTGCTTATCGTGCTCGTCAGATTGCCGAATGGATGTATCAGCGACAAGCGGATTCTTTTTCCGTAATGACAAATTTGCCGGCTGTTTTGCGGGAGCAGTTGGCCGAGAAGCTGCTCATACAGCGAGCTTCAATGCTGGACCGATGGGATTCCGCGGACCGGCGGACGACAAAGTTCCTGCTGGCCTTTGCCGATGGCGTTGCTGTCGAAACGGTTCTTATGCGGCATTCGTATGGTAATAGTATTTGTGTATCGACGCAGGCCGGCTGTGCGATGGGGTGCGTTTTTTGCGCTTCGACCGTACATGGCGTAGTGCGTAATCTGACGGTGGGAGAGATGTTGGCGCAGACTATTTTTATCAATGATTTTTTAAAGTCTGGGCAGGAGCGCGTCGATACGATGGTATTGATGGGCTCGGGAGAGCCTTTAATGAATTATGAGAATGTGCTGGGCTTTATCCGGCTGGTTCATGAGCCGTATTGTCTGAATCTTGGCTATCGGAACATTACGTTATCTACCTCGGGCATTGTGCCGCAGATGTATGCTTTGGCAAAAGAAAATCTGCCGATTACCTTGTCGGTATCCCTGCATGCACCGAATGATGAAATTCGTTCCCAGCTGATGCCCGTGAACAAAAAGTATCCTATTGCGGCGGTCGTTGCCGCTGGCAGGGATTATGCCGAGCAGACGAAGCGCCGGGTGACATATGAATATATTCTGATTGATGGCGTCAATGACAGCGAGGAAGCGGCTCGGGAATTGAGTCAGCTGCTGCGCCATCAGCTGGCCAGTGTCAATCTGATTCCCATCAATCCGGTGGCGGAACGCCATTTGCAGCGGCCTTCGGCAGAACATGTCGAGCGGTTTGCCGCCATGTTGGAACGATGTCACATAACCGCCACGGTTCGTCGGGAAATGGGGACGGATATTCAGGCGGCCTGCGGACAGCTGCGCAACCAGCATTTAAAGCCCTGAATGCGTTTTTTGACTTGTATCCGGGACTGCCCTATAATGAAGAAGTATGGCTGGGGAGTGAGTCAGTGGGATTTGTAAAATGGGAATCTTTTTTAGAAAAGCATATTGAAGGGTTCTTTAATAAAAAATTCAGCAGTGAACTGGAGCCGCCGGAAATAGAGAAGGCGCTGGGCCATGAGCTGGAGCGCTGTCGTAAAAGGACTCGCGGCGGCAGTCAGGTGCCCAATGCCTATGAGATCAGCATGGGGACCGAGGATTATCAGCGGCTGTCTTCCAAAAGATTGTTGGATGAACTTTATCTTTTTATCGAAAAAAATCTTATTTTGACGGATACATTTATGGATGGCCGATTGCAGCTGACATTCCGGGAAGATCAGACGTTGTCTTTGGGTATGTGCGGCGTGTCTTCACATTATGAGGAAGCCGCCGCTGTTGACGTAATGGAGACGCAGCATACGCTGGTTCTGAATCGTTCGGCATTTACTTTGCCATTAAATCTGCCGACCGAGTATAAGATGGCATCTTTGACGGTAATCGAGGGTCCGGATCTGGATTCTTATCTTGAATTTGGTGAAAAGAAAATCTATATCGGACGGCGGGACAAAAATGATTTTATTCTGACCGATACCAAGGCTTCCCGGCTGCATGCTTATGTTGCGTTTGAAAGGCACCGTCATGTTTTGTACGATGCTAAAAGCCTGAATGGTACTTTTGTTGATGACCGGCGGGTTACATCGGTGTGCCTGCGAGCTGGGGACAGGATACGGATCGGCAGTACTGTCCTGCTTTATGAGGTGATTTGACGTGCAGACAGCATTTCTTATTCGAATAGTGAGTGTCGTGCTGCAATATGGTATGCTGCTTTTCTTATTCATGTTTGTGTTACGAGTGGCCCGGCTGATACAACGGGATATCAAAGGAAAAGCGGCGTTCGGCGTTCGTGAGACGACTGCTGCCGAAGCAATCCTTACAGTATTGCAGGCACCGGATGCGTCGCTGGTCGGCCGAAGGTTTGCGTTTACAGCGGAGATAGCAATCGGCCGCAGTCCAGATAATGATATTGTTCTCAATGATACGTTTGTATCTCACCATCATGCGGTGATCACTCGTTTTAATAATTTGTTCGTGATAGAGGATTTAGCGAGCAGTAATCACACTTATGTCAATGATGAGTGCCTGCAGCAAAAAACGTATTTGCAGGCAAACGACCGCATTCGTATCGGTGGGGTAATCTTGAGATTTGAGAGGTGAGCATTTTGACCAAAGTGTATCAAGCAACCGATATAGGGACGACGCGTCCTACCAATGAGGACAGTCTCGCCTGTATAGAACCAGATACATATATTGTGGCCGATGGCATGGGCGGCCATGCTGCCGGAGAAGTGGCCAGCCGGATTTTAGTCAATACGGCACGGGCTGTTCTGGCACCGGATACCGTTTATAGCGAGCAAATTCTGAGGGGAGTTGTACTGCAGGCCAATCGGGCCATGCTGGAGGCTATTCAGCAGCATCCCGAATATACTGGCATGGGGACTACGGCTACGCTTTTTCATCGGGAGCGCGGGCAAGGCTACTGGGCTCATGTGGGCGACAGCCGTCTCTATTTGCTGCATCAGGATTGTTTGCAGCAAATCACCCGGGATCATTCGCTGGTTTCTGATTTAGTGGATAATGGCTCGATTACGCCGGCAGAGGCGCGCGTTCATCCGCGCCGCAATGTGCTGACGCGGGCGGTGGGAGTGGAGGCCGATCTGACTGTCGATACGGGAAGCTTTCCGCTGCAGTCGGGGGACATGGTTTTGCTTTGCAGCGATGGTCTGACAACGGTTTTGTCGGATACGGCTATCCGGCAGATTTTACAGAATGATCCGGCTGAGGATAAAGCTGATGCGCTGGTCAAGAATGCTTTAGCGGCTCAGAGTCATGATAATATTACGGCTATTGTAGTGATGATTTATGATGTATAGGGCAAATTGGCGGCTGTTGCTGCTTCCAGCAGGAATTTTGCTGCTGGGAACCGGGGTGCTGGAGCTGAAGCAGTATCCTCATCTGCAGACAGATTTTTTGCCATGGCTGGCAGCAGTTATTATCGCATCTTTTTTGGTGCAGTTTTTTTTGCAGCGGCGGTTGCCCGGCTCTGACGGACTGCTGTTTCCGCTGGTTATGTTTTTTTCCAGTATGGGGCTGATGATGATCGCCCGCTTGAAACCGGTGTTGTTTATTCCCCAGCTGCGCTGGCTGTTGATTGGCATGCTGGTTTTTTGTTTGGTTGTTTTTTTTGCCAAGCAGATCCGACCATGGCTGCATTATCAATATTTACTAGGAGTTACCTGTATTTTGCTGCTGCTGCTGCCGTTGGTTCTGGGTACGGAAATTGGCGGCAGCCGGAACTGGCTGGTGTTTGGGCCGTTCCAAGTGCAGCCTTCGGAATTCAGCAAGATCCTGATTGTGATGTTTCTATCGTCTTATCTGGCGGATCACCGCAATTTGCTTACGCTGCCCAGCCGGAAGTTTCTGTTTCTGGAACTGCCGCCGCTTCGTTTTATTGCGCCGCTGCTGTTGATTTGGAGCATGGCGTTGCTGATGTTTGTTGTGGCGAAGGATTTGGGATCGGCATTGCTTTTCTTTGGCATTGCGATTTTAATGACATATATGGCGACCGGGCGTAAATCATATATTTTTTTGGCAATGGTGTTTTTTTCCGCGGCGTCGGCGTTCAGCTATTTCTTGTTTGCGCATGTGCGTGTCAGATTTGCTATCTGGCTGCATCCCTGGGCCGATCCTAATGGACAGGCCTATCAGATCGTGCAGTCGCTGTTTGCTTTTGGCGCCGGTGGGGTCTGGGGCACTGGTTTTGCCCATGGGCATCCGGGTTTTATCCCCGAAGTTCATACGGATTTTATCTTTTCGGCGATTGGCGAAGAGTTCGGCCTTTTAGGCGTGATTCTGATCATGATCGGCTATGCAATTTTATTTTACCGGAGCATTCTGATTGCGCTGGCTTGTCAGGCCGATCAGCAGAAACTTTTAGCTGCCGGCTGCGGCATCGTTTTCTTTCTGCAGGCATTTATTATCATTGCCGGTGTTACTAAATTCTTGCCGCTTACCGGTGTAACGCTGCCTTTTATCAGTTATGGCGGCAGCTCGATGGTATCCGGATTTATTTTGCTTGGTTTGTTGGCGGCGCTGTCAAAAAAGGAGAATGGCCATGCGTAGGCGAAATATACATACGTGGATATTGCAGACGACGGTTTTTCTTTTGGGAATTTTTGCCTGTTTGATGCTTTATATAGTATATATACAGGTTGTTGAAGCGAATACCCTGGCGGTCAATCCTTTGAACCACCGGGGGACGGCAGCGGCGGCAGAAGTGCATCGCGGGGCCATTCTTGATGCGCAGGGACGCTCGCTGGCGGTCACTTCAGCCGAAGGAGAAAGAGAATATCCTTATGCGGCGGCTGCGGCGGCCGTTACCGGCTACATCGGAGAAAAGATCGGCGCTACTGGCATTGAAGGAGCTGCCAGCCGGGAGCTTTCGGGTGATTCGGAGGAATTCAGCCGGTTGGGACCAATTGCGCAGCTGCTGCGATCTTCCCAGGGCAATGATGTCCGGCTGACGATCGACGCCAAGGTGCAAAAAGCCGCGTATGAGGCGCTGGGAAATCGCCGCGGTGCCGTGGTGGTTCTGGACGCCGGTACCGGCGCTGTCCTGGCTATGGTCAGCCGCCCTTCCTTTGACCCGGCGGATGTTGAAGCACAATGGGAGGATCTGCGGCAGCGGGCAGACAGCCCGCTTTTGAACCGCGTTTTATATGGGTTATATCCGCCCGGATCCACGATCAAGCCGCTGATTGCGGATGCCGCTCTGACGGAAGGCGTTACCACGCAGCAGGAAATTTTTGATTGTACGGGTAAGCTGGATTTAGGCAATGGCTATACCATTGCTGATAGTCATGGCGAAGTGCATGGACGCATTAATTTAAAGCAGGCGTTGATGGAATCTTGCAATGTAACATTTGGCACTCTGGCCATGCGGCTGGGAGGTTCAAAATTGCAAAAGGCTTTTGAACGTTTTGGCTTTGCCAAATCCTTGGATGGCGAAATGGCTTCTACCGCACCGCATTTGCCGGATTTTTCCCGGCTGGGAAAGGGTGATACGGCGCAGATCGGCATCGGGCAAAGTAAATTGCTGGTAACGCCGATCTCGATGGCTATGTTGGCGTCTTCTTTTGCCAATCATGGGGTCATGATGCGTCCTTATATGATTGATGAAGTCGTTACTCCGTCAGGAACGGTTTTGCGGAAAGCGCAGCCGTCGCAGTGGCTGAAGGTTGATACGCCGGAACAGGCCAACCTGATTGACGGTTTTATGGAACAGGTTGTTGAACATGGCACCGGCACTTCTGCTGCCGTGCGCAACATCAGGGTTGCAGGAAAAACGGGGACCGCAGAAAATGCCGCTGGGGCGGATCACGCCTGGTTTATTGGCTCGGCAGCTTTGCCGAATCGTCAGATTGCTTTTGCAATTATTGTTGAGAACAGCGGTTTCGGCGGAACGGAAGCTGCGCCGATTGCGAGAAAAGTCATTCTTAGTTTATTGGATATATAGGAGGGCGGAATACCATGGTACAAGGCATTTTAGACCATCGCTATGAACTTTTGGAGCATATCGGTGGCGGTGGAATGGCAGATGTATATAAAGCGCATGATAATGTATTGGATCGTTTGGTGGCAGTAAAAATTTTACATGCTCAATTGGCTGGCGACGCCGAGTTTATTGAGAAGTTTCATCGGGAAGCGCAGGGCGCGGCCAAGCTTTCCCATTCGAACATTGTCAATATTTACGATGTTGGTGAGGAAGCTGACAAGCATTACATTGTCATGGAATATGTGGCGGGAGAGACGCTGAAAACAAGGATTCAGCAACAAGGTCATTTATCCGTTGCCGAATCCCTGCGGATTGGTAAGGAAATTGCCAAAGCGCTGGCTCATGCGCATGAGAATAATTTAGTACACTGCGATATTAAACCGCATAATATTTTGGTCATGGCGGACGGCCGGATCAAAGTGGCTGATTTTGGCATTGCCCGGGCAGTGACTTCTTCAACGATGACTTATAATGGTACAGTTGTAGGTTCTGTGCATTATTTTTCTCCCGAGCAGGCTAAAGGGACAAAAATCACGCCGAAATCGGATATCTATTCCCTGGGAGTCGTTTTGTATGAGATGCTTACGGGTCAGCTTCCTTTTGTAGGAGAGACGACAGTCAGCATTGCGCTCAAGCATTTGCAGGAGGAACCGGCTTCGGTGCGGCAGCTCGATGCAACCATTCCGCCCATTGTGGAAGCTATTGTTCAGCGGGCGATGGCCAAAGAACCGGATGAGCGCCCCAGCAGCGAGGAACTCGTGACGGAAATTAGTCAGGCTGAAGATATGCTGAATCCGGGCGCGGCGATTTCACCGGCTGCGGTCGATCCTTTTGCGACTCAGATGATGCCGCGGGTGGCCGAAGGACAGGAATATGATATGACGGCGGCGGACGAAACTGCAACCGGATCAATGTTTAAATCGAAAAAGTTTATTTTTGGCTTGCTGGCGGTTTTGATTTTTGGCTTTTTGGTAGGCGCTTTCTTGTCCTATGGAAAGTTCTGGAGCAATGCCGAAGTAGAAGTTCCAAATGTGGTCGGTAAACCGATGGCGTTGGCCCAGCAGGTGCTGGAAGCGAAAAATCTCCGTGTCAAAGTCGCCGAAACTTATGATGAGTCTGTTCCGGCAGGGCAGGTGGTTTCACAATCGCCGGAAGCAGGTTCTAAGGTCAAGGAACAGCGCCTAGTGACGATTTATGTCAGCAAGGGCGGCGAGGATGTCGAAATGCCGGATCTGCAGGGGATGACGCGCAGCGCTGCCGAGGAACGGCTCAAGAAAATGGGCCTGAAGGTTGGCAGCATTTATGAGAAGTATTCTTCAGAAGAGGATGCGGGCACGGTCATTGCGCAGACGCCGCGGGCCGGTTCTAAGATCATGAAGGGGCAGTCGGTGGATCTTACGATCAGCAAGGGAACAAAGTCAAAGAAAGTCCGGGTGCCTGATTTTACCGGAGGAACGCTGGATGCAGCGCAGTCGAGTTTGTCATCGCTGAAACTCCGGACCGGCACGGTTGTGAAGCAGGCCAGCCGTCAGGCCGAAGGAACTATTGTCAGCCAGACGCCAGCGGCGGGCAGTGAGATTGAAGAAGGCAGCGCCGTTGATTTTGTCGTTGCGGTGAAGTCGAATGATAAGCCGGCGGTCAAACCGAATGAGCCGGAGGGCAAGACCCCTAACAAGAAAAAATAGTCCGTGATGGATTGTGGATGACAGAAGTGTCAGAGGAGCGTTTATGGAGCAAGGCAAGGTCATAAAGAATTATAATAGTTTCTATTATGTTCAGGATGCAACGGGATTAGTTACCTGTAAATTGCGCGGTCGTTTTAAAAAAGATCGCTGCAAGGTGGTCACCGGTGATGAAGTCGGTTTTTCCCGTCTGGAAGACCAGTCAGGCGTTATTGAAACGCTTCTTCCCCGGCGCAATCTGCTGCGGCGGCCAAGTGTAGCCAACATCGATCAGGTGATTGTGACATTTGCCGCCGCGGAACCCGATCCGCATCCGCTGCTGGTGAACCGGTTTCTGGTTTTGGCGGAATGGTCGGAAATTCCGGAGATTGTGCTGTGTCTGAATAAGGCAGATTTAGTGGATTCAGCAGGCAGGCAAGCGGCGTTAGCGGCTTATGGGGAAATTGGCTACCGGGTCATCGTGACGTCGACAAAAAATGGTGAGGGCATTGATGCACTGCGGGAACAGCTAAAAAATCGGGTTTCGGTTTTTGCCGGGCCTTCCGGCGCGGGGAAATCCTCCCTGCTGAATGCGTTGGATCCGGCCTTGGATTTACGTACCGGAGAAATCAGCAGCAAGATCAAACGCGGACGGCATACGACGCGGCTGGCCCAGCTTTTGCCGCTGGCCGGCGGCGGGTTTATTGTTGATACGCCGGGTTTCAGTTCGTTTGAATTGGAAAAAATTGAACCACTGCGGCTGGCGGGCTATTTTCCCGAGTTTCGTCCCTTCCTGACCGGATGCCGTTACCGGGGCTGTACACATAGCCATGAACCGGATTGTTTGGTGAAGCAGGCGGTAGCTGAAGGTCAGATTCAGGCAGTGCGGTATGATGCTTATTTGAATATTTTACAAGAAATAGCGGAGAGGAAGCGTGAGTATACATGATCAAAATAGCCCCATCTATATTGGCAGCCGATTTTTCCTGCCTGGGGGAAGAAGTACGCCGTATCGAAGCGGCGGGAGCAGAATATGTTCATCTTGATGTGATGGACGGCAGTTTTGTGCCGGAAATCACGCTGGGGGCGTCAGTGGTCAAGCGTCTGCGTCCGACATCAAAGGCTGTGTTTGATGTTCATTTGATGGTGGAACATCCGGAGCAGCAGATTGACTCGTTTGCCAAAGCCGGCGCGGATATCATCACGTTTCACGCCGAGGCTGCCGTTCATGCGCATCGTATTGTGCAGGATATCCGGGCACATGGCTGCAAGCCAGGGCTGGCGCTGAATCCAGGAACACCTTTAGCTATGGCGGAAGAGCTGCTGGGCGATCTTGATATGGTCCTGCTCATGACGGTGAACCCCGGTTATGGCGGACAAAAATTTATACCTTCAATGTTGAGAAAAATTAAGCGGCTGCGCCAGTTGCTTCAGGAAAATGACATAACCGCGGATATCGAAGTTGACGGCGGCATTAATGCCGATACGGCGCCGCAGGTGATTGCTGCCGGCGCTAATGTCCTGGTGGCTGGATCGGCGGTTTATGGAGCAAAGAATATCGGGCAGGCGATTCAGACGCTGCGCGGTTGATATAGGGGGAACGAAATATGGAAAAGGCAGTGATATTACTTTCAGGCGGGTTGGATTCGACGGTTTGTATGGCTGTCGCCCAGGCTAAGGGGCTGGAGCTCTATCCAATCAGTTTTAATTATCATCAGCGGCATAGTATCGAGTTGGACGGCGCTAAAAAGGTCGCTGATTTTTTCGGCGTTCAAAAGCATCTGATCATTGATACTAATATGAATGCCATCGGCGGCTCGGCGCTTACTGATCAGACGATTGACGTGCCGGAGGGCAATCCCGAACGCGATGATATTCCAGTGACGTATGTGCCGGCGCGTAATCTTATCTTTTTGAGTTATGCGCTGGGCTATGCGGAGGTAGTAGGCGCATCGTACATATATATTGGCGTGAATGCCGTGGATTATTCAGGGTATCCGGACTGCCGTCCGGAATTTATCGAGAAGTTTCAAAATCTGGCTGATTTTGCTACGAAGGCAACAGTAGCTGAGCACAAGAAAATCAAAATAGAAACGCCGCTGCAGGATCTCTCCAAAAAGGATATTGTGCTTTTGGGCACAAAACTGGGCGCGCCGCTGCAGTTCACACACAGCTGTTATAAAGGCGGGGAAAAAGCCTGCGGGGTTTGTGACAGCTGCCGCCTGCGTCTGCGTGGGTTTGCCGAAGCCGGCGTGATGGATCCGATTGCGTACGAAAAACAGGAGTGACCACAATTGAAGGATGTACAGCGCAGCCGTGATCAACGCGGTATTGTTATTCAGCGGGTAGGAATCAATGAGGCCCATTTGCCTTTTTTGATTAAGACAAAAAAAGGCGATTTTCAGCAGGTCCTGGCCAGAATTCGATTTACGGTTTCTTTGCCGATGGAGTATCGGGGAACGCATATGAGCCGTTTTTTAGAGATTTTGAATCAGTGGAGTCAGAAACCGGTAGCGGAAGATGAGATGGAGTCGATTTTGACCGAGGCGATGGAGCGTTTGGAAGCAAAGTCTGCCAGCCTGCAAATTGATTTCAAGTATTTTATTGCAAAAAATGCGCCGGTCAGTGGTAAAACTTCTTTTCTGGATCTGGATTGTTCTTTTGCCGGTGAACAGCAGCGGGGAGAACCGATGCAGTTTACTTTGGGCGTTGAGGTGCCGTTTACTTCGCTTTGCCCCTGCAGTAAGGAGATTTCCCGTTATGGCGCGCACAATCAGCGCGGGCTGATGCGTGTGAAAGTTCGTTTTGCACCGGGGCGGGAATGCATTTATATTGAGGATCTGGCCCAGCGGATGGAACAGCAGGCATCGTGTCCAATTTTTCCGCTGTTGAAGCGTGAGGATGAAAAGTATGTCACGGAAACGGCTTATGAAAATCCTAAGTTTGTCGAAGATATTCTGCGGGATTTGGTGCTCATGCTGCGGGATTTGCCGGGGATTGAATGGTTTTCAATTGAGTGTGAAAATTTTGAGTCGATTCATAATCATAATGCTTATGCAAGTCATGAGGAATTTGTTGAATAATAGATTCGGGGTAAAAGTCTATGAAACGTTTAATTGTCAATGCCGATGATTTCGGCCTGCAGTCAGAAGTCAACCGTGGAATTATAGCTGGATATCAAAAGGGTTGTATCCGCAGTACCTCGTTTGTGGCGGCGGGAAAAGCAGCAGAAGAAGCAGCGGAACTGGCGCACTGTAACCCAGGGCTTGGCGTAGGGGCGCATCTGACGCTGGTAGCGGAGCGTCCGGTTCTGCCGCCGGATCAGGTGCGCAGTTTGATTGACGAAAACGGCTGCCTTTTTGCGGATCATGGAGTTTTTATTCGTCATTTTCTTCGTGGGGAGATCCGGCTGGAGGAGCTCTACCGGGAATGCGACGCGCAGATTGCGCGCGCGGAACAGTTGGGCGTTCGGCTTTCGCATATTGATAGTCATCAGCATCTGCATGTGCTGCCGAAGCTGATTGATATTTGCATTGAACTGGCTAAAAAGCATGGATTATATAAAATGCGCCTGCCGGCAGAAGATTATTTTTTTAAAGGCGGCTATGAGGCGCCGCTGGGCAGGTATGTTGCCAAATGCGGCCTGACGGCATGCGCGCGTCTGGCCAGGCGTAAGATGACGCGGGCGCATATTGCCGTTCCCCAAGCCTTTTTTGGCATGCTGGCGGGCGGCAATATGCATGAGCGGTATTTTTTGTCCATCCTGCGGGCATTGCCGGAGGGAACTTCAGAAATTATGGTGCATCCCGGAATTGACAATTTGGCATTGGACAATATTTATAACTGGCATTATCATTGGGAAGAGGAGTTAGCTTCGGTGCAGTCACCGGAGGTAATGGCGTATATCAAGGATCATCATGTGCAATTGATTTCTTTTAAGGAGTTAGTGGATGAGTAAATTCTATAAGCGACTGGCAATTTTGCTGACGCTGGTCTTTGGCATATCCGGCGCCGTCATCTATTGCACAGTGGACATTAACACGCTGACAAATTTGACCGTGTTTCAACCGTGGTCCATTGCGCTGGCGGTGTTTTTTGTTGCCGTCGGATTGCTTTTAGATGGCAGTCGTCTGATGCATCTGGTACATATATCCAATGAAAATATTACTTTGCTGCAGGCCGTACAGGTTGTTTTTGGCAACTATTTTTTGGCTTTGCTGACGCCGGGGGCTACCGGCGGCGCTGTCGCGCAGCTGATGTTTTTAAGGCATGCCGGCGTTCCCACCGGTAAGGCGACAGTTTTGGTATTTGTGCGTACTGTCGTTTCTATTTTGTTTCTGGTTCTTTGTTTGCCGTTTATCTTTATGCATGATGTTAATATTTTACCAGGTATTTCCAATGGCAAGCTGATGGTGATTTCCATGACGGCCTTTATGGTGATTATTTTGCTGGTTGGAGCGATCAATTTTAATATTTTTGATCATCTGGCTGTTCATATTGCCCGTAAGCTTTCGCCGGTGCGTCGCCGTACGTTTATTACGATGTACCGTGATACGCAGCATGCCGTGCGCCTTTTGGCTTCGTCCCCGAGGGGAATGCTGCGCGTTTTTGTCGAGTCGGGCTTGTCGCTGATGGCGATTTATGCCGTGGTTCCCTGTTTGCTTTTGGGGTTGGGTGTTCATGCCGATTGGTATGCGGTCATGGGCCGGATGATTTTTTTGAATATGCTGCTTTATTTTATGCCGACGCCGGGAGGGTCCGGAATTGCGGAGGGTGGTTTTGTCCTGTTATTCAGCACGACAGTTCCGGCGGGAACCGTTGGTATTGTAGCGGTTTGCTGGCGGTTGATTGCTGAGTATCTTCCGTTTTTAGTCGGTTTTTATTATACGATAACGGTTTTTGGCCGTGATTTTTTAAATAAGCAATAAATAAAAATACTGAATTGACAATGATTTTGTAGTCAGGCGTGTAAATCTGCGATATAATAACTATATCATGAGAACAGGTGCTGTTTAGCTCAATAGGGAAGTCCGGTGTGATTCCGGCGCGGTCCCGCCACTGTATAGATGAATGCTTTCGTCAGTGCCACTGGGCATTTGCCTGGGAAGGCCGGAAGTGTGATGATTTTAGCCAGGAGACCTGCCTGTTCGTGACACCGATCTATGCATTGCGGCATAGGCGGCCTACGGTTGATAGGCGGGTGGTGTGGAGCAGCTTTGTATGTGTTGCCCCCTGCCCGAATGGACAGGGGGTTTTGTGTTGAAAAAAAAGCAGCTGCGCTGCGGGTATACGACCGGCGCTTGTATGGCGGCCGGAGTCAAAGCCGGTTTGTTGTTTCTGCAGGGTGAGTATTGTGAAAGTCTGCAGCTGGAGGCGCTGGACGGAACGCTGCTCAAGATTCCCGTCAAAGCTGTTATGGCAGTAGAAGGCGGCGTGCAGGCGGAAATCATCAAGGATGCCGGCGATGATCCCGATATTACGAATGGAGTTTCGGTGTTTACAACTGTTCGTTTGCTGCCGGACGGCGCCGGGATTCATTTTAAGGCGGGCGACGGCATTGGAACGGTTACGAAACCGGGATTATCGGTCCCAGCTGGGGAGCCGTCAATTAATCCGGGACCGCGGCAGTTAGTTAAAAATGTTGTACAGAAACTTTTGGGAGATACGGCTGGCTGCGAGGTTGAGGTGTCGATTCCGGCCGGTACAGAACTGGCGAAACGCACTTTGAATCCTATTTTAGGCGTAGTCGGCGGTATTTCTGTGATCGGGACGACCGGCGTGGTGCGTCCTATGTCAGAAGAAGGTTTTAAGAATTCTTTGGTGCCGCAGATTGATGTTGCCAAAGCGGCTGGTTTTGAATCTTTGATTTTTGTGCCGGGGAAAATTGGCGAAAACATTGCCCTACAGTGCGGCTTGCCAAAAGCGGCCGTAGTTCAGACCAGCAATTTTATTGGTTTCATGCTGGAAGCTGCGGCGGAACGGGAGATTAAGCGCGTTATGCTTCTCGGGCATCTGGGCAAGCTGGCCAAAGTGGCAGCCGGGGTGTTTTACACCCATAACCGGATTGGCGACGGCCGGCTGGAAGCCATGGCGGCTTATTCTGCCGCGCTGGGCATGCCGGCAGCTGGGGTGCGGCGCATTTTGGCGGCGACGACGACGGAGGACGCAATGCCGGTGATCGAGGAATACAATTTGCTGCAGGTCTATACCGTGCTGGCGGAACGCGCCAGTCTGCGGGCGGAACGTTATGTGTTTGGGGATATGCAGATTGGTACCGTAATGGCAACGCTGCGGGGAAAAATTTTAGGCATGGACGCACACGCCAGAGAGATAGGAAGGGATTTGCATTGGAATATAAAATCGTAGTGGCAGGGATTGGTCCGGGCAATCCGGATTATGTGCTGCCGGCGGCAGCACGGGCGATCCGGGAGGCGGCGGTTTTAGTTGGCAGCCGGCGGGCGCTGACGGATTTCGCCCGGCGGGATCAGGCAACTTTTCCCATTACCGGTGATATTGAGAGCGTGCTGCGTTTTATTCGCGAGCAGCGGCAAAGCTGCGAAGTGGTGGTTATGGTATCCGGCGATCCGGGTTATTATTCTTTACTGGATGCCCTGCGCCGTGAGTTTCCTGCTTCGGCGATTCAGGTGATTCCGGGCATCAGTTCCGTTCAGTTCGCGTTTGCCCGGCTGTCTCTTCCCTGGCATGACGCCCGCCTATTGAGCATGCATGGCCGCCGCCCTCCGGATGATGCCCTGCGCTATGCGCCGGGGACTATGCTGGGTCTGCTCACGGATACGGAATACAGTTCCCAAACGATTCCGGCGCTTCTCATGAAGCTGGGCTGGCCGGAATCGGCTGCCGTATCGATTTGCGCGCGGTTGTCCTATGAAGACGAGACGATTGTCAGCACAACCTTGAAGGATGCGGCGGCGGTCAAGGAAGAAACACATTGTATAATGGTGGTGAGAGGATAATGAATTTTTTGGGAATTGATGATGAGGACTTTATTCGCGGCGATGTGCCGATGACGAAACAAGAAATCCGTATTCTAACGTTGGCAAAAGCGCATGTTGGGACAGAGGCTGTTGTCATTGATATTGGCGCGGGGACGGGCTCTATTTCCATTGAGGCGGCCAGGTTGGCTCCAGATGGACATGTGTATTCCATTGAACGCACTGCTGCGGGTATCGCCTTGATTCAGGCAAATGCCGAAAAGTTTGGCGTGACGAATCTCACGCCGGTTCATAGTGAGGCCCCGGCCGGGCTGGAGCAAATTCCGGTCTGTGATGCCGTTATTATAGGCGGCAGCGGCCGTCAGCTGCATGAAATTCTGGATGTGGTTTCTGTAAAGCTGCGGACGGGTGGCCGGATTGTGCTGAACTGTATTACCATTCAGACGCTGGCTTCCTGTCTTGCTTATATGCGGCAGCATGTGGCACAGTTTTCGTATGAAGCGGTGCAGGTACAGGTCAATCGGCTGGAAGCGGTTGGTCCGTATGATATGGCTAAAGCAATTAATCCGATTTATATCGTGACTTGTATTAAAAAGAATGCATAGGAGGAAAATTTAATGAAGGTATTTATTGTAGGAGCAGGTCCCGGCGATCCGGAGTTGATTACGGTAAAGGGACAGCGCCTTTTGCAAACGGCCGATGTGATTATTTATGCCGGTTCTTTAGTGAATCCGGCCTTGTTGGATGCGGCCAAGAAGGATGCGGTCATTTATAATTCGGCATCCATGACGCTGCCGGAAGTCATTGATACGATCACGGCAGCAGTAGCCGAGGATAAAATGGTCATACGGCTGCATACCGGCGATCCGGCTATTTATGGCGCGATTCAGGAACAAATGGACGCTTTAAAGAAGCGCGATATTGCGTTTGAAGTCGTTCCGGGCGTCAGCTCATTTTTGGCTACGGCAGCGGCGCTCAAGCAGGAGTACACTTTGCCGGATATATCGCAGACGGTTATTATCACCCGCAATGAAGGGCGTACGCCAGTGCCGGAACGTGAAAATCTGCGGAGCCTGGCACAGCATCAGTCGACGATGTGCATTTTCCTCAGCGTCCATATGCTGGGCGATGTCGTCAAAGAGCTGATTGCCGGCGGCTATGACAAGACAACGCCGATTGCCATTGTGCAAAAAGCATCCTGGCCGGAGCAGAAAATTGTTCGGGCTACGTTGGAAACCATTGTGGAAGAAATCAAGGATAAGGATATTTCCCGTACGGCCATGATTGTTGTCGGCCATTGTCTGAATACCGATTATTCGCTGTCGCGTCTCTACGCGCCGGAGTTCAGTCATATGTATCGGAAGGCATCGCAATGAGATGCGCTGTTTTCGCGGCAACTGCGCATGGCGTGCAGTTGGCGGCTGAATTGCAGCAGAAACTGGACGGGTCGGCGGATATATTTGTCAAGAAAGGCCGGGAAGCCGCGATGCCTGTTCGTTGCTATGATACGCTGAGCAAAGCGGTACGGGGGGCTTTTTACCAATATGACGCGCTGATTTTTTTCATGGCGGTTGGTATCGTCGTTCGGCTGATTGCCCCGTGTTTGAAAAGTAAGCTTACCGATCCGGCGGTTGTCGTTTTAGACGAGCAGGGAAAATATGCTATCAGCCTGCTTTCCGGACACGTCGGCGGTGCGAATGAACTCACGCGGCAAATCGCTGCAATTTTTGCCGCCGAGCCGGTGATTACTACGGCGACGGATGTGAACGGAAAACTGGCTCCTGATGCCATGGCGGCTAAGCTGGGACTTTCTCCGTACCCTAAAGCCGGCATTCAGGTCATGAACAGCGGCCTTTTGGAAGGAAAGAAAATCGACTGGCTGATTGATGATCAACTGCCGCGGACGCTGTTTTTTATGCGGGCGCTGACGACCGAAGGCGTGCGGCCTCGGCTGTTTAATGTCAGCAACTGCGCGGCCCATCCGGGCTTATCCGTTCTGATTACCGCGCAGACTTTGCCGGAGCAGCCCAATTTTTTGTATTTGCAGCCGCGCCGGCTGGTGGCCGGTATCGGCTGCCGCCGGGGAACGCCGGTAGGGTTGATACGCGAAGCTTTGACGCTGGCCTGCAAGAAAATTGGTCAGGATCTTTCCGCTGTTTCTTTGCTGGCCAGCACGGTGGTCAAGCAGGATGAACCCGGCCTGCTGCAGCTGGCGGAGGAAATGGGAGTTCCCATTCGTTTTTTTGGCAACGCGGAGCTGCAGGCGCAAGTTGACGCGTATGCGCTGCCGGAGTCTTCTTTTGTCAAGAAACAAATTGGCGTGGGCAATGTCTGCGGGGCGGCGGCGCTTTGCTGCGTAACGCATGGCAGATTCGCATTAGAGAAAACAAAATTTACGAAAGTGACGGTGGCTTTAGTATGGGAAAAATAACTGTAATTGGTCTTGGGCCAGGCAGTTTGGAGGATATGACGCCGAAAGCTCTTAAGGCGATTCAGCAGGCAGAAGTGGTTGCTGGCTATAATACGTATATCAAATTGATTGAGACGCTGCTGGAGGGAAAGACCGTCATCGGCACCGCGATGATGCAGGAGATTGATCGCTGCCGGCTGGCGGTAGAAGCTGCGGTTGCCGGAAAAAATACCGTGGTTGTTTCCAGCGGCGATTCCGGTGTTTATGGCATGGCTGGTTTAGTGCTGGAAATCGCCTTGACATATGAGAAAGAAAATCGACCGGAGATTGCAATCATTGCCGGTATTTCGGCGGTCAATGCCGCCGCGTCCATTTTAGGAGCGCCGCTGATGCACGACTTTGCCGTTATCAGTCTCAGTAATCTACTCACGCCATGGGATTTAATCCGTCGGCGGGTGGAGTGCGCGGCCCAGGGGGATTTTGTGATCGCGCTTTACAATCCCAAGAGTAAGAAGCGGGTGCAGAATATTGAAGAGGTGCGTGAAATCCTGCTGCAGTACAAATCTCCGGATACGCCGGTCGGTATTGTAAATAATGCATCCCGGGCAAATCAGGTGCAGGTCATTTCAACTTTGCGTGATTTTACGAAGGAAGATATCAATATGTTTTCCATGGTGTTGATCGGCAATAGTAAAACTTATGTCAAGGATGGCTATATGATCACGCCAAGAGGGTATGAGTTATGATTTTTGTCGCAGCGGGAACTCAGGACGGCCGTGAACTGGCGGCTCGCTTGCTGCAGGCTGGCTATCCAGTGACGGCTTCGGTCGTCAGCAGCTATGGTGAAAAGCTGCTGCAGGCGTATCCGGGCATGGTCATTAATGACGAGCCGCTGGATGAGGATGCGTTGGTTCGTTATATGGAGCTTCATGAGGTTCATGTTTTTGTAGATGCCAGTCATCCTTATGCAGCGAATGTTTCCCAAAATGCTATGCAGGCATGCCGTCGTTTGGCGGTTCCTTATATCCGTTATGAACGACAGAGCGTGCCTTTCCTTTATGATAAAGTATATTGTGTTGATAGTTATGAAGCGGCGGCAAAGAAAGCGGCGGAGTTCGGAAGGAATGTTTTCCTTACAACCGGCAGCCGCAATGTCCGGGCTTTTACCGAGTCGGCTTATTTGCAGGGACATACGATTACCGCCCGCATTCTGCCGGTGGACAAAGTAGTGGCGGAATGTACAAAACTAGGGCTTACGCCAAAAAATATTGTCGCCCTGCAAGGCCCGTTTTCCAAGGAATTGAATCGCGAGCTTTACCGTCAGTATGCGGCGGATGTGATTGTAACGAAAAACAGCGGAGAAATCGGCGGGACGGATACAAAACTGGAAGCGGCCAAAGAATTGGGCCTGCCAGTTGTCATGATCGATCGCCCCCGCATTGCCTACGATGTTATGGCTTCGACGTTCGATGAAGTCATGGCGTTTGTGGCGCAACAAGCGAAGAAATGAGGAAAAAAGATGGAATTTATTAAACAGCCAATGGATATTGAAAACCGCAGTATGGAAATTATTGCGCCGCATTTAGCGGGACTGCAGCTGACCGATGCCGAAACAAAAGTATATTCCCGGATGATTCATGCTTCTGGGGATGTGGAATATGCTCCGGTGATCCGGATTCATCCGCAGGCTATTGCCGCAGCGCAGACGGCGTTAAAGGCCGGCTGTAATATTTATACGGATGTTGAGATGGTGCGTACCGGCATTCATAAGCCGTCTTTTCATCGTTATGGCGGACAAATCGAATGCCTTATTGCTGATGAAAAAGTAGCTGCAATGGCTAAGGCAGAGGGAATCACGCGTTCTATGGCGGCGATGCGTACTTTCGGTAAAAAACTGAACGGCTCCATTGTAGCGATTGGCAATGCGCCTACGGCGTTGTTTGAAGTCCTGCGTATGGCCGAAGAAGAAAATATTTGTCCGGCCGTGATCATTGGCATTCCGGTAGGTTTTGTCGGAGCCGCCGATTCCAAAAAAGCGCTGGCGGAGAATAACCGTATTCCTTATATTACCGTTGAGGGAACAAAAGGCGGCAGTCCGATTGCGGCCTCAGCCATTAATGCCATTATGTATTTACTTGATAACAGAAGGTGATTGAGCTATGCAGCGAAAAATACCGAGGATCGTTATCGCTGCAACGCAGAGCGGTTCGGGCAAGACTACGATTGTTACCGGGCTTTTAGCCGCGCTGCGGGCGCAGGGGATGCGGGTGCAGTCCTATAAAATCGGACCGGATTATATTGATCCTGGTTACCATGAGCTGGCCAGCGGTCGGCCCGGGCATAATCTGGATACATGGCTGGTACCGTCCAATAAATTATCCGAAATTTTTCAGCGAACGGTACAGGATGCTGATATTGCCGTCATTGAAGGCGTGATGGGGCTTTATGACGGCGGCAGCGGCGGTATCAGTTCGACGGCGGCCATTGCCAAACTGTTAGACGCTCCGGTACTGCTGGTCATTAATGCCAAGGCAATGGGCGAATCGGCTGCTGCTTTGGCACTGGGCTTTAAAAATTATGATCCGTCAGTGCGCATTGCCGGCGTGATTTTGAACCGTCTGGGGTCTGATTCGCATCGGGATATGATTGTGGAGGCTTTGGACAAACTGGCGATTCCGGTCTTTGGTGCTGTATATCGTAATGATAAAATGACAATGCCGGAGCGCCATCTTGGCCTTTTGCCCGTGACGGAGAATGCACAGGAAACCGCTGTGGTGGCGGAAATTGGCCGCACGATTGGCGCGCAGGTTGATTTGGGAAAAATACGCGAACTGGCTTTTAGTGCACCGCCGTTATGCGTGCAGGAAGAAACGGAGCGGACGGTTCAGCCGCGGGTTCGCATTGCCGTAGCTCGCGATGAAGCCTTTTCTTTCTACTATCCGGAGAGCTTGCAGGTGCTGGAAGCGCAGGGCGCTGAGATCATTCCCTTCAGTCCGCTTAGAGATAAGGAGCTGCCGGAAGCTGACGGTTTGATTCTAGGCGGCGGTTTTCCGGAAATGTTTGCCCAGCCATTGTATGCTAATCAGAGCATGCGGGAATCCCTGCAGCGGGCCGCTGCCGCCGGAATGCCCATTTATGCTGAATGCGGCGGGTTTATGTATCTGATGGAAAAGATGATTGATTTTTCAGGAGAAGCATTCCCTATGGCCGGGGTCATTTCTGGTACGGTCCAAATGAATAAAAAATTGCAGACGGTCGGTTATGTTGCGGCGGAAATGCTGCAGGATACTGTGTTGGGACCATGTGGAACGGTTCTGCATGGGCATGAATTCCACTTTTCTTCCGAGTGTCCTCCGGAACCAGGACGGGAATATCCGCGGGCGTTTACCTTCCGCCGTATGCGGAAAGCAGAGAGCTATCCGGCCGGTTATGCCAAGGGTAATATTCTGGGTTCCTATCTGCATTTACATTTCGCCGGCTGCCCGCAGGCGGCCGGGCATTTTGTTGCCGCTTGCAGTCAGTATCGGCATGAAAAAGAGGCCGATTGAATATGGGGCAGATTATTTTAGTGACCGGCGGAGCGCGCAGCGGAAAAAGCCGTTTTGCCGAAGAATATGCGGCTAAATATGGCAAGCAGGTCGGCTATATAGCGACAGCAGAAATTTATGACGCCGAGATGGAATTCCGCGTTAAGCTGCACCGGCAGCGCCGTCCGGCCAGTTGGCAGACCTATGAGGCGCCGTTTGACGCGCATGAGGCTTTGGAAAAAGCGGGCAGGGGCTGTGATATGGTATTGTTTGACTGCCTGACACTCTATGTCAGCAATCTGCTTTGCTCGCTGCCTTCTATCGACGATTCGGATTACAACTATGCTTTGGCGAAGGAAAAGATGGACCGACTGCTGGCGCAGGCAAAAAAAAATCCGGGAACAACAATTTTTGTTTCCAATGAAGTCGGCGGCGGCATCGTTCCGGAAAATCATTTATCACGGGAATACCGCGATATTGCCGGTATTGTAAATCAATGGGCAGCCAAAGCGGCTGATAAAGTATATTTGGTTGTCTGCGGGCTTCCGGTCGATGTTAAGAAGCTGGCAGAAAATTGGGAGGCATAAGAATGGCAAACTATATCATGATGCAGGGAACAAGTTCTCATGTGGGAAAAAGCATTCTGGCAACGGCCTTGTGCCGGATTTTTTATCAGGACGGCGTCCGGGTGGTTCCTTTCAAGGCCCAGAATATGGCGCTGAATTCCTATGTGACGAAAGATGGACGGGAAATGGGCCGGGCGCAGGTGGCCCAGGCCGAAGCTGCCGGATTGGCTCCGGAAGTCGATATGAATCCGGTTTTGCTGAAGCCGACCGGCAACTCCTGCTCACAGGTGGTTCTGATGGGCAAACCGATTGGCAATATGTCTGCCGGCGAGTACCATCGCGGATACTCCGTCAAGCTTTTTGATCAGGTCAAGGCAGCGTTGGAACGTCTCAAGGCTTCTTATGATACCATTGTCATTGAGGGAGCGGGCAGTCCGGCGGAGGTCAATCTGAAAAGCACCGATATCGTGAATATGCGGATTGCAAAATATCTGCAGGCGCCAGTGCTGTTGATTGCGGATATCGATCGCGGCGGCGCGCTTGCGTCGCTGGTCGGAACGCTGGAGCTGCTGGATGACGAAGAGCGGGCGCTGGTAAAGGGTCTCATCATCAATAAATTCCGGGGTGATGTAACGCTGCTGAAGCCGGCGATTGACTTTTTGGAAGAAAAGACAGGCAAGCCGGTATTAGGCGTTATACCACATATTGAGCACATGGGAATTGATGATGAGGATTCTGTTTCGTTGGAGGAAAAGCAGGAATATCCAAGCAGCGGCGACATTAAGATTGCTGTGATTCGCACGCCAAAGATATCGAACTTTACCGATTTCGATTGTCTGGCCGGCGAAGAGGATGTATCCCTGTATTATGTACAGGAGGCGGCGGGACTTGGGCAGCCTGATCTTATCATGCTGCCTGGCAGCAAGAATACCACGGAAGATATGATGTACCTGCGCAGTTCCAGATTGGAAACGGCCATTCGGGCGGCGCTGGAATCCGGCATTCCTGTGATTGGGATTTGCGGCGGCTATCAGATGCTGGGTAAGGAAATCCATGATCCGCACCACACGGAATCGGAACATGATGGAATTGAAGGCTTAGGCTTTTTATCGATGACGACCACTTTCAGTGCCGAAAAATTGACGTCGCAGGTAGAGGCTGATTGTCATGACCTTTATTTTATGGGACAGAATATAACGGCGCAGCATTTGCGCGGGTATGAGATTCATATGGGACAGACCACTTTTCTTGGGACGGCCGATCAACATCCGCTGCAGATTTTGAAACGGGCGGATCGGCCTTGTGATCAGATTGAAGGGTCGGCGCGTTTGGACGGCTTGGTTTTCGGGACCTATATCCACGGCGTTTTTGATCATGATGAGTTTCGCCGTTCAGTACTGAATGCGCTGCGCGTGGCGAAGGGGTTGCCGGCACTGCAAAATACGCGCAATGTGTACGCGGAAAAGCAGCATAGTTATGACGCACTGGCTGATGTGGTGCGCCAGCATCTTAATATGGAAAAATTACATGCGATCATGGATGGGAATAAAAAATGATAGTCAGCTTTGGGGCTTTTCTTATTGACTGTGCGATTGGCGATCCAAGGTCAAAGTTTCATCCGGTTGTACTCATTGGAAAATTGATCGCATTTTTAGAAGGAATTTTTTATCGGCAGGCAGACACGGCGGCAAAGAAACTATTTGCCGGGGGGATGGTTGTCTGTCTGGTGTTGAGTATTTCCTACATGACGGCAGATGCCTTGTTGACGCTGACCGCCAGCTTTGCTGCGCCATGGCTGGAGAATGTCGTCGCCGCTCTGCTGCTGAGCTTTATGATATCGCCGCGCAATCTGGCGGAAGCCGGGCGGGAAATCAAAAATTTTTTACTTGATGGTAATCTGGCGGAGGCGCGCCATAAGGTTGGCTGGATTGTTGGCCGGGATACGGATCAGCTGTCGGTGGGAGACGTGACGCGGGCCACGGTGGAGACGATTTCTGAAAATATTGTTGACGGCGTTATTTCACCGTTGTTTTTCTTTTGGCTTGGCGGCGTGCCGCTGGCAGT
This sequence comes from Megamonas sp. UBA1799, assembly GCA_002319815.1. Classification (GTDB taxonomy): domain Bacteria; phylum Bacillota; class Negativicutes; order Selenomonadales; family Selenomonadaceae; genus UBA1799. Next base: position 82,039 of record DCFR01000052.1, read on the forward strand.
TGCTTATCGAGCTGCCAATACGATGGACTCCATGCTGGGCTATCGCAATGAAAAGTACTTGTATTTTGGCCGGGTAGCAGCTCGGCTGGATGATGTCTTGAACTTCGTTCCCGCTCGTATTACCGGATTGATGCTGGTGGCTGCCGCCTGGTTGTTGAAACTGGATTATCGTAATGCCTGGCGCATGATGCGGCGCGATGCGTTGAAACATCCCAGTCCGAACGGGGGCTATACGGAAGCTACGGTGGCCGGCGCGCTGGGAATTCGCTTAGGCGGGCTGAATTATTATTTTGGACAGCCTTCTTTTCGTACTTATATGGGAGAACCGCTGCATGCCTTGGGCCCGCAGCATATTCAGCAAGCGATCCGTCTGATGTATCTGGTAACGGTTATGTTTCTTTTACTGCTGGCAGTGGGCGGCTGGATTGGAGGTCAGCTTTTATGAGAGCTTTTTTGATCGGCTTACAATTCCTGACCCGTATTGCCGTGGTGCATCAGGATAACTGGACGATGGAAGATTTTGGGCGCAGCGTTAAGTTTTTTCCGTTGATTGGAGCGGTTTTGGGCGCTGTCTATGCAGCGGCGGCCTGGCTGTTCTTCATTTTTTTGCCGGCGCAGGATATCTTTCTTCCCTTGCATTTTACTTCGGTGTGTTTGTTGATTTTGCCTATTTTGTTGACCGGCGGTTTGCATTGCGACGGATTTATGGATACAATGGATGGAGTGTTTTCCGGGCGTTCGCGGGAACGTATGCTGGAAATTATGAAAGACAGTCGGGTGGGTTCTAACGGCGTGTTTTCCTTTGTAATTCTCTTGCTGTTTGAATGGGCTATGCTGCTGGATACAGCTCCGTATTTTTTGGTGTCGGCGGCGTTTGTGGTCCCAGTGATTGCTCGTTTGATGATGGCGGCGGCGATTACGCTTTATCCGTATGCGCGGCCGGAAGGTATGGGCAAGGCTTTTGCGGAGTTTGCCAACCGGCGGTCTTTGCTTTTTGCGGCGCTGACGACACTGCTGCTTTTGTTGCCATGGGGCAAGCTGGCTTTTATCGCTTTACTGCTTTGCAGTGGGTTTACGGCGTTTTTTGCGCACTATGTTGAGAAGCGTCTGGGCGGTCTTACCGGCGATGTCTATGGGGCCATTACAACGTTGAACGAAGCGGTTGTCTGGTTTACTTTTTTATTAGGCAGCGTTATTTTTACATATAGTATCAGATAGGGGAACCAGGGATGCAGATAACAGCAAAAGTACCGGGGTCCTGTGGCGAGCTGGTGCAGGGAACGATGCGGGGAATTCCGTTTTTAGTTACTTGTCCGGTCAATCTTTATACCCGGGTGACAATTACCGATGCAAATCGGGAACAAGATGGTTTGGGAAGTAAATCGAAGGCGGCGTTGGAGCGGGTTTTAGAGTATCTGGGCCAGTCGGAGTTTCCCTATGGCATATCGCTGGTTTCCGAGCTTCCCATCGGCAAAGGGATGGCTTCCAGCAGCGCGGATATTGCGGCCGTTTGTTTTGCCGCCGCCGCTGCTTTTGGCCGTCAGTTATCGGCAGCAGAGGTTTCCCGCATTGCCGCCGGGATTGAACCGACAGACGGCGTTTTTTTTGCCGGCATTGTCCGCATGAACCATATGACCGGAGAATGCTTGGAACGAATGGGCGATCTGCCGCGCTTTCGGATCGCTGTTTTTGATACCGGCGGCGCCGTGGATACGCTTAAATTTCATGAACGCGAAGATTTGCAGGAATTGAATCTGCAGAATGAAGCTGTGATACAGGATGCATTGGCACTTTTACGCTCTCCGGGCGATGCGGTTTCGATTGCTGAAGCAGCGACCCGCAGCGCGCTGGCCAATCAGTCTATTTTACCCAAACGCAATCTGGAAAGTATTCTTCATTTCGTCCGTGAACAAGGCGCTCTGGGGGTTAATATTGCACACAGCGGCACAATCATTGGAGTTTTATTTCCGCCGGACACCAGTCCGCTTTTGGCGGAGGAAAAAGCCGGCCGTATGGCGCGCAGTTGGCGTCATCTTCAGTATTTGCAGTGTGTGGAAATGATCTCAGGCGGATATACGATAGAAAACAGGTGAATATATTGGAAAGACAATTTGTCCATGGCGGAAATATCTATGCGGAGCAACCAGCGGGAAGAGAATGGATTGATTTCAGCGCCAATATCAATCCATTAGGACTCTCCCGGGAAATTTTGGCGGCGATGCAGCAAAATCTGTCTCAGGTCGTTCATTATCCCGATCCGGAGGGACGGGAGCTGAAAACGGCAATTGCTGCTTTTTATGATGTTTCGGTGCATGAAATCGTTTTGGGGAATGGCGCTGCCGAATTGTTATATGTGTATTTTCATATATTCCGGCCGCAGCGGGTCTTGCTGCCGGCACCTTCTTTCAGCGAATATGAGCGGGCGGCTTTATCTTCTGGTGCGGACGTTGCCTATTTTCCCTTGGTGGCTGCGGATGATTTTGCGGTTTGCTGGGATGCGCTCTTGGCAGGTCTGCCGGAAACCGACTGCGTTATTTTCGGAAATCCTAACAATCCTACAGGCACTTTAATTACGCGCCCGACGATGGAACGGTGCATTCAGGCGGCTGCCGCGGTGGGAACAACGGTCATTGTTGACGAGTCTTTTATTGAGTTTCTGCCGGATGAGCAAAACTATACCGTCCGCGCCTTGGCCGCGAAATATTCCAATCTTTTTGTTTTGCAGTCGCTAACAAAATTTTATGCAATTCCCGGGCTGCGTCTGGGGTTTGGCCTGCTGGCGCCGGAAGCGGTAAAGAAAATGGAGTTTGGCAAAGATCCCTGGAATGTGAATCTATTGGCGCAGCAAGCGGGGGTTGCTGCGCTGCAAAATGAAGCCTATCAACGGCAGAGCCGTGATTTCGTAGCGAGGGAAAAGATTTTTCTTTATGATGCATTGCGGCAATTCTCAACTTTGCATGTTTATGTGCCGGCGGTAAATTTCATTTTTATAGATCTGGGTAAGAATCGGAATTCAACTGTATTTACCGCGCAGATGCGTCGCCAGGGCATATTGGTGCGGGATTGTGCCAATTATCCCGGACTGGGCGATACGTATATCCGGGTGGCTGTAAAATCGCGGGCGGAAAATGAAATTTTGCTGGCGGCATTTCAGCAGGTGCTGGAAAGGAAGCCATGATGACAAAAATTATTCTTATTCGCCATGGACAGACCGAATGGAACCAAACCGGACGCTATCAGGGGCAGTCGGATATTGCGCTCTCAGAAGAAGGCATTAAGCAGGCAGCGTGCCTGGCGCAGAATTTTCCGCTGCCGGCCGTTGATGCTGTTTATGCCAGTGATTTGAAGCGGGCAGCCGTGACGGCAAAATGTATTGCCGGACGGTTTCAATGTCCTTTATACTTGGAGCCGGCCCTACGGGAAATGAATTTTGGCGATTGGGAAGGTCTGGATTATGCGGCGATCGCCAAACAATGGCCGGAAGAAGTGCAGAATTTTTTCGGCCATCCGGATAAGCTGCGGGTCCCGCATGGGGAAACATTTGCGCAGCTGCAGCAGCGTGCCGTGTCTGAAATACGGGCGATTGGCGCCAAAGAAAGCGGCAAAACAATTGCCATTGTTGCCCATGGTGCGATTAACCGTACGATTTTGGCAGCGGCGCTGCACATGCCGCTGCATTACCTTTGGTCTTTGCGTCAGGATAACACGGCGGTAAATATTCTGCGGCTGGAAGAGAATTATGTGATGCTGGAACTGATGAACAGCACGGCGCATCTGCCGGCAGCGCCTGAGTCGCTGATCTGAAATAAAAAGGTTTTTGTGTTATTTGGTCGGCGTTTATTTTAAAGGATGATTTGCCTTTTTCGGGTTTCTGTATTATAATAAACGCAATATAGCAATGAGAAAGAGAGTAGGCTTTGCGGCTTTGTTCAGGGAGTTCTGCCATGATTGGGAGCAGAATCAAAGCGGAAGACCGAAGTTCACTTTTGAGCTTTGCAGTGAAAGGAAGTAGCTGTGACGTTTGCTGCGTTAAAGCGTATGAGTATTGATTAGGGTGGTACCGCGAAACATGCTTTCGCCCCTTGCCGGGGGCGGAGGCTTTTTTATTTTAGGAGGGTCTGTATGGATGAGAAGATTGAACAACTGAAACAGGAAGCTGCTGAAGTGATTCGTAAACATGCGGCGACGCTGACGGAACTGAATGACATCCGTGTCAGGTATTTGGGAAAAAAGGGAGAAATCACCAATTTGCTGCGCAGTCTGGGGCAGCTTAGCCAGGAGGACCGCCCCCGGGTGGGACAAATCGTGAATACGGCGAGAGTGCAGCTGGAAGCGCTGATTGCTCAGAAAAATGCTGAGTTAAAGGCTCGTGAGCTGGCCGATCGTTTGTCCAGTGAGGAAATTGATATTACGCTGCCGGGCAGAATGCAGCCGGTCGGTCATTTACATCCGCTTACTTTGACGCAGAACCGCATTAAAAACATTTTTATGGACATGGGTTTTACGGTTGAAGAGGGGCCGGAAATTGAACGGGATTATTTTAATTTTGAGGCCTTGAATCTGCCGAAGGATCATCCGGCGCGCGATATGCAGGATTCGTTTTATATCACGGATGAGATTCTGATGCGTACGCAGACATCGCCGGTGCAGGCCCGCACGATGCAGGCGCATGAACCAAATGCGCCGATCCGCATGATTGCGCCTGGGCGTGTATATCGCCGCGATGATTATGATGCAACGCATTCGCCGATGTTTACACAGGTGGAAGGGCTGGTTATTGATCGGGGAATTAGTCTGGCGGATCTGAAGGGAACCTTGGAATTATTCCTGCATAAGATATTCAATCCGGATGTAGGCGTGCGTTTCCGTCCCAGTTTTTTCCCTTTTACGGAGCCAAGCGCGGAAGTGGATATCTCCTGCGTTATGTGTCATGGCAAAGGCTGCCGGGTATGTAAGGGAACGGGCTGGCTGGAAATTCTCGGGGCCGGTATGGTGCATCCTCATGTTTTGGAGATGAGCGGCTATGATCCTCACCAGGTGAGCGGTTTTGCTTTTGGCCTGGGAGTGGAACGCATTGCAATGTTATCGTATGGGATTGATGATTTGCGGCTCTTTTATGATAATGATTTGCGTTTCTTGCGCCAATTTTGATTTGAACGAAGAAAAGGGGATTGATTATGCAGGTATCCATTAAATGGCTTAAAGATTATATAGATTTTCTGGAAACACCCGAAGAGTTGGCGGATAAGTTAACGATGGCCGGCATTCCCGTAGAAAATGTGATTCGTGCCGATCAGGGGTTGGAAAAGGTTGTTACCGGTCGGATTGAAAAACTGGAAAAGCACCAGAATTCCGATCATTTGCAGATCTGTACCATGAATGTCGGTGCCGGAGAACCGCTGACGATTGTTACCGGTGCCCAGAATGTCGCCGAGGGGCAGATAGTGCCGGTGGCTTTGGTCGGCGCTCACCTGCCAAATGGGCTGAAAATCGCCAAGGGAAAACTGCGCGGCGTGGTTTCTATGGGCATGTTGTGTTCAGCGGGTGAATTGAAGCTCGATTTATCTAAACTGACAGCCGAACAGCAAGACGGCATTTATATTTTACCGGCGGATACGCCAATTGGCATGCCGGTGAATAAGGTTCTGGGGCTTGACGATGTGGTTCTGGAATTTGAACTGACAGCAAACCGGGGAGATTGCTTCAGCGTTATGGGGCTGGTGCGTGAAATTGCTGTGTTGACCGGCAATCAGCCGCGCTGGCCGTTGATTCAGGTCCAGGAGGATGATGCGGACACGGCGGCCGGTCTGCTTCAAATTGGCATTGACGCAGCTGATCTTTGTTCTCGTTTTTCTGCCCGCGTGCTGAAAAATGTTAAGATCGGTCCGTCCCCGGTATGGATGCAGCAACGTCTGGAAAGCGCCGGAATTCGCGCTATCAATAATGTCGTTGATGTAACGAATTTTGTCATGGTTGAACTGGGGCAGCCGATGCACGCATATGATTATGATGCCATTGCCGGGCATTGTCTGCAGGTTCGCCGGGCTGTTTCCGGAGAGGAGCTGCATACGCTGGATGATTCTTCCCGGAAGGCGCGGGGAGAGGAGCTGGTCATTGCCGATGCCGAAAAAGCGGCTGGTTTGGCCGGCGTTATGGGCGGTCTGGAGACGGAAATCACTGCGCATACGCAGACAGTTGTTTTAGAAGCGGCAGCTTTCAACGGTCCGAGTATCCGCCGGACTTCAAGGGCTTGTGGGCTGCATTCGGAAGCTTCAGGACGTTTTGAGCGCGGTGTCGATGTGACGCAGACACTGCGGGCGCTGAATCGGGCGGCTCAGCTTTTGCAGGCTATGGGTGCATGTACGGTTTGCGCTGGTACGGTTGATGTCTATCCGCAGCCGGTGCAGCCAGTACAGGTTTCTTTTACGGTGCAGCAGATCAATGACCGCTTGGGAACCCGATTGGCGGGAGGCAAGATGACGGCAATTCTGGAAAGCCTTGGTTTCAAAGTGGAAGCTACCGGCAGCGACAGCTATTTAGTGACAGTGCCGTCCTGGCGAAATGACGTGGCGTATATGGCTGATTTGTCAGAAGAAGTGGCGCGTATTTATGGCTTTGACCATATTGATTCGACGACGCCGGCGGGCAATGTCATGATGGCCCGGCAGAGTGACCGGCAGACTTTTATCGATCAGATGAAGTCGATTTTTTGCAGTCTGGGCATGGATGAGGAGAATTCTTTCAGCTTTACGCATCCGTCTATGTTTGATAAACTCAATGTTCCGCAGGACAGCCCGCTGCGGTGTGCGATTCCGATTATGAATCCGCTGACGGATGAATATCCTTTGGTCCGGACGACGCTTTTGTCGAGTATATTTGAAAATACCGTACGCAATCTTTCCCGAAAAAATGAAGATATTCGTCTTTTTGATATTGCTCCGGTCTTTTTCCCGAAGGCGCTGCCGGTTACGGAGCAGCCGGATGAAGTGATCAAGGTGGCCGGTCTGCTAACCGGGCGCCGCGATCCGCTGGGCTGGGCGCAGAATAATGCAATGGTTGATTTTTATGATGCCAAGGGCATTGTGGAACAGTTGCTGGAAGGTTTGCATATCACGCATTATACTGTAGAGCGCGGCGAGCACTATGCAATGCATCCGGGGAAAACGGCTTTCTTTAAAAAGGGTCGTGAGATAATCGCTGCGGTCGGCGAGGTTCATCCGGCGGTTGCGGCAGCCTTTGATGTGACAAAGAAAATGTATATTTTTGAAATGGATGTAGCGACGCTGATGAAATACAGCGCGGCTAAGTTTAGCTATCAGCCGCTGCCGAAATACCCTGCTATCAGCCGCGATCTGGCGATGCTGGTCGATGAGAAGGTTTGCGCTTCGGCAATCGAGCAGGTGATTGCCAAAAATGCCGGTAAATATTTTAAGTCGGTCTGCTTATTTGATTTGTATACCGGTAAACAGATTGCTGCCGGGAAGAAAAGCCTTGCCTTTGCCATGCAATTCCAATCCGCCGATAAAACCCTGACGGATGCCGAAGTGGATGAGGCTTGCGCGCATATTATGGAAGCCGTTACCAGAGATTTTGACGCGGAGCTGCGCGCCTGAGCATGAAAGAATAACGATCAGGGTCATCCTTCCCTGATCGTTATTTGTGTGATAAAAAAGGAATTTCCGTTTCGGGCAGCGAATTCAATTAGAAGAATAAGTAATATAGGGTGATCGTAATGGAAAATAAAATCGTGGTGGAGATTTTTGGCGAGCAATATCCATTGAAAAGCGATGCCGATGCTGTTTATGTGCAGCAGTTGGCGGCTATGGTAGATGAAAATATGCGCGATGTGGCGCGGAAAACCCGCAGCTTTTCCGGGAATAAGATCAGCGTTCTGGCAGCGCTGCAGATTGCCGACGCCTATTTTCGTTTGAAAAAGGATTATGATGAACTGGTAGAATTAGCCGGTGGGAAATGAAGGGAAGGATTGTTTTATTTTTTGAATGCAAAATTACGATTGATGTATTGGCAAAATAATGCTATAGTAAATTTGTGTATATTTACAAACAAAATTCGGGGAGGTCGTCATGTTTAACTTTAAGCGCAAGGATACAGAGTTTTTTGACCTGTTCGTGGAGAGTGCGGGCTATTTTTATAAAGGCGCTTTAATGATGGACGAAGTGATGCTTGATTATAGCAAGGCTGAGGCAAAGATGAAGGAGATCATTGATCTTGAACATGAAGCTGATGCGGTAAATGATCGGATCATTGATAAGTTGAACCAAACGTTTATTACGCCGATTGATCGTGAAGATATTTTTGCACTGGCCAACGGTTTGGATGACGGAGTCGATTTTCTGCAGGGAACCTTGCAGCGGATTGTTATGTATCGGACGGGTCCGGCGAAGGATGGAGCGGTATCCATGACGAAGCTCCTCATTGAGTCAACCGAGGAGATTATTAAAGCTTTTTCCTTGCTGAAGGATATCAAAAAGAACCAGACCGTGATTTTGGAATCTACTCATAAGATTGGTAAGTTGGAGAGTGAAGGCGACCGCGTTTATCGTCATGAAGTAGCGTTTTTATTTGATAAGGTGAAAGATCCAATTGAGCTTATTAAATGGAAGGACATCCTGGAAAATCTGGAGGAGACGCTGGATCATTGTGAGGATGTGTCGGATATGATTCGCGGCGTGGTAATGAAATATGCCTGAGATGAAGTTATTGATTTTTACGGTTATTGCCTTAGCGCTTCTTTTCGATTTCATTAATGGCTTTCATGATACGGCGAATGCGATTGCGACATCGGTTTCAACGCGTGCCATTCGCCCGAGTGAAGCTATTGTGATGGCGGCATTTTTGAATTTTATGGGAGCTATGTACAGTACCGGCGTGGCGAAAACCATTGGCGCGGATATTGTGAAATCGGCTTTGCATGTAGATGAGCATATTATTATTGCGGCTTTGGCTGGTGCCGTTCTGTGGAACCTGCTGACCTGGTGGGTGGCTTTGCCCAGCAGCTCGTCACATGCGCTGGTCGGCGGCATTATCGGTGCCATGCTGGTTTCTACAGGTCCTTCCGGATTGAATTTTTTCGGCATTGGCAAGATTGTTTTGTCGCTGATATTGTCACCAATGATTGCTATTGTCAGCGGCTGTTTGATCATGAATATTTTGTTTCGGATATTTGGCCGCTACAGTCCTTCGTTGATTAATGGCCGTTTTAAGAAGCTGCAGCTTGTATCGGCGGCGATGATGGCATTTTCTCATGGTTCTAATGATGCGCAAAAGTCCATGGGCATTATTACGCTGGCCTTGTTGAGCGGCGGATATATCGATGTATTTGAAGTTCCTTTTTATGTCAAGATTTTAGCTGCCGTTGCCATGGCCTTTGGTACCGCCTTAGGCGGCTGGCGTATTATACGGACGATTGGCGGTAAGATTTTTAAATTGGAGCCGATCAGTGGCTTTGCGGCTGATCTGAATTCTTCTATGGTTATTTTTTCGGCAACGCTGCTTCATTTACCGGTCAGTACAACGCATGTAGTCGCCGGTTCTATTATGGGCGTCGGCACTGCCAAACGAATTAGTGCGGTGCGTTGGGGGGTAGCGCAGCAAATGCTGGTGGCCTGGGTGCTGACAATTCCTTGTACGGCGTTGATGGGTTCCTTGCTGTACCAGATTGTTTTGTGGATTTTTTAATAGGGTTTCTCAGCTTGGAAAAGTAGTAATATAAAAGCTTTTCTGGGCTTTTTTTGTATGCAGCAGAAGAAAAGGCAGGGATGAATATGATGATTACACGTAAGAACCATGCCGTATATGATGCCGGCATGATGTTAAAAGACATCGCCGGGGAAGTGCAGCCGGATTATGCCAGTAAAATTGTCGCGGCTAAGCTGGACTCTGTTTTGCGGGATTTGCAAACGCCGGTAGGGGCGTATCAGACGATTGAGTTCATTGATTTATCGAGCGAAGATGGGCAGCGGATTTATCGCCGCTCCGTGGTTTTCCTTTTAGTAACTGCAGTTACGGAACTTTATCCTGCCGCCGAAGTCATTGTTCGTTTTTTTGCGAACAAGGGCCTGTATTGTGATATCCAACTGGCCGGCGGACTGAACGGGAAAATTGTCAGCGCCATTGAAAATAAAATGCGCGCTATCATTGAAGAGAATCGGCCGATTCTTAAGAAAAGCCTGCCCCGGGCTGAAGCGGTACGTTTGTTTAAAGAAACGAAACAAATTGCCAAAGTTAATCTGATTTCCTCGCTGCAGCAGGAGCGCGTCAGTATTTATTACTGTGGGCAGGTCTATGATTATTTGTATGGCGCTATGCTGGGGGAAACCAAAGATTTAGATGCATTTGCTTTAGATTTTTATCCGCCGGGCATATTGCTGCGGACGCCGGAAGCGGGGATTGCCATTCCGGATTTAGTCGAACAGCCAAAGTTGCTTCAGATTTTGGAAGATGCAAAGAGCTGGGCCAATATTTTACATTGCGATTATATTCCTGATTTAAATCGTTATAATCATTTAGGCCGCTCCGGGAATCTTATTTTGGTATCCGAAGCTCTGCATGAAAAGAGAATTGCTGAGATTGCTGATGCGATTACCCAGAGTATCGTTCATTCCCGCGTCGTCATGATTGCCGGACCGTCCTCTTCAGGAAAAACATCGTTTGCACAGCGGCTCAAAATCCAATTGTGTGTGAACGGCCTGAATCCGATTTCGCTTTCACTGGATGATTATTATTTAAACCGACAGGATACGCCGCGTAATGAGCGCGGCGAATATGATTTTGAAGCTCTGGAGGCTATTGATCTGTCTCTCTTTAATGAACAGCTGGTGAAACTGCTGGCGGGTGAAGCCGTCATTACGCCTCGTTATAATTTTGTGACTGGTCAACGCGAATGGACCGGTAATCTGCCGATTCAGATTGACAGCCGGCAGCCGATCATTATTGAGGGCATTCATGGGTTGAATGAAAAACTTACGGCGTCTATTCCCCGAAATCAAAAATATAAAATTTATGTCAGTGCGCTGACACAGCTCAATATTGATGGGCACAATCGGATTGCGACGACAGATGCGCGCCTCATTCGACGTTTGGTCCGGGATTACCAGTTCCGCAATTCTTCCGCGCTGAAAACCCTGCGCCAATGGCCGGATGTGCGGGACGGCGAAGAGAAAAATATTTTCCCGTTTCAGGAAGACGCCAATACGGTTTTTAATTCTGCCTTGATTTATGAGTTGGCGGTCTTGAAAAAATATGCGGAACCGCTATTGCGTCAAGTGCCTTCGGATGTCGCTGAATATAGCCGGGCCCAGCGCCTGTTGGATTTTTGCATGTATTTTGATGATATGAACAATGAGGAAGACATCCCGAATAATTCTATTTTACGTGAGTTTATTGGCGGATCTTGTTTCTTTACCGCCAAAGGAGAACCAAAATACTGAATAGATAAACAAATATCCGCAGCCGATTCAATCCGGCTGCGGATATTTGTTTTATAGAAACGAATTGCTTAATTGTTTAACTCTTTAATGCCTGATGCAGATGTTCTTTGAGCGCTTGCGGGTCGTCGATTTTCATCAATTCACCCAAGAGCTCCTTCGCACGATTGGCACTGAGGAAACGCATCTTTTCGCGAAAAAACTCTTCAGCGACCTGTGGGAAGAGAGCATAGGAAAGGATATCTTCTTCCGGGGCATTTTTATAACCCTTTTCAGCTAATTCATCACGGAACTGTTCCATCGTTTTCTCTTTGGCATCCTCAATCGCACAATCGGTGATGATCTCCGAATCCTTGATGCCGATGGAGTGGAGGAAACTCGTGCTGATCGGTTTCGGGGTGTGGCCGAATTTTCCGCGGGCAAGATCTTTAAATTCTTTCGGCACCATTTTGTAACGTTCGCCCATCATGACATTGAAAGTTGCCATGGTTCCGACAATCTGACTGGATGGAGTCACCAGCGGCGGATAGCCGAGATCGGCGCGGACCCGCGGCATTTCGTCCAGCAGATCCTGATATTTATCTTCCATACCCTGTTCTTTTAACTGATTGGTGAGATTGGAAAGCATGCCGCCGGGGATTTGGAAATCCAGTACATTCGGATTTACGTCAAAATATCCTTTGAGATTGAACTCTTTTATAATATCCTGTTTTACTTTCAGAAAATGTTTGGAAATCGGCGTCAGTTCCTGACGATTCAAGCCAGTATCATAAGGCGTATCTTTCAAGGTTTCAATCATCGTTTCCGTACAGGGCTGGGAAGTATCACAGGAGAACGGCGCCAACGCCGTATCAATGATATCAACACCGGCCTCAATGGCTTTGAGATAGGTCATGGAACCAAAACCGCTTGTATAATGCGTGTGCAGTTCAATCGGCACTTTAACGGCAGCTTTAAGCTTTTTGACCAGATCTTCGGCAACGTAAGGTTTCAGTAAACCCGACATATCTTTAATGCAGACGGAATGAACGCCCATTTCTTCCAGAGTTTTCGCCAGTTCAACAAAAGTTTCGTTGGTGTGGTAAGGGCTGATCGTATAAACCAGACAGCCCTGCACCTGTGGTTTTTCCTTACAGTGCAGCGCTTCATCAATAGCTGTGCGCAAATTCTGAATATCATTTAAAGCGTCAAAAATACGGAAAATCTTTACGCCGTGCTGTGATGCCTTCCGTACAAAAGCCCGGACGACATCATCAGAGTAATGATTGTAGCCCAAGAGATTCTGACCGCGCAGCAGCATTTGAATGGGGGTGTTTTTCAGGTGCTGTTTTAATGTATCCAGCCGCTCCCAAGGATCTTCGCCCAGAAAGCGCAGGCAGGTGTCAAAGGTAGCGCCGCCCCAGGCTTCTAATGCATTGTAGCCAACTTTGTCCAGTGCTTCCAATTGCGGCAGCATCTGGCCGATACGCATCCGAGTAGCCACGAGAGATTGATGCGCATCGCGCAAAATCGTTTCCGTGATTTTTACCGGTTTCTTTTCCATAATGAATAACACTCTCCCATAAAAGAATTCAGGATACACATGACTCAATATAAAAACTATAGTACAACAATAATGGACATACAAGGTACTGAGTTTGCAAATCCAATCATAAATACAGTATAAGGATTTAAAAATGTCTTGTCAATCCAAAGGGACAGCTTTTTAAAGAAAATTAAACAAAAATAACACTTTTTTTTCGTTGTTTTTATTTTTTACTGCATTCTTGAGCGATGATTTCATGATATGCCTGTAAAAGCTGCCGCGTTACTTTACCGGGTTCGCCATTGCCAATTTGATGACGGTTGATGAATGTCACCGGGGTTACTTCCAAGGTTGTGCTGGTAACAAAAGCCTCTTCAGCACTATAAGCAAATTCCGGAGAAAACGCTTTCTCAACAATGGTTAGATCGAATTTCGGCGCGCATTTTTCCACAATAATGGAACGAGTTACGCCTTTTAGAATCAGATTGTTCAGCGGGTGCGTCCACAGTACGCCGTCTTTGACTAAGAAAAAGTTACTGCTGGAGCCTTCGGTAATGAGATTGGCTTCCTTGCGGTACAGAATCGCTTCCTGATAGCCTTTTTTATGGGCGCTTTGTTTTGCCAGTACATTCCCCAACAGATTCAGCGTCTTGATATCGCAGCGCAGCCAGCGGACATCTTCTTCCAATGAGGCATGGATGCCATTTTCCTGCCAATCACTGTGTACGGCGGATTCGCGGATTACCATAGAAAGATGGGGCATCATTTTTTCCGGAAAGTAATGCGTCCGGGGTGCGGTACCGCGGGTAAGCTGAAAGTAAATCGTTCCATTTTTAATCTGGCTTTTCTGAATGAGCTCTTCGTGCAGGGCAATCATTTCTTCATCTGTGTCGGTAATCGGTATTTGCAGCTCGCGCATAGAACGCCGATATCGTTCCAGATGCCGGGCTAAGGCAAAACTGGTTCCGTTGTAAATACGGGATGCCTCGTAAATGCCATCGCCGAATTCATAGCCGCGATCCTCAAGCCGGACCTTTGCCGTATCCAGCGTAATAAATTCTCCATCAAAATAACCCAGTTCTTTCAATTTGAAAGACCTCCTCAATATGATATTAATATCACTCATAATTATAGTAGAAAAATTTCCATAATGACAGGGAAAAATAATAAATTATAAAAAAACTATCTTTGTTAAGTATCGCCTCTTGGTTTTTTCGGAAATCATTGCTATAATAAATATACTAATTTGTTTCAGGAAGATGGCCTTCCTGTTACATAATGTGTAAAATATTTTTATAAATAAGGAGAAAATGTAAATGAAACTTGTCGTGACAATTGTGGGAAAAGATCGTGTGGGGATTATTGCAATGGTGAGCGCGATTTTGGCTGAGCATAATGTGAATATCCTCAATATAAATCAAAATATTATTGATGGCTTTTTTAATATGGTGATGATTGCCGAAATGAGTGACAGCACAATTCCTTTGCCGGAACTGCAGCAGATTTTGAGTGAGAAGGGGAAAGAAATCAATCTGGAAATCAAAGCACAGCATCAGGATATTTTTAATGTAATGCATAAAATTTGATAATTAACGGGGGACGCTGCAGTGATAACGATTGACGATATATTAGAAACAAACCGTATGATTACGGAAAATAAGCTGGATGTTCGCACCATTACCATGGGAATTTCCCTGCGGGATTGCGCGCATCCGAATATCAAACAGTTTTGCCAGAATATCTATGATAAAATCACGACGTCGGCGGAATTTTTGGTGCAGACCGGCGAAGATATTGAAGCAGAGTACGGTATTCCCATCATTCATAAACGGGTGTCGGTTACGCCGATTGCTATTGTCGCCGAAGCCTGCAAAACCGATACGTATGTGCCGGTAGCCGAGGCGCTGGACAAAGCGGCCAAGGAAGTTGGCATCAATTTCATTGGCGGTTTTTCTGCCTTGGTGGAAAAGGGATATACGGCCGGCGATCGTATTTTGATCGATTCCATTCCGCAGGCTTTGGCTACTACGGAGCTGGTCTGCTCCTCAGTAAATCTTGGTTCGACAAAAGCCGGCATTAATATGGATTGTGTTCGGGAAATGGGCGAGGTTATCAAACGCACGGCAGAGCTTACCCGTGATCGGGACGCTATTGGCTGCGCCAAACTGGTGATATTTGCCAATGCGCCCGGCGATAATCCGTTTATGGCCGGTGCTTTCCATGGCGTCAGCGAAGCCGAAAAAGTTGTCAGCGTTGGCGTGAGCGGGCCAGGTGTTGTCAAACATGCGCTGGAAGAGCTTAAAGGTGCTGACTTTACCGAAGTGGCTGAGCGCATCAAGCGTACAGCATTTAAAATTACCCGTGTTGGTCAACTGGTGGCGCAGGAAGCATCGAAACGTTTAGGCGTTCCTTTTGGTATTATTGATCTTTCTTTAGCGCCGACGCCGGCAGTTGGCGACAGCGTTGCGCATATTATTGAGGAGATGGGCATTGAGAGCTGCGGCGCACCCGGTACTACTGCCGCCTTGGCGCTTTTAAACGATGCGGTCAAAAAGGGTGGGCTCATGGCGTCTTCTCATGTTGGCGGCCTCAGCGGCGCGTTCATTCCGGTGAGTGAGGATGCCGGTATGATTGATGCCGTCGCTCGTGGCAGTCTATCTATTGAAAAGCTGGAAGCCATGACCTGCGTTTGTTCCGTCGGACTGGATATGATTGCGGTTGCAGGTGATGTATCGGCGGCGACGTTGTCGGGCATTATTGCCGATGAAGCGGCGATTGGTATGATTAATAACAAAACCACGGCGGTACGTTTGATTCCGGTTCCAGGTAAAAAGGTCGGCGATGTTGTCGAATTTGGCGGGCTTTTGGGCTATTGCCCGATTGTACCGGTACGCAATCAATATAGTTCGGATGCATTTATTGCCCGCGGCGGCCGTATTCCGGCGCCGATCCGCAGTCTGACAAATTAAGTTTTTTATGAACCAGGCTCCCTCTGATGAGGGAGCTTTTATGGTGGGAGGAATCTGGTTATGCGCGTTACCAAAAAGATCAAAGAACAAATGCTGGCGATTTTGGAAGATACTTATCGGGGCGTGAAGCCGGCTTTGATTTTCCGCAATCCGTTTGAACTGCTGATTGCGGTTATTTTGTCGGCGCAATGCACCGATAAGCGCGTCAATGTCACTACGGCCCGGTTGTTTGCCAAAGCGCCGACAGCAAAGGATATTGTCGCTCTGGGACTGCCGGCGCTGGAAGAAGAGATCCGTGACTGCGGCTTGTTTCACAATAAAGCCAAAAACATTATGGCAACCTGCGTCATGCTGATGCAGGAATTTCAAGGAGAAGTGCCTGCTGACTATGAAAGCCTGCTGAAGCTTCCCGGCGTCGGACGCAAGACGGCCAATGTGGTGTCCAGCATCGCTTTTCATCGTCCGGCTATTGCGGTCGATACGCATGTGTTTCGCGTTGCCAATCGTCTTCACCTGGCGGTGGGGGAGACTCCGTTGGCCGTGGAAAAAGGATTGCAGCAGGCGATTCCCCGGGAAAAATGGTCGGACGCGCATCATTGGCTGATCTGGCATGGACGTCGGCTGTGCAAGTCCCGTCGGCCGTTGTGCGGCGATTGTCCGTTAAATGAGTTGTGTCCCAGCCGGGAAGAATGAACGGTTAACAGGAATAAATATTGCTTGCATAAATATTAAAAAGTGTGTATCATTATGCCGAAGGGTGTGAAGACTATGATTTATAGAAAACCGACATTTAATGATATTGAAGCTATCTATACGCTGATTAATACGTATGCGAATGATGGCATTATGCTGGCGAGGTCCCGCAATACATTATATGAGACACTGCGCGATATGATTGTCGCGGAAGAAAATGGCATCGTTGTTGGCGTGGGCGGCCTGCATATTATTTGGAACGAGTTGGCCGAAATACGCACAATGGCTGTTTTGCCAAAGAATGTCCAACAGGGAATTGGCGCGGAAATTGTGCGTCGGCTGACCGAAGAGGGGCAGTTATTTGGCATTAAAAAGTTGTTTACGCTGACGTATAAGCCGGGATTTTTTAAGAAATTGGGCTTTTGCGAGATTACGAAAGAGGAATTGCCGCATAAGGTATGGAAAGACTGTATTGATTGTCCAAAATTTCCTAATTGTGATGAAATTGCCATGGTCAAAGATTTGTAACATTATGCAATAATTAAAATATATATGAACAAGTGTTTACTCACAGTAGCGCATTGTTACAAAATAAATGATTTTTTTATTGACATGCTAAAGGAAAACTGTTATAGTGATTTATATCAAAAAACAAATGCGACGCGCAAGAGAAGTAAGCAGTGAATTCTTTCAGAGAGCTATGGCGAGGTGAAACATAGCAGATGAAGCTGATGAAATACACTTGCAAGCAGCAGGCTGAACTTGAGTAGGCCTCGCCGGATTGCCACCGTTATCAAAGGCTAGGGTATGTATGTACCTGAAATGAGAGGCTTGCTTTCCGGCAAGCAGGGTGGTACCACGGGTTAAACGCTCGTCCCTGTTGAGGGGCGGGCTTTTTTTATTTGTTTTTAAATGTTTCATAAAATAGGAGGAAGCAGCATGATTATTGTAATGTGCCCCAATTCTACAGAAGAACACTTGCGGAAAGTAGAACAGAAAATTGAAAGAGCCGGCTTATCTTATCATTTATCCAAAGGAGAGTCACGTACCATCGTCGGCGTTATCGGTGATAAAAAAGTAATTGCCGAGCTGGAAATGAATTCGTTGGAAGGTGTAGAAAAGACTGTGAGAATTACCGAGAAATATAAACTGGTCAGCCGCGAATTTCAACCGGAAGATACGGTAGTGGATGTGCGCGGCGTAAAAATAGGCGGTGGTCACCTGGCGGTGATGGCCGGCCCGTGCGCGGTTGAGAGTATGGAACAGCTGCGGGAAGCGGCGGCGGCCGTGAAAAAAGGCGGCGCACAGTTCTTGCGCGGCGGCGCCTTTAAGCCTCGGACATCTCCTTATGATTTTCAGGGGTTGGCGGAAGAAGGCTTGCAGATGCTGCAGCAGGTTGGACAGGAGTACGATTTGCGCGTGGTTACAGAAATTGTCGATGTCAATGATGTGGATATGATATCCCAGTATGCGGATGTTTTACAGGTCGGCGCCCGCAATATGCAAAACTTTCGTTTGCTGCAGGCTGTTGGGCGTTCGAAAAGGCCGGTGCTCTTGAAACGCGGCCTTTCCGCTACGATTTCCGAATGGCTGAATGCAGCCGAATATATTGTCAGCGCCGGTAATGAAAATGTCATTCTTTGTGAACGCGGGATCCGGACGTATGAAACATTCACACGCAATACCCTGGACTTAAGCGCCGTGGCGGCGGTGAAAGAGTTGTCACACCTGCCGGTTGTGGTCGATCCCAGTCACGGCACCGGACGGTGGCAGATGGTTCGTCCTATGGCGCGGGCGGCGATTGCCGCCGGTGCGGACGGCCTGATGATCGAGGTCCATCCGCATCCGGAGGTCGCACTGAGTGACGGTGATCAGTCTTTGACGCCGCAGCATTTTGAACTTGTAATGCATGAGGTAAAAAATATTGCCCGGGCAATGGAGAGAGCATAGATGGCGAAATTGAATTTAGCGATTGTCGGCGTAGGTTTGATTGGCGGTTCTTTGGGCCTGGCTTTAAAAGATAAATTGGCTGAAGATATTTATATTACTGGTATATCGCGCACCGAAAAATCGATGGCAGAAGCGCTGGCTTGCGGTGCTGTGGATATGGTGTCCTCGGATATTGCCGCCGTTGTCCGCAATGCTGACATTGTTTTTTTAAGCACGCCGGTACTGCAGATGATTCCTATGGTAAAAAAGATGCTGCCGTTTTTAAAGTCAGGCGCAATTCTGACCGATGCCGGCAGCACCAAACAGTATGTATGGAATGGCTTGCGTCAGATTCTGCCGGCAGATATTTATTATGTGGCGGGTCATCCGATGACGGGTAAGGAAAAAAGCGGCGTGCAGGCGGCGGATAAACATTTATTCGTGAATAAATGTTATGTAATTGTCGAAGATACCGGCGCGCCAAAAGCGGCGTTGGAAAAAGTTTTGTCCCTGCTGCGGCTGACTGGCGCCAATCTGACTACGCTGGATATTCGGAAGCATGACCGCTGCGCATCCCTCATCAGCCATGTGCCGCATGTGACGGCGGCGGCTTTGGTTACGCTGCTGAACCGCAGCGCCGGCGATATGGATTCGTGTCTGAAGCTTGCCGGCGGCGGCTTTAAGGATACTACCCGGATTGCTTCTTCTAATTCTGATATGTGGGCCGATATTTGCATGACGAATCCCGATGCCATTGTGCAAAATCTGGAAGAGCTGCAGAACATTCTCGGCGAAGTGATTGCCTCGATTCGGAGCCAGGATCGCCAAGCGGTGTATGATTACTTTGCGGCCGCTAAAAAGCGCCGGGATTGTATTTTGGATCAGACAGAAAAAATGTTTGATATATAATGAATTGAAATGTATCTTTGCTTCTATTATAATTGATATATTGTATTCTATAGAAATGGGGCAGGGATATTGAAAATTAAATTGCAGGATCTGGCACATGCTTTGGAACAGTCTGATGTATTTGCTGGTTATGTAGATCTGGCAGAAGGGCGGGTCATCGTCTGCGGCGACCAGTTGTCCCCGGCAGCAGAGGAGACAGGCACTTCTGATGCGGATCAATTGGAACGGGCGCTTTCGATTGAAGATGACTGGCAGCGTTATGTGGCTTTGCCGAATGCCTGTGATGTTGATATGAAGCAGGTTTTGCAGCAGTTTGCCGCCACGCTTACGGGAAGCGACAGTAAAAATGAGCTGTTGGCCGCGCTGCAGGGGGCAGGAGCCGTGACCCGCAGCGAGCGCTTGCTGCGCCGCTTGGGCATGGAGCCGCACTGGCAAACGTATCTGCATCATTACTTTATTGCCATCGCTCGTGATTGGTGCGAAGAAAATAATGTCGAGTATGAGGATGAAACCTGATGAAGCAATAAAATTACAGATTTTTGTTTTATGCGTTGACAAGGTTTCGGAAAATCTGTATAATAATATTTGTCGCTGAAACGGCGATGAAAGTTTTAACGGCCCGGTAGTTCAGTTGGTTT
>DCFR01000048.1:0-11117 GCA_002319815.1 Megamonas sp. UBA1799
TCATGCTGTTAATGGATGGCAGCAGTCCGGCGGTGACGAGGCCGAGAATGAAGCGCAGTGCGCCCAGCTCCAGCGGGGTGCGCACAAAAGCCTGCGGCAGGAAAACCAGTCCGGCGACAATCAGCGCCGCCAGCAGAACCCGCTGTGGGCCGATGCGGTCCGAAAGATGCCCGATGCGCGATGCCGAGAGCGCACTGGCGATGCCGGAAGCGGAGAATACCGCTCCGGCCGTGAGCGCAATGTGATCCGATTGGGGAATCAGCGTGGCAATGTAGACGGTAATGATCGGCTGAATCGACATCAGCGAAAAATGCATGATGAAAGTGGTAATAAAGAGACCAAAAATAAGTCTGGTATCCGGCAGACTGGTCAAGACTTCACGAAAAGACAAGGCTGCTGCCTTCGGCTGCGGCCTTGTCTTTTCGTGAATAAAGCAGGTGGCAATAAAACCGAGAAAGCAAAATCCGCCGACGACGAAAAAGGTCTGCCGGCAGCTGAACATTTCTGCCAGCCAGCCGCCTAACAGCGGACCGATAAGAGCGCCGGACACCTGGCTGGTAAAGAATATTCCCAGCGCCCAGCCGGATTTGTTTTCCGGCGTTTCCTGGGCGACCAACGGGATGATTGCGCCGAGGAAACCGCTCATAGCGCCTTGTATCAGCCGCAGCGCGGTCATCTGCCAGACATTTTGCGCCAAGCCCATGCCAATCATGATTACGCCAAGCCAGAGGCTGGCGCGGAGCGCCATTGGTTTGCGTCCGTAGCGATCCGAAAGGCGTCCCCAGATGGGGGAAGCAATAGCCAGACTGATGAAATTGGCTCCGAAGATAATGCCAGACCAGCGAGCGATGTCGGACGGATCGGTGATACCGGTTTCGGCAATATAGAGGGGTAAAATCGGCGCCATTTGACTCATGCCGATGGAGACAATAAAGCAGGCAAAGCAGCAAATCCCAAGGTTCTTTTTCCAATATTCCATATAGATACCTTCCCGACGCAGATAGATTTTATCAATATTTCCTTTAGTATAGCATAAATGAATAAAAATTACCTTGCTATTCGCAGGGTGAAATGATATAATTTTTTAGTCGAGTTAGGTTTGAAATTTTATTTTGAGCCTTCCCTGCTCCTTGGAAAAAGGGAGCCAAAGTCCAAAGAGGGAGGTGATTTCGTGAGAAAGTACGAAGTCATATTTATTGTAAAGCCACTGGAAGAAGATGCGACGAATGCGGCGATTGCCAAGTTCTCGAAGCTTATTGCAGAAAATGGCGGTACGATTGTGAAGGAAGATCGCTGGGGCAAGAGAAAGCTGGCCTATGAAATCAAGGATTGCATGGACGGATACTATTGCCTGTTTTATGTTAACTGCGAACCGGCCTGCGTCAAAGAAGTGGATCGCGTAATGAAGATTACCGATGAAATTTTGAAGCATATGATCGTGAAGTCCGAGGAACCGGATGCTGCCCCGGAAGAGGCTGCAGCTGAAGAGCCGGCAGAAGAGAAGGAATAAAATGTCAGGGGGGCATTGCCAATGAATAAGGTGATTTTGGTTGGTCGTCTGGCGCGAGATCCGGAAGTGCGTTATACGCAGTCTGGTAAAGCTTTTGCACGCATGACGATTGCAGTGGATCGCCGCTTCGGCCGCAATGGCGGCGGGGATCAGCAACAGCAAACGGCGGATTTTATTCCGCTCGTTGCCTGGGATAAACTCGCTGAGATCTGCGGGAATAACCTGCGCAAGGGCCGGCAGATTCTGGTTGAGGGACGCATACAGGTTCGGAGCTATGAGGCTCAGGACGGTACGAAAAAGTATGCGACTGATGTTGTTATCAACGAGATGGAGTTTATGGATTCCAAACCGCGCGATAATGGCGGCGACTTCGCACAGAACGCACCGATGTCTTCAGCGGCGCCTGCTGCTCCGGCAGCCGGCAATGCAGGCGGTTCTTTTGGCGCCCCGGTAACTGACGATGATATTCCGTTTTGAAGGAGGGAATAAATCGTGATTAGACGTGACAGAGGCAGAAGACCGCGTAAGAAAGTATGCAGTTTCTGCGTTGATAAGGTTGATTCGATCGATTATAAAGACGTTGCCAAGCTTCATCGTTTCATTACGGAACGCGGTAAGATTCTTCCGCGCCGTATTTCGGGAAACTGTGCTAAGCATCAGCGCCAGGTAACCGTTGCAATCAAGCGGGCTCGTAATATCGCTTTACTGCCGTTTACAGCTGAATAAGAAGGGGAGCCGCGAGGCTCTCTTTTTTTCGCGTTTTTGCCGGGGTTGGTTTTTATATTAATTTTGGACAGGTGATTTTTCATGCGCAGTAAAATTCTCAAAGCAATGGATATTTTTGCGGACGAGCGCTATTTTCGCCTGCGGCTTTTTTTGGAGGGCATGCTGATCGGAGCGATGACGGGAACGGTCATCGCCGCTTTTCGCGGTTTGCTGGAGGTATCCGAGAATATCCGGCCGCTGCTTTATAACTGGATCGCAGAGCAGGGCTTTTGGGCGGCGGCAGGCTACTTTCTGTTTCTGACGGGTCTGGCTTGGGTCCTTGGGCGGTTGGTACAAATTGAGCCGATGTGTTCCGGCAGTGGTATTCCGCAAATCAAGGGGATTTTGTTGGGGCGCATGCATATGGAATGGGCGCGGGTGCTTACCGCCAAATTTTTGGGCGGGGTGCTGGCCATCGGCGCCGGGATGTCGCTGGGCCGCGAAGGTCCCAGCGTACAGCTGGGCGCCTGTGTCGGGCAGGGATTGAGCCGCATTGCCCGGCGTTCCCGAGCGGAGGAACGTTTTTTGTTGACCGCTGGTTCGGGCGCCGGCTTGGCGGCTGCGTTTAATGCACCGCTGGCCGGGGTGATTTTTTGTCTGGAGGAGCTCACGAAAAACTTTTCGCCGCTCGTGCTGATGGCGACGATTGCCGCGGCGGTGATTGCAACGGCGGTGACGCAGCTGGCTTTTGGCGGCGCACCGGTCTTCCATATGGGGCAGCTGCCGGTCATGCCGATGCAGCTTTATGGGCTTTTGCTGCTGCTGGGGCTTTTTGTCGGTCTCTTGGGACTGGGTTTTAACCGGGCGCTGCTTTTTTCTCTGGATCGGTATGATCAGTCGCCGCTGCGGGGAATGGCCAAGCCGCTGCTGCCGCTTTTTGTTGCCGGAGGGCTGGGGTTTGTGCTGCCGGAAATTCTTGGCGGCGGCAACCGGCTGGTGGATTCGCTGGTGACGACAGATTATGGTTTTGTTTTCTTACTGCTGTTGCTGTTGGGTAAATTTTGTTTTACCATGCTTTGCTTTGGCTCCGGGGTTCCCGGCGGTATATTTTTGCCGATGT
Source organism: Megamonas sp. UBA1799 (assembly GCA_002319815.1). Lineage (GTDB taxonomy): Bacteria > Bacillota > Negativicutes > Selenomonadales > Selenomonadaceae > UBA1799. The sequence continues at coordinate 3,336 of DCFR01000048.1, forward strand.
TGGTGCTTGGAGCCTTGGGCGGCGCGATTTTTGCCAAAGGGGCGCTGTTGTTTGGCCTGATTGATCCGGCGTATACGGTAGATTTTATTGTCTTTGGGATGGCGGCATATTTTGCGGCGGTGGTCAAATCACCGATAACCGGCAGTATTCTCATTATGGAAATGACCGGTTCTTTTCAGCATATGCTGGCGCTGATCTGCGTTTCGATGGCTGCTTACCTGGTTACCGATATGGCGCGGGGTAAGCCGGTTTACGATGCGCTGCTGGAACGGTCACTGGCGATTCAGCGCCGCCTGCAGCGGGCGATACGGCGTCGCCGGGTGGTTGTGGAAGTCGTTGTCGGTGCGGGCAGCGTAATGGACGGTGCGTTTATTCACGCGCTGGCGTGGCCGAAGCACAGTCTGATTGTTGATGTGCGGCGAGGTGAAGAAGAATATGTTCCCGATGGGGCGCTGCGGCTGGCCGCCGGGGATTATGTATATGTGCTGGCCAATGATGTCGATATTGCCGCGATCCAGCAGCAGGCCGCAGAACATTTTACGGGTTGATATATTTTTCCCCTTGAAAAATGAATTTATTCGCACTAATATAAAAGAGTAAGGCATATTCAAGGGAAAGAGGTTTTTGATGATGAAGGATTTGGTCGATGTTCTGCATGAATTTAAGGTGTTTTATCTGGCAACCGAGAGTGGCGGCAAACCGCATGTGCGTCCTTTCGGCGCTGTCGTACGCTATGACGGCCGGGTTTGGTTTTGTTCTCATGACGCCAAAAACGTATGTCGGCAGATGAAGACAAATCCACAGATTGAGATTGCGGCGACCGGGCCAGACGCTGCCTGGGTGCGGGTAACCGGCAAGGCGGTGTTTGAAGATAATCCGGGCGCGAAGAATGCGATGTTTGCCTTGATGCCGCAGCTGCGGGATATGTATGCAGCGCAGATGGAACATTTTGTCGTGTTCTATTTGCAGGATGCCGCAGCGGTTCTATGTAAAATTGACGGTACGAAAATAGAAGATCTGCAGGTTTAAAAAATAATTGTAAAAAATAAGCCTGGCCCCCGGGATGAAACAATTTCTTGGGGCCAGGTCTTTTTGTGTACATTGGCGTAAAGACATGCTGCTGTCTATAGCGGTTAAAGCATTCGGGGCGGATTGACCATAAACTGATCAAATTTTTCCACCGGCATCGGCTTGGCATAATAATAGCCCTGAATATTGTCGCAGCCGGTGGTACGCAGAAAGTCTAATTGAAATTTAGTCTCGACGCCTTCGGCAATCGTAACGATATTCAGCCGCTGGGCGATTTGAATGACGCCTAGCAAAATCGCGGCGGCGCGGGAAGATTGCTCAATGTCTTCTAAAAAATTCATGTCGATTTTGAGAATATCCAGTGGAATATCTTTCAACATTTTCAGGGAAGAATAGCCGCTGCCAAAATCGTCCAATAAGATTTTAAAACCGACTTCCTGCAGGTGACGGGCCGTGCGGATCAGCTGTATAGGATTTTCAATATAAGCCGATTCGGAGATTTCCAGCCGCAGCAGAAACGGTTTGATTTGATATTTGCGGATTAATGCCAACAGCTCGTCGGCCAGCGTTGGCGAAGCAAGATTTTCTCGTGAAACGTTGACGGAAAAAGGCAAGGGGGCCTGCTGCTCCTGTTGCCGGCGGGCAATATATTTGCAGGTTAATTCCCAAATATAACGATCCACCTCGGAAATAAAACGGTTTCTTTCAAATAAAGGAATAAACTGCGACGGCGGCAGCAGTCCCAGCTGCGGATGCTGCCAGCGGACCAGAACCTCCGCGCTGATCGGTTTATCAAAATTCAGACTGTAAATTGGCTGCAGAAAAATGACGAATTCTTTTTCGGCTAATGCCCGATGCATATCATTGAGGATCTGCTGTTCGGTCAGCATGGTTTGGCGCATATCTTCGTTATAATAAGCGTAGCGCTGGATATAGTTTCCCTTAACGGTCGACAAGGCCATGCGGGCCCGGTCGCACATCTGGCTTACGCCGATATGCGGATCGCGGGTTAGATAAAGACCAGTGTGCATCATGAGATTGTATTGAATGCCGAATCCCGAGCAGAGGCGAATCTGTTCTTTGAGCATGCGGTCAAGATCAAAAAGATCGGCTGGCAGGCAAAAGGCAAACGAGTCGGCTTCCAGCCGGCCAAAGGTTCCAATGCCCAACAGCTGATCACGAAGATGTGCGGCGGTCTGTACCAGAATATTGTCGCCAACCGGGGTACCAAACAAATCGTTGACTACTTTAAAACGGTCGATGTTCCAAAGCACCAGCATGTATTCGCGGCCGGGATGTTCATTCAGCATCCGGGTCGTTTCCTGGGAAAAAGTCTCCCGGTTATAAATATCGGTCAGCGGATCAAACGCATTATCTCCCAGTGCCCGGTGCGATAAAGATGAGGCGCTGGATGCAGGGGAAGAAAGATTCAGACTGATGGTATGGAAAAGAATATGGCCGTCAAATTTTGCATAGGCTTTAGCCGTCAGGGAAATATTCCGGATACTGTCATCTTTTCCTTGCAGGCGGATGGTTTTGCACACTGGCTGGAAACTCGTGGTCATGCTTTCAATCATTTTTTGAAAAAGCGGCTGATCCTCGGTATAAATGGTTCGTTTAAGGGCGGTTCCGTTGGTGACGAGGGCGGCGTATTCGGCAGTTGTCCGGCCGCACAGCCTTGCATAGGCCTGGTTGAAAAAAATCGTTTCGATGGTATGATTGGGAAGCAGTTCGTAAACGCAGATACCGCAAGAAGCCGATTGGCTGAGCGTGTACATCTGGTGGGCCAGACTGCCGGGAAGTTCGCCGGTTTGTGGGGGGAGCGCCTGCAGCAAACTGGCAATGCGCTGCTGCAGCTGCTCCGGCGGCGTGGGCCAGGGCAGTATTTCGGTAGCTCCGAGTTTTTGTATGCGAAGCCGGCTCTTTTCGTCTTCTGACGCAGCCAAGGCCACGATCGGAATGTTGATCAGCCAGGGAGAAAGACGAATGTAAATCAGTGTTTCCAGGCTGTCGGAAGACCGCAGCGGAATCTGCAGCACAACTAGAGCCGTATCCGGGTTGCGCTGCAGGAACATAAGCGCGGAAAAGCTGCTGCCGGCTTCATACAGCGCCGTATTGTCATGAAAAATGTTCCGGAGCAAGGACCGGCTGTCGGCATCGGGTGCAGCCAGTAAAATCTTTTTTGTGCCTGTCATCTTATTCACTCCTTATGTCCATCCGGAGAACATATTTGTTTCATTCGACAAAAGTTTATAAAATCCTTTTCTTTATAGAAGACACAATACAAAAATAAAATGCATTCAATCATAAATTTAAATAATATTTATTAGTTAATTATGCCGATTTGACATTATATGCCGCCCAGATATTGGCAAAATGAGACTAAAATACTATAATGTGGTAGTAAAGAGTCGCTTGTCGGGACCTAAGAAATCCTCTATAATGAGACAAGTATGAGCTTTGTTCTTTTCTTGATCATCTGAGCTGCCGCAGCATTTTGTGTGGACAGCACTGCGGGAGGTTCGCTTCAATGTGGAGGCGGGCCGCCTTCAGGTACCATTCAGATGTGTACGATAAAATTTGGGAAAGTTTGGAAAGTTTAAGGAGGCTGGCATTGTGGGTTGGATGAACAATATGAAGGTGGCATACCGGATTGCCTTATTGGTAATTATCGGCGTCATCGGGATGGCATTGATCGGGTTTACGGGATATTCTTTTCTAAATAAGGCCGGGCAGGATATGGAGTTAATGTATTCCCATAAGCTACAGGCAATTCGTATCTTAGGCGAGGAAGTTGACAGCATGCGCGTCATTCAGGTCCGGGCGATGCAGGCGATCGCTGATCCGGTGCGGATTCCGGAGCTGAAGACCAGTATTGCCAAGGAAACCAAGGACTATGAAGAAGACTGGGCCGCGTATGAGAAACTGGCTGCGGATGTGCCGGAAGCCGAGGGGAAAGTGGCTGCTGCAAAGGCGAACTGGGAAGAGTTCAAAGTGGATATGCAGAGCGTTATGGCTTTAGCGGAAAAGGGCGATTCGGTCGGCGCGCTGGCCAATTACAACAGCAAAGGCAAAAAGGATACGGCGGACTTGCGCGATCGCTTGGCGCAGCTTTTGAAGATTGCCGGGGACAATGCGGAAGCGATTAATCAACAGAATGCGGCGGATAACCGTTCGGCTATTATCTCCATGACGGTGAAGACCGGTGTGGCGCTGGTTCTGCTGATTCTCTTGGGATTTGCTTTGATGAGGGCTATCACCGGTTCGCTGCGCGGCATGATCGATATCTGCCGTACGCTGCAAAAAGGTGATTTTCGCTTGACGGAGCGCAAGGTACAGCGGGAGGATGAATTCGGCGAAGTAGAGCGGGAACTGGCAGTGATGAGCGAAGGGCTGAATAAACTCATGCGGCAGATTTCGGATTCGACCGAGCAGATTGCGGCTTCTTCAGAGCAGCTTACCGCCAGCTCGATGCAGTCGGCCAAAGCGGCCACTCAGGTGGCGCAGTCGGTGACTGACGCGGCGGAAGCTGTGGTGCAGCAGCAAGGCTCCGTGGCTAAGGGAACGACGGCGGTGGAGCAGATTTCTACCTCAGTAGACGGTATCCGCAGCGAGGCCGAGCGTGTGGCCGAGCATTCGGCTTCGGCGGCTGAGCATGCAGCGGCTGGCAGTGACGCAATTGACGCATCAGTAGGTAAGATTAAGAGCGTAGAACATACCGTTGGTTCTTCGGCAGAACTGGTTGATAAATTGGGTGCCAGATCGCAGGAAATCGGCACGATTGTCGATACGATTTCGGGGATCGCCGGACAGACGAATCTGCTGGCCTTGAACGCAGCGATTGAAGCGGCGCGGGCCGGGGAGCACGGGCGCGGTTTTGCCGTGGTGGCGGAAGAGGTCAGGAAACTGGCCGAGCAGTCGCAGACGGCGGCGCAGCAGATTGCTGATCTGATCCGGGCGATTCAGGACGATACGGCCAGCGCGGTCAGTTCGATGCAGGATGGCCGCAATGCCGTGGTTGAAGGGGCGCAGTCGGTAGAAGAGATCCGCACGATGTTCGATCAGATCAGGGATATCGTACATCAGGTTTCGGCGCAGGTCCAGACGATGTCGGCATCGGTGACCGGAGTCGCTGGGGAAGCGGATGGCATTACCAACGAGATCAAGCAAATTGATACCCATGGGAAAAAGGTGGCCGATGAGATGCAGACGGTATCGGCAGCTACAGAAGAACAGTCCGCTTCGGCGCAGGAGATTGCTTCAGCCAGCGACGCGCTGGCCAAACTGGCGCAGGAGATGCAGCTTTCTTTGAAGAAGTTCCAGTTTTGAAATAAAAATATAATGTAAAAAACGGTTGCCCGTGCGGCAGCCGTTTTTTTTACTGTTTTTTTTAAAAACTTGTGTTTTTACCAATACTGACCATAGACGCATTTATGCGGGACTTAAAACCTACATAACATTGAAACGATGGGGCGGTTGTGTGAAGTACCATATGTCTGTATAATAAAAGGTGAAGTTGCGGGTCTGCTTTTCTTTTTATCGCCGGATCGTTCTTGGACTTTAAGAATATCCATTGGCATATTGCCAGGGCGTGCAGGATATAGAAGCATTGGCACCAGAAGTTGGGTGTGCGTTGGATGTTTGGGAGGGAATCCAGCGGGGAATTTTGCAATGTTCTTATCATGAGGGGGTTTACTATGCAGATACAACATGTACGGACTAAATTATTGATGGTCTTTTTATCGTTGATTTTCTTGGTTTTGTTATTCTTATCCGGTGTGAGTTACTATGTTTCCCGCCAGGCATTGAGCAAGAGCCTGGATTCGACGGCATTGGCCATCGGTTCGGATTACAGCCACCGCATTCAAGGCGACATGGAACTGTTGGTAAGCGAGCTGGAAGGCTTTGCCGATGTCGATTTTGTCCGCGATGGGACGGATATGCCCAGAATCGTTGCTGCCATGCATGATATGAAGCAGCGGGTTGGCACTTTTGGAACGATTGCTTACATCGCTCCCGATGGTAATGCGCTTACTTCAGAGAATAAAAAAGAATCGTATGCGGACCGGGCGTATTTTAAAACGGCGGTGGCAACGAAAAAAATGGTGGCTACGGAACCTATGATGTCGAAGTCGATTAAAAAACTAGTCGTGATTTTGGCGATTCCAGTCGTGCGGCAGGGGCAGGTAACCGGGGTTATTATGGGGAATGTGCCGCTGGATAATGTTACGGAAATGCTAAAGGAAGTACATTATCTGGATACCGGTTATGGCATGGTCGTAGATGAATCGGGTCTTTTGCTGGCGGATGCGGCGCAGCCTGAGGTTAATGGAAAAATTAACTTGCTTACGAATAAAATAGAAGCGGCTCTGAATTTGCCGCAAAAAGAATTGGATTCCAGCGTCAAGGAGTTATTTCAGAAAGCCGGACAGGCAGCAGATCAGGTTAAGGGAACTTATCGCTTTTTAGACGGGGAAAAACAGATGGCAATTTGCACGCCGATTCAGCTGCCGGGCAATCGCCGCTGGACGATGGTGGTTACCGCGCCGGCGAGTGAGTTTACGCATGATGTGGACGTTTTGGGCAAAACGGTGCTGGGAATTTCAGTTTTGTGCTTGCTGCTGGCCGCGCTGGCAATTTGCGTTATTGCCAATAAGTTTACGGCGCCAATCATTGCTATGCGAGATGAATGCCTGTTGCTGGCGGGCGGCGATCTTCGGGATCGGGTGGTTGACGCCAATTCTGAGGATGAAATCGGACAGTTGGCGCGCGGTTTTGTGGATATGCGCAAAAGGCTGCAGAAGCTGATTCAGAAGATCTATGCGCAGGCAGAGCAGCTGGCGGCAGCCAGTGAGGAACTTACTGCGAGTGCCGAGCAATCGTCTAAATCTTCGGGACAGGTGGCAGAGTCGGCGGTATCGCTGGCAGAAGCTTCGACAAAACAAACGGAAGCTTCGCAGGAATCGGCAGCTGTTGTGGAAGAGATGTCACAGGGTATTCAAAAGATTTCCGGCAATGCACAGCAGCTTTCGGAGCATTCCAGCGAGGCGGCTGAAAAAGCCGATCACGGTAATCAGGCTGTGGATCGGGCGGTTAAGCAAATGGAGCATATCAGCAAGACGGTCAGCAGTTCGGAGCAGGTAGTGACCAAGCTGGGGGAAAAATCAAAAGAGATTGGCCATATTGTCGATGTCATTGCCGGTATTGCCGGGCAGACGAATCTCTTGGCACTGAATGCCGCGATTGAGGCAGCTCGGGCCGGCGAGCAGGGACGCGGGTTTGCCGTGGTAGCCGATGAAGTGCGAAAGCTGGCCGAGCAATCGCAGACAGCGGCGCAGCAAATTGCGGAACTGATTAAAACCATTCAGACGGATACGGATCAGGCGGTTGTTTCGATGAAAAACGGCATGCAGGAAGTAACGACCGGAACCGAGGTCGTACATGCAGCGGGTGATTCGTTCCGGGAGATCATTCAGGTTGTTGATCGGGTATCCGGGGGCGTTACGCATATTTCGGCAGATATCCAGCAGATTGCGGCCGGAAGTCAGACGATTGTCAATGCCGTGGATAAGATTGAAACGCTGAGCAAGCATTCGGCGGATGAGACACAGAGTGTTTCGGCGGCTACCGAGGAGCAACTGGCTTCGATGGAAGAAATTTCTTCGGCCAGTCATTCTCTGGCTGAACTCGCGCAGGAATTGCAGAATGAAGTGGCGAAGTTTAAAGTATAAAATAAGTTCTAAAACTGGAGAC
>DCFR01000048.1:11444-45927 GCA_002319815.1 Megamonas sp. UBA1799
GCGGGCAGCCTTTTTTTATCCTTTTATTTGCGCAATACTACAAGTTCTATTTTTTCTTGTGGGTTTTTAAACCGTTTTGTCTTTATTTTTTTCTCGCTGTGCCAAAGCTTCCATACCGCGCCGTATTAGTTCTAATGTAGCCGCAGAACGACTAGGATAGCGATTTTCAAAGCGAAAATCGTCAATTTTTTCCAATAATTCATCATCAACAATAATTGTGTATCTTGGCTTATTTGTTGGCATTTTGTACCACCTCTAGTTCATATTATGCATAGGTTCATACGTGCTGTCAATAGAGATGAGCCGGAAAGTGGATTGACAAGTTCTGAACTTATGAACTACAATAAAATCGGTTCATAAGTTCAGACCCGAAAAGGGGGGTGATACCTATGGCAACAGAACTTAAGAGAATGACTTTTGTCGTGACGCCAGAAATAGAAATGCGGCTGGATGCATTTAAAAAAGAATTTTTTTATAATCGCTCGCAATCAGATATGATTCGCACTTTGGTGGAAGCCGGCTTGCAGACACTGACAACGGCTAAGCAAGAGAAAAAGAATCTTCAGCAGGTAAGTGCATAAAAGCGTTAGCAAGGAAGTTACATAAGAGGAGTGGAATACATGAATTGGCTTAATAATATCAAGGTAGCCTATAAGATTGTGCTGCTGGTTGTCATTGCAGTTTTGGGAATGGCCGTTATCGGTTTTACCGGGTATTCTTTTTTGAATAAAGCCGGACGAGATATGGACTTGATGTATTCGGAAAAATTGCAGTCGATCCGCCTGATGGGAGACGAAATTGACAGCATGCGTGTCATTCAGCTGCGGGCTATGCAGACGATTTCCGATCCGGCCCGGATTCCAGAATTAAAAACAGAGATTAATAAGGAAATAGAAAGATATGAAGCCGGCTGGGCTACGTATGAAAAAGTGGCCATAAATGTTCCGGATGCGGCCAGTCAGTTGGATGCAACTAAAGCCAACTGGACTGTTTTTAAAACCGGTATTCTGCAGGTAGTGGCAATTTCTGAAACAGGCAATACGGCGGGCGCTTTGGCGGCGTATAATAGTAAAACCAAGCAGGATACTACCGATCTGCGCGATCGATTGGGCGGTTTGCTGAAGCTGGCGGAAAAAAATGCTGCGGCAATTAATGAACAGAATGTGGCGGATAACCGGTCGGCGATTGTTTCCATGAGTCTTAAAACCGCTGTTGCGCTGGTGCTGCTGATCGTGCTGAGCCTGGCCCTGATCCGGGCTATTACGCGGCCGTTAAATGCGATGATCAAGCTTTGCCAGAGTCTGCAAAAAGGCGATTTTCGGCTGACAAAACAAAAAACGGATCGCGGCGATGAATTTGGCGAAGTGGAGCGAGAATTGGCAGCGATGCGGGCCGGTTTGAACAAGTTGATGCGGCAGATCGCCAATTCGACAGAACAAATTGCCGCATCTTCGGAGGAGCTGACGGCTAGTTCCATGCAGTCCGCCAAGGCGGCTACGCAGGTGGCACAGTCGGTGACAGACGCAGCCGGCGCTGTGGAGCAGCAGCAAGGTTCAATTGCTAAAGGTACGGAATCGGTTGCCATGATTTCCTCGTCGGTAGAAGGTATCCGCGGCGAGGCCGAAAAAGTATCCGGTAATTCGGCTTCGGCAGCCGAACAAGCCGCAGCCGGCAGTCAGGCCATAGATTCTTCGGTCAGCAAAATCAAAAGTGTTGAGCATACTGTCAGTTCTTCGGCGGAACTGGTTGATAAGCTCGGAGCCCGGTCACAGGAAATTGGCACGATTGTCGATACGATTTCCGGTATTGCCGGCCAGACGAATTTGCTGGCGCTGAACGCGGCGATTGAAGCGGCGCGGGCCGGCGAACATGGCCGTGGATTTGCCGTCGTGGCGGAAGAAGTCAGGAAACTGGCGGAACAATCACAAACGGCCGCCCAGCAAATTGCCGAGCTGATCCGGGTGATACAGGAAGATACGACCAGTGCGGTCGGCTCTATGCAGGAAGGCCGTAATGCCGTGGTTGAAGGCGCTGAATCAGTCGAAGGGCTGCGGACCATGTTTGATCAGATCAAGGATATTGTCCATCAGGTTTCAGCGCAGGTGCAGACGATGTCGACTTCGGTTACCGGCGTAGCCGGCGATGCCAACGGCATTACCCATGAGATTGAACAGATTGATGCGCATGGTAAAAAGGTCGCCGAAGAAATGCAGTCGGTCTCGGCCGCAACTGAAGAACAATCGGCCTCGGCACAGGAAATTGCTTCGGCCAGCGACGCGCTGGCCAAATTGGCGCAGGAAATGCAGCTTTCGTTAAAGCAGTTTCAATTTTAAATAAAGCAGGCCGACGTAACCCGGAGGCAAAAAAAGCAGACCATGATAAGGATTCTTGTCATGGTCTGTTTTTGTGTGCTTTGATTTTCGTCGGGACGTGGGCCGATTGCCGTCAGGTCAGCGGTTTTTGCATCATAATTAGTTCCGTAGACTGCCAGCCCAGTTTTTTATAGAGACTGATAGCAGCGGTGTTATGATGTACCGCTACCAGATCCAGTCGTTTAACCCCTTGCTTTTTCGCCCAGGCCGCCAACGTCTGCAGCAGCTCAATGCCGATGCCCTGCTGACGGTATTCCGGGTGAACGATTACATCTTCTACCAGCGCTTTATACCCGCCGGCGGCAGTTGAGATCAGCCGCAGGGCCGTGCACATGCCGATAATTTTTTCGCCGTCAACGGCGACTAGTGCAAAGTTCCGGTCATCCTGCAGCAGCAGGCGCAGGCCGTCGGTCTGACAGGTTGGGTTCGCCGTAAAATCTTGTTCGATCGCAAACAACAGTTGCAGCAAAGCTGTCATAGGCGGGATATCTGACATGGTAGCCGGACGAATTTTGATATTTTTTTCGTTCATCATCATCGCTTCCTTTTTCTGTACTTAGTATAGTATAAAAGCTGGGTATAAAACAAGGGCTGTTGGCAGAAGCGTTTATAATGCCGAAATTTTTTGACTTTTAGCAGGATTTTATAAAAAGAAACAGAATTATATAAAATAATATCTATGGGTCTCGGAAGCAGGTCGTTTTTAGGAACAATTTTATCAAGTAATGTGCATGGAAATTCTGGTGAGCAGCGCAAGGGTCAAAAGATTAAGGGGGAGAGAGTATGGGGTGGCTCAAGGATCTTAAGGTTATGCACAAGATTTTACTTCTGGTTGTTCTGGCGGTTATTGGCATGCTGATTATCGGCTATACCGGTTACAGTCGGCTGCAAATGGCGCAGGCAGATATGCACGTAATGTATGCTCAGCATTTAAAGGCAGTAGAATATCTGGGAGATGCCCGGACAGCGTCGCGCCGGGTTCAGGCGCGGATGGCGGAAATGGTTTTGGCGTCCAGTCCGGAAAAAATACAGGCATGTGATAAGGCAATACAGGCAGCGGTGAAGGAGTATGAAGATGCCTGGGGACAGTACGAGCAGTTGGAAATGAATCGTGTGGACACTTCGGGACAGCTGCAGCAAGTCAAACAGGATTGGCTGGCCTACAAGAAAGTGCCGGAGCATCTTTTGCCGCTGGTGCGCAGCGGCAATCATGACGCGGCGGTCTCATTGTACGAAGGCGAAGGGCGGCAGACACTGGAAAAAATCCGGGATGATATGAGCCAGCTGCAAAAAACCATCAATGCAGCGGCCGGGCAGGTCAATGAAGCCAATGAGGCTTCCATGCAGCGGGCGGGCGTTCTGATGCTGGGCGCACTGCTTTTGGGCGTGGGTTTAATGCTGCTGTTCAGTTTCCTTTTAGGTCGGGAGATTACCGGGCCGCTGCAAAAAATGCAGGCTTTTTGCCATCGGTTAAAGGATGGCGATTTTCGTATCACCCCGCGCACTTTACTGCGCGGCGATGAGTTTGGCGCCATGGCGGATGTGATGGCCGATATGCGGGAATCCCTGAATAAATTAATGAAGCACATGCGGGAATCAACGGAACATATTGCTTCTTCTTCCGAAGAATTAACGGCGAGCTCTATGCAGTCAGCGCAGGCGGCCATGCAGGTGGCACAGTCGGTGACAGATTCGGCGCATGCGGTTGAGGAACAACAGAATGTTACGAATGACAGTAATCGTTCCATAGAGAAAATTTCTGTTTCCGTAGGTAATATCCGGCAGGAAGCGGACAAGGTGGCCCGGCATTCAGCGGAAGCATCGCAGCAGGCTGTTGCCGGCAACAATGAAGTGGATCGTTCCGTGGAACAGATACGGAATGTGGAAAATACCGTGCTTGCTTCGGCGGAACTGGTGGAAAAGCTGGGCGGGCGTTCTCAGGAGATTGGCGCGATTGTCGATACGATTGCCGGCATTGCTGGGCAGACAAATCTTCTGGCTTTAAATGCAGCGATTGAGGCTGCACGGGCCGGCGAAGCCGGCCGAGGGTTTGCGGTTGTAGCGGAAGAGGTCCGAAAGCTGGCGGAACAATCGCAAACTGCTGCACAGCAGATTGCTGATCTCATTAGCGCCATTCAGCGGGACACGACGGGCGCTGTTGATTCTATGCAGCAGGGCCGCGCTGCAGTGGCGGCCGGCGCCCGGTCGGTTGAGGAGCTGCGCAATGTTTTTGGCCATATACGCGAACTGGTCGATGGAGTTTCAGAGCAGGCCGGCGTTATGATGCAGGCGATCTCTGTTGTGACGACGGATACGGCCGGCGTCACGCAGAATGTTGCCACAATCAATGCACATGGCAAAAAGGTGGTCGAGGAGATGCAGTCGGTTTCGGCAGCTACGGAGGAACAATCGGCTTCGGCGGAAGAAATTGCTTCTGCCAGCGACGCGCTGGCTAAATTGGCGGAAGAAATGCAGGGTTCGCTGAAGAGTTTCCAGTATTAAACAACAGATAATGACAGTAGGGAGGAAACCTGATCGCAAAAAGCAGGGTTTCCTCTTTTTTTCCTTAGCTGGATTTGGTTGAGTACGGCAGGGAATTTAGCGCAGGTATTGAAAAATCTTGTTTTAACAGGTAAAATGATAATAAATAATAGAAAATAACAGCGGAGGCTGATGGGTATGTTTTTGGAAGAACGGCAGGACAGCATTATGAATATGCTGAACCATGACGGTAAAGTGCGGGTGCATGAACTTAGTGAAAAATTTAATGTAACCGAAGATTGCATACGTAAAGATCTGGGCGCATTGGAAAAGCAGGGTCGTCTCAAGCGTACTTACGGCGGCGCCGTCATGCTGCGCGAGAATCTGCATGCCATGGAGGTAGAGAAGCGCCGGCATTCGGACGTGGGCGCGAAGCGGCGCATTGCGCGAGCCGCGGCGGAGCTGATCCGGGAAAAGGACATGGTTTTTCTTGATATTTCCACGAGCAATCTGGCGCTGGCCGAGTTGCTGGCCAAGGAAGAGCGTGAGCTTACCGTTGTGACCAACATGATTGATGTGCTGGTGGTATTGGCGCGCAACCCGAAGATCCGGTTGATTTTTGCCGGCGGGGTCATCAATAAGAGCCGGGATGGTTTCTGGGGTGGTATGACACTGGATTTTATTTCCCGATTGAAGCCGGATATTGCTTTTGTGGGAGCGGTCGGCGTCGATGTTTGTGAAAACAGCGTGTCTACGTACGATATTGAGGACGGCATCAATAAGGCGGCGATTATCCGGGCCTCAAAGCGCGCTTATGTCGTGGCGGAGGCAAAGAAGCTCAGTGTGGACGGCAATTACAATTATGTAACGCTTGATACGCTTTCCGGACTGGTGACCGATTCTGAACCGGCGGAAGATATTTGCCGGGCGGCATCTAACTATGGCGTAGAAATTATTTTGCCGAAGGACTAGGGTGCAGCAGGTGGATCGTTTGCGGATATATGGATCGGGATATAGTGCGGGGAAGAGTTTGTCGTCCCGGATATGGACTGTGGTTTATGACAGGATTAAGCGGGGGCTGAAGGTGTTTTCGTTTTACCTTCTGGTGCTTTCGCTTTTTCGTGTCTTTTTTATCGCGGGGATGCATTCGTATCTGGGGGATGGTACGCGCGCGGCGGATATTTTTCTGGCGCTGGAACGCGGCTTCCGTCTTTCCATGCAGACGGCGGGAGGTCTGACGCTGGCGGCTTGTGCTCCCGCAGCGATTTTAGGGGCGTTTTCACGCCGTTGGGGCGGGCGGATATTGCTCGGGATCAATGCGGCTTTTTTAACCGTGCTGTCAATTCTGTTTGTGGCCCGGTTCCCGTATTATCGGCAGTTTCATTCCGGGTTTAACCAGCTTTTGTTCAATGCCGGTAATGATGATTTATATGCATTGTTTGTTTCTTTGGTACGGGAATTTTATCTGCCCGTCCGTCTGGCGGGCGCTTTTTTATTGGCCTGGGCTTTGTATCGTTTGCTGGCGGCTTTTTTGCGCTGGCAGGCGCCGGCGCTGCCGGAGGTTTCAGCGCCGCTGCGTTTTGCTGGGCGGACCGCTTTTGTGGCCAGTTTGTATGGGTTGTTTTTGTTGGCGGTATTTGGCGGCAGCCTGCGCTGGCAAACGGAAGTAAACTGGGAAAATGCCGGCGTGACGAAAGACGCGCTGCTCAATGAAGCTATTCTGGATGACGGACAGGCCATCTGGCGCGGATATACGATGAACCACCGTTTGCTGGCCTGCAACGGGCTGGATTTTTCAACGGCTGATATTCGTCATCTGGCCGCGCAGTTGACCGGGCACTCCGAAGATACGGATGATCTTGATGATTACCTTACCCGTACGGCACTCGGTCCGAAGCTGGCGAAACCAACGCATGTCTTTGTAATCATTTCGGAAAGTTATGCGAATTGGCCGCTTTTGCCTAAGTATCAGGATCTGCATATTGCCGATGGCATGAAGGCGGTGATGGCGGAAGCGGATAGTGATTATTGCGGCGCTTTTCTGCCGGATGGCGCGAGTACGGTGTCGGCGGTCACCGGCGTTGTAACCGGGTTTGCCGATGCGAATTTGTACCTTACAACGATGCCGGAGGCTTTTGCCGCGCCGTATCCGACGGCCAGCGCGCCGCAGATGGCCCGCCTGGGGTATGAGACGAATTTTTGGTATGCGGGACCGGCGACCTGGGAACGCATCGGCGCTTTTACCCAGGCGCAGGGATATGCGCATTTTTACAGCCGGGGGGATTATGGCGATGTTCCGGGCAGCGTCTGGGGCTGTGATGATGAATATTTGTATCAGGCCGTATTGGCGGGCCTGCAAAAGACTGTGCCGAGTTTTAATGTGATTCTCAATGTTTCCAATCATTCGCCTTATCCGATTGATGTTGAGGCAAAGGGATTTGATGCTGCACGCACCAAGGCCGCGCTGCCGGAGGCGGCGCGCGGCGATGCTGATCTTTTGCGCGAACTGGGACACTATTGGTATGCGGATCGCGAAATGGCTCGCTTTATTGCCGAAGTCAAGCGGCGGTATCCCGACAGTTTGTTTGTCATCGTAGGAGATCATGCCGACCGCTATAATATTGATAAGGCGCCGGCGACCTATGAACGGTTTGCCATTCCGTTTATTATCAGCGGGCAGGGAGTGCATAAAGGATTGCTTTTGCCGGATGCGGCGGGCAGTCAGATTGATATCGTACCGACACTCATTGATTTGATTGCGCCGCCGGGTTTTACCTATGAAGCGCTCGGACAAAGTCTGGCGCGGACGAATCGGCGCGGCGTGAATTATATGCTCTGGATTACGCATGACGCGATCGGGAAAGCTGATGCCGTGCCGCTGATGCCGGAAAGCTTTGACGGCAGTGCGCCGCCGGCATTGGATGAAGCGGGAATGCAGGATTATATCAACGCGGTTCGCAGTATTTCCTGGTGGCGGGCTAAGTATGGACCGGTGTTGGATGAAACAAATCTTATTGGGCGGGAGTGAGGGCAAGAAGATGAATTTATTGGACGGGTCGGCTTTAGAGCACTGCCTGCTTTGTCCGCGGGGCTGTGGGGTAAACCGGCTTGAAGGTGCGCGCGGCGTTTGCGGTGCCGGAGAATTGGTGCGCATTGCGCTGGTGTCTAAGCATCTTTGGGAAGAACCGTGTCTCACCGGAAAAAACGGGGCGGGAACCGTGTTCTTTTCCCATTGCAGTCTGCGGTGCGTCTTCTGTCAGAATGCGGCGATCAGCAGTGAGGGCCAGGGCATCGAGGTTACTCCGGAACGGTTGGCGGATATTTTCCTAGAGCAGCAGCAGAGCGGCGCGGCTACGCTGGATCTGGTCACGCCGACGCATTACGCGCCGCAGATAGCCGCTGCGTTGGCAGCGGCTCGGAAAAAGGGTTTTTGTCTGCCGGTTGTCTGGAATTCGAGCGGTTATGAGACCGTCGAATTGGTGGCGGCTTTGGCGGAAATGGTGGATGTGTTTTTACCCGATCTTAAGTATTATGATGCGGAAACCGCCGGCCGGTATTCCCAGGCGCCCGATTATTTTTCTGCGGCAGCGGCGGCAATCACCGCGATGGCGGAGCAGACCGGTATGCCGGAGGTTGGCGCCGGCGGGGTGCTGCAGCGCGGCGTGCTGGTGCGGCATCTGATCCTGCCGGGACGAAGGCATGAAAGCATGCGGCTGTTGGATTGGCTATGGGAGCAGTTTGGCGATCGCGTCTGGCTTTCGCTCATGAATCAATATACGCCGCTTTACCGGGCGGCGGAATTTCCGGAAATCAACCGGCCGCTGACGACTTTTGAGTATCAATCGGTTATAGAGCATGCCTTGGATATTGGCATTACGCACTGCTACGTGCAGGAGGGGAAAACAGCGTCAGCCAAGTTTGTACCGGCTTTTGACGGCCGCGGCGTTTTGCCGCTGAAAAAATAGCAGGCTTGCAAAAGCGTATCGTATCTTCTACAATGGAGAAAGAATTTATAATAAGGTGGAATTGAATTGAGTAATTTAGAGGTTGGTATTGTCGGGCTGCCGAATGTCGGTAAAAGTACTTTGTTTAATGCGATTACCAAAGCGGGAGCGGAGGCGGCAAATTATCCATTCTGTACGATTGAGCCGAATGTAGGGGTTGTAGATGTGCCGGATGCTCGGCTGCAGGTGCTGCATGAGATGTACAATTCCAAAAAAACGACGCCGGCGGCGGTGCGGTTTGTTGATATTGCCGGGCTGGTCAAGGGAGCGTCGAAAGGCGAGGGTCTGGGGAACCAGTTTTTGGAGCACATCCGTCAGGTAGATGCGATTGCGCATGTTGTGCGTTGTTTTGTTGATCCGGATATCACGCATGTCGAAGGTTCTATTGATCCCATCCGGGATATTGAGATCATAACGACGGAACTTTGTCTGGCAGATCTGGATGTCGTAGAAAAGCGTGTCATGAAATTGGAGCGGATTGTCAAGAGCGGCAGTAAAGAAGCCCGGGCGGAAGATGAGCTGCTGCGCCGGATAAAAGAGGCGCTGGAGCAGGCCAAACCGGCCCGGCAGCTCAATCTGGGCGAAGATGAGTTGGCGCTGCTCGGCGATACAAATCTCTTGACGCTGAAGCCGGTGCTTTATGTGGCGAATGTAGCCGAAGACGAAGTGGCGACGGCGGAAACGGATAATGCCTATGTACAGAAGGTCAAGGCATATGCGGCCACTGAGGGAGCGGAAGTTGTAGCTATATCGGCCAAAGTGGAATCGGAAATCGCCGAACTGGATGCGGAAGAAGCCCGGGAATTTCTGGCGGAAATCGGCGAGACGGAGTCCGGCTTAAACCGGCTCATAAAAGCGGCATTTACGCTGCTGGGTCTGCTGACTTTTCTTACGGCGGGGCCGGATGAATGCCGGGCCTGGACGATTGTCAAGGGAACGACGGCGCCAAAGGCGGCAGGAAAAATTCATTCGGATATTGAGCGGGGCTTTATTCGGGCCGAGATTGTCAATTATGATGATTTGGTTGCTGCCGGCAGTACAACCGCAGCGCGGGAGAAAGGAAAAGTACGGCTGGAGGGCAAGGACTATGTAATGCAGGACGGTGATGTGACCTATTTCCGTTTTAATGTTTGATGAAACAAAAAAAGATTGCCTGCGGGCAATCTTTTTTTGTTCCATCTAGTACAGATCCGGACGCCGATCAGCGAAAACATTGATTGTGTTTCGGATGGTGGTTTGTACTGCCGGGATGACTTCGGCGGTAAGAATGGCTTCCTGCTTGCCGGCTTCGGCCAGACGTTCTCCCCAGGGATCAAGGATGACCGAGTGTCCGGCTAATTCCATGCCGTTGGCAAATGCGCCGCTGCCGTTGCAGGCAGCGACAAAGAATTGGTTCTCAATGGCGCGGGCCTGCGTAAGGGTGCGCCAATGCATGAGGCGGGCGGTGGGCCATTCTGCGGGAACAAAAAGCACGGTGATATCGGCTAGCGCCAGACGGCGGCAAAGTTCCGGAAAGCGCAGATCGTAGCAGATGATTGTGGCGCAGGGAAGTCCGTCCAGTTCGTACAAAGCGATGTCCTCTCCGGCGGTGAAGGTCTTGTCTTCTTTGGCGGGAGAAAATAAGTGCGTCTTGCTATAAGCGGCCAGGCGCATTCCCTGTCGGTCGAAGACGAAGCTGGTATTGGATACCTGGTCGTTTTTCAGGCAGGCGGCTGAACCGCCGACAATGTTGATCCGGTATTCGGCTGCCAGCCGGGAGAGCAGGGTCTGTACTTTTTCTCCCGCCGGATCGGCATAGTTTACCAGCGGCCGCGGATAAAAGCCGATATCCCAAAGTTCCGGCAGCAATATGACATCCGGCGACTGGGGCAGAACGGCTTCGAGCATACGGCGCAGCGTATTCTGATTGGCATTAAAATCGCCGATTACAATCGGCATTTGCAATATAGACAGTTTCATCATACAACACCTCACTGATAGATTTGCCGGCGCGGTTTCGCCGGGTACGAATGACCTCTGTACATCCCGCCTGCTTTCCGTTACAATAGAGACAGAAGTTGAATGCGCCCCGCGGCGGGGAGAAGGCGGTGATCGTTTGGAACGGATACAATATGATGTTGGCGATGTAGTTCGTATGAAAAAGAAACATCCCTGCGGCAGCGATCTGTGGGAGATTTTGCGTACAGGTATGGATTTCGGCATCAAGTGTAAGGGCTGCGGCCGGTTTGTGATGTTGTCGCGGCCAAAATTTGAAAAAATGGTCAAGGGCATTGTGGAAAAAAACACAGTACATTCTGATTCAGCGCTATTATAACACGAAAATGACCGGGGATAAAGATGAGTTCGCTGGCGGCCGCAGCGCAGAATTTCAATAGAAGAAAAGGTGGACACGGGATGAATCTGACAAGAACAAAACGAGGCGCAGCCTTGTTGGTTTTTATGGTTGGCAGCTGCCTGACGCTGCTGATTTTTTTTAGTCTGGGACGACTGCAGTATGAACAGCATCGGGAACAGCTGCAGCATTTGTCAGATGCCTATGCCCGCCGTATCGAAATGACAGCCGGGTATATGCTGCGCAAGCCAAAGATCATTACGGAACTGGTCCGGATGAATCCGAATGATCTGCATTGGTTTCCCCGCGTCGCGGCGGTGCTGCAGGACGATCCTGCCGTGCTGAGTTTTCAGTTGGTGCGGGGGGGAAAGGTACTGGCGGGTTATCCGGCGGATTACAAGCGCTGGACGCTGGATGATCCGGCAATCAGCGCGGCTTTGCCGGTTCTGCAGAAACTAGCGGCAGCCAATACGTCCGGGGTTCTTTATGGGCCGATTTTTCTTAAAGACGGCACCTGTGGGCTGCTCGGGCTTGATCCAATCTATTTTTATACCAAACAAAGCCGGTTTGAGTATTGGGGCGATAGTTTCTTTTTGCTGCGGCTGCCGGATGCGCTGCAGATGGCAGACGATCAGCCGCTGCTCGACGCCGGTTATGCATATCGGATCAGCGGTGTTACCGGCCCGGACGGAGAGTCTCCGGTGCTGGCGGCTTCGGCGGCTCCGCTGGGGGACAATCCGGTGACTTCGGCCATTCATGTTGCCAATGGACAATGGGTGCTCGAAGCGTCGCCGGTCAGCGGCTGGATGCATTTGCGGGGGCTTTTTTGGGAGCTGGGCGTCGGGATGGCGGTTTCTGTGCTGCTGGCGGCGCTGGTTTATATGTTTTTTATGCTGCGGGAAAAGCAGCAGGGTACAACACCCGGCGCTGCACCGGTCAAAAAAGAGCTTCACCCGCAGGAACGCGGCAGCCAGCCTTCTTTGCTCGAGGTGGTTGCCGAACGCTGTCAGGCGGCGCCGGGGCACTTTTTGCTCTGCTATCTGGATCTGAATCATTTTCAACAGGTGAATGATACTTATGGCCGGGGCGTGGGCGATACGCTGATGCAGGCTGTTTTTGACCGGCTGCGGGGCGTATTGAAGGAGGAAGATTCCCTGTTGCGGGCTGGCGGTGATGAATTTGTCGCCATGCTTGAACCGGAGGCGGGCGAGGGTTGGAAAAATCGGGTGGAACAGCTGGATCAGGCCATGCGCCGGATGTTTGTGTTGGCCGATGGTAAAACTTGTATTGATGTGTCGGTGAGTATTGGCTGTGCGGTGTATCCCCAGAATGCCATTCGGGCGGAAGAACTTGTGCGGTTGGCAGCGGAGCGCATGCGGGAAAATAAAGAAAGGTTTGCCCATAATTAAAGGCGGTTGGGCAAACTTTTCGGCCGGTAGAATGCATTGACAGAAAAAAACGGCCGTAGTATGATGGATAAAGTAGTAAACGTTTACCAATGAGAAAATTTTGACGTCGGCAGACAGCCGCGAGCCGGGAGGCGTAAATTGTGGAAGCATTGACATCGTTAGACTCCATGCAGTTGTCATTTAAGGAGCATTTCGGACGGGAGTCTGAGTATACTTTTTTTTCTCCAGGGCGGGTTAATCTGATTGGCGAGCATACGGATTATAACGGCGGGCATGTTTTTCCCTGTGCGATTTCTTTGGGAACTTGGGCGCTGGCAGCGCGGCGATCTGATGACAGGCTGCGTTTTTTTTCGATGAATTTGCCGCGTATGGGCGTATTGGAGTTTCCGGCGCGAGGTCTCGTTTATAGGCCGGACGCTTCCTGGGCCAACTATTTGTTGGGCGTTGTGCGCATGCTGGAAGATGCGGGCTATGTGCTGCAAACAGGATTTGATGTGCAGCTGTGCGGCAATTTGCCCAGCGGCGCCGGGTTGTCTTCCTCCGCTTCGATTGAGGTGCTGATGGCGGTGCTGCTCAATGAGCTTTGTGGTTTTGGTCTGGATCGGATCACGTTGGTGAAGCTGGCGCAGAAAGCAGAAAATGAGTTTGTGGGTATGAATTGTGGTATTATGGATCAGTTTGCCGTGGGTATGGGGAAGAAAGACTGTGCCATTTTGCTGGACTGCAATACGCTGCAGTACCGTTATAGTCCTTTGGACTTGCCGGAGGCGGCGATTGTCATTGTGAACACAAATAAGCGGCATAGTCTGACTTCATCGGGATATAACGACCGTCGCCGTGATTGTGAACTGGCTTTGGCGGATCTGCAAAAAGTGCGGCCGCTGCAGGCGCTGGGGGAATTGACGCCGGCAGAATTTGACCGGCTGGCCGGTCAGATTACCAATCCGGTGGCGAGGCGTCGGGCTCGGCATGCGGTCTATGAAAATGCGCGGACGCTGGAAGCGGTGGAAGCGCTGGAAGCGGCTGATCTGGCGAAGTTTGGCCGACTTATGGATGCTTCGCATGTATCGCTGCGAGATGATTATGAGGTATCCTGCCGGGAACTGGATCTTTTGGCCGAACTTGCATGGAAGCATCCCGGGGTCATTGGAGCGCGAATGACAGGCGGCGGGTTCGGCGGCTGTACGGTAAATCTCGTGCAAAAGGCGGCAATTCCGGATTTTGAGCAGGTGTTGCGCGAGGAATATACGAAGAACATCGGCTATGCGCCCAGTTTTTATGTGGCCAGCATCGCCGATGGCGCAGCCCGGCTGGCGTGAACCGCGGCAGTGGGGGGACAAGGCCGTATGAATTTTGACGGCGGAAACTAAAGGAGGAGAGTAGTATGGCAATTCTGGTATGCGGTGGGGCCGGCTATATAGGCTCGCATACGGTGCATCAATTGGCGGCGAAGGGAGAATCGGTGGTGATTGTCGATAATCTGGCAACCGGACACCGGGCAGCCCTTCATCCGGCGGCGAAGTTTTATGAAGGCGATATTCGCGATTCGTTTGTTTTGGACCGGATTTTTACGGAAAATCAGATTGAGGCGGTGATTCATTTTGCAGCGAATTCGCTGGTAGGCGAAAGCATGGAGAATCCGCTGAAGTATTTTAATAATAATGTAGGCGGCATGCAGACGCTTCTGGAAGCAATGGTGCGGCATCATGTTGATAAAATCGTGTTTTCTTCCACGGCGGCAGTTTATGGCGAACCCAAACGGGTGCCGATTCGCGAAGAAGATGAGACCAATCCCACCAATGCGTATGGCGAAACAAAACGTACGATGGAAAAGCTGATGAAATGGGTGAGCCGGGCCAATGGCATCCGCTATGTTTCCCTGCGATATTTTAATGCCGCCGGAGCGTTAGACGACGGGTCTATTGGCGAAGATCACAGTCCGGAAACGCATCTCATTCCGTTGATTTTGCAAGTGCCGCTGCAGAAAAGGGCGGCCATCACGATTTTTGGCAATGATTACGCAACGCCGGACGGAACCTGTGTGCGCGATTATATTCATGTGCTCGATCTGGCCGATGCGCATGTGCGGGCTTTGGAATATTTGCGGCAGGGCGGTGCCAGCGATATTTTTAATCTGGGCAACGGCAAGGGATTTTCCGTGAAGGAAATGATCGTTGCGGCAGAAAAGGCCACGGGAAAAAGCATAGCGGTGCAAACCGGCGCGCGTCGTGCCGGCGATCCAGCGCAGCTGATTGCTTCCAGCGAAAAGGCGCGGCGCGTGCTCGGCTGGCAGCCGCAGTATATTGATGTCGAACGTATTATCCGTACCGCCTGGAGCTGGCATAAAAGCCACCCGGACGGATATACAGATTGAGAAAGGCGCGATCAGAATGGAGATCAATCATGAAATCAATCGGCTGCTGCATTTTGCGCTGCAGCAGGGGTTAATGCAGTCGGCGGATACGATTTATGCTGCCAATCGCTTGCTGGACTGCCTGCAGGCGGCAGAGTTTGTGCCGGAAGTTATTGCGGAAACGTTGGCAACAGCGGACCCAGTTCTGGAGCAGATGCTGCGGTATGCAGTGCGGGCTGGTATTTTGGAGGATACGGCTTCGACGAGGGATCTTTTTGATACGCGGCTCATGGATTGTCTGATGCCGCGGCCGTCGGAAGTGGCGGCCCGCTTTCAGGCCGAATACGAAAAATCACCGGTACAGGCAACCGATTGGTACTATCATTTCAGCATAGCTTCCAACTATATCCGGCAGGCGCGCATTGCTAAGAATATCGGCTGGAAAGTGCCGACCGAGTATGGCGAACTTGATGTAACGATTAATCTTTCTAAACCAGAAAAGGATCCGCGCGATATTGCCCGCGCTCGGCGAGAAAGCTGCACTTCGTATCCGAAGTGCCTGCTTTGCCGGGAAAATGAGGGCTTTGCCGGCAATCTCAGCCGACCGGCCCGGCAGACGCATCGGCTGATTCCGCTCCAGCTGAACGGGCGGCCATGGTATCTGCAATATTCGCCCTATACGTATTATAATGAGCACTGTATTATTTTGAATCAAAATCATATTCCCATGCGGATTACCCGGGAAACGTTTGCCAATCTGGCGGCGTTTGTCGATTTGTTCCCGCATTATTTTGCCGGGTCCAATGCGGATCTGCCAATTGTCGGCGGTTCCATTCTGACGCATGACCATTATCAGGGCGGTCGATATACTTTTGCGATGGAACGGGCGCCAATCGAAAAGAAATATGTTTTTCGCGGGTTTGAAAACGTCGAAGCCGGACGGGTTTGCTGGCCTATGTCGGTACTCCGCCTGCGGACTCCCGATAAACAGCGCCTCATTGTTCTGGCGGATAAGATTCTCCATTGCTGGCGCGGCTACAGCGATGCAGCGGTTGAAATACTGGCCGAGACCGACGGCGCGCCGCATAATACTATTACGCCGATTGCCCGCCGCCGTGACAATATGTATGAGTTTGATCTGGTGCTGCGCAATAATCGCACGACGAAGCAGCACCCATTGGGAATTTTTCATCCGCATGAGGAAGTGCATCATATTAAGAAAGAAAATATCGGCTTGATTGAAGTGCTGGGGCTGGCAATTTTGCCGGCGCGTCTGAAGCGGGAAATGGCCGTTGTGCGGGCGGCTCTTTTGCAGGGGATTCCCGATATTCGGGAACAGGAGGGCGCGGCTATTCATGCCGATTGGTATCAGGCGGTGCTGGCGGCGCATCCTGTCATTACGGAAAACAATGTAGATGAAATTCTTCGCCAGGAGATTGGTCAGGTATTTTTAACGGTCTTGGAACATGCGGGCGTGTTTAAACGAACGGCAGCCGGGCTGCAGGCTTTTGATCATTTCGTGACGGCGGTTTCCGCAGAATAGGGGCGGGGTATGAGAGCAACCATTCATGATGTGGCGCAAAAAGCCGGGGTTTCTGTGGCTACAGTATCCCGGGTGGTAAATGGAAATTATCCGGTGCGGGAAGAGACCCGCCAGCGCGTCAATGCGGCGATCAAGGCGCTGCAGTATGTGCCCAATATGCAGGCGCGCGAGCTGAACATGCGCTGTTCGTCAAGCATTGGGGTTGTTGTTCCCGGGCTTTATAATATGTTTTTTGCCGAAGTCATTGATGGGATTGAAGACTATCTGCACCGCGGGTCGTATTCGCTGCTGCTTTGTTGTGCGAAAAATGATCCTCGACAGGAAATGCAGTGCGTTACTGATCTGATGAGCCGTAACGTATCGGGGATTATTGTCATCAGTCCGAATACGGAGCAGGTGGCTCCGGCCTTTTATGAGCAGCTGCAGCAGCGGCTGGCAATGGTGTTTATTAACAGCTATACGGCGCAGCTGCCGGACGTTTCTTTAGTCAATGACGACGCCCGGTCGGGGGTGCGGCAGGCGCTTGCCTGGCTGACCGGGCATGGACATCGGCGCATCTTGTTTGTAAGGGGGGATCACAGCGATTCTTATCGGGTCAAAGAGCAGGCGTATGTGGAATTTATGACGGAAAACGGTTGGCTGCATCGCGAAGACATTGTCAGTGTCGGCGAGGGGAATGGCACCATGACTGTCGATCATACGGCCCGGCGCATGCAGTCGGTTTTGTCGGATCGGTCACTAACGGCCGTGCTGTGCTGTAATGATCTCATGGGGGTCGGCGTTCTGGCGGCATGCCGGAAGCTTGGCATACAGGTGCCGCAGGAGCTTTCGGTTATCGGCTATGATAATATTTCACTGGGGAATTTTATTACGCCGCAGCTGACGACTGTCGACCAGCATATGTTTCGGCTGGGCAGCCGAGCCGCCGAGCTTTTGATTGAACGGATTACCACCGGCGTCTGTCACCAGCTGCTGCTGGATAATCAGTTGGTTTTGCGGGAGACCACTGCGGATTGTCGGCGATCATAAAACCGGTCAATCGGCAAGGGGTAAAAAGAATATTAAAATTGAACAGAAAGCAGGCGAAGCAGCATTGAAAAAAATATGTATGATTGCCACCGGAGGGACGATCGCTTCCGAGCAGGGCAAGGACGGACTTTATCCGGCGCTTACGGGAGAAAAGCTTTTGGCCATGGCGCCGGAGCTGGCGGATGTTTGCGAAGTTGATTTTAAAGAGATTTTGCGTCTTGACAGCAGCAATTTGCTGCCGGAACATTGGCAGCTCATGGCTTATACAGTGGCAGAAAATTATGAAAAATATGATGGCTTTGTAATAAGTCATGGCACGGATACGATGGCCTATTCAGCGGGGGCGCTGTATTATATGCTGCAAAACAGCTGCAAGCCGATTGTATTCACCGGATCGCAGGTTCCAATCGAAGCGCCGGATACCGATGCCCGGCGCAATCTATTGACTGCCTTTGCCGCAGCTGCGGCTGGACGGCCGGGCGTATTTCTCGCATTTGGCGGACGGCTCATCTGGGGCAATGCGGCCAAAAAGATGTATACGGAGGATTTTCATGCGTTTTTAAGTATTAACCGTGAGGAAGCGGGATATTTTAATGGACGCGAGCTTATTTGGAAAGAACCGGCAGCATTTGAGCCGCCGTGTGAAGGTTTCTGTCTACAGGCCGATTTGGACCCGGAGGTTTGTGTGATCAAATTGATTCCCGGGTTGGATCCTTCGTTTATGTGCCATATCGTTGACGCTGGTTACCATGCGATTATTATTGAAGGCTATGGCGTCGGCGGCGTGCCGACCGAGGCTTCGCCCAAAAATTTTCTGCCGGCCATTCGCTATGCGGTGGCCCGCGGCGTGATTGTGGTCTGCGCTACGCAGAGCGTTTATAACGGAGTGCATTTGGATCGTTATGAGGTAGGTATTCTGGCGGCGCGCTGCGGTGCTATTTCCGGCGGCGATCTGCCGATTGAGGCGCTGGTTCCCAAGCTCATGCTGGCGCTGGCCAAAACCAAAGAACCAGCGGCAGTCAGGAAAATTATCGAAACAGAAAAGTAATTCGGAGGTTTGCCCGGGTCATTTTTTTGCGAGCAGCAGTACAGCGCTTAAAATGAATGCGGCGCCAAGCAGTTCGGACAAACCGAAAGGGACGTCAAGCAGCACGGTGGAAAGCGTAATGGCGGATACCGGTTCCAGCGAGGCAAACAGGCTGGTTTCACCGGGAGAGATGTATTTGATGCTTTCCAGATAAGCCCAAAAAGCAATCACGGTGCCAAAGATGATGATCCAGGCGGTAAGTAAAATCGCGGTGGCGTCGAGGGTGCCGGGAAATTTCCAGGGGGGACCGGCCGGGGTGAGCAGCAGCCCGCCGAGCAGCATAGCCCAGCCGATAACAAGCGGCGAGCGATGCCGGGATAAAAGCCCTTTGGGCTGAATCGTGTAAAAGGCAGCGGAAAACGCCGACATCAATCCCCAGAATAAAGCGGCCGGGGATATGGAGAGGGTGGTCAGGTTGCCGTGCGTGACCAAAAGCAGCGTTCCCAGCATAGCCATCACAACGCATACTATTTCCCGTTTGGTGGGCCATTGGTGGTAGCGAAGCGTCATCCAGACAACGATGATGACCGGCAGTAAGTACTGCAGGACTGTGGCCGTGGCCGCATTGCCGGCTTTGATCGCGGCGAAATAGGTATACTGAACACTGAGCATGCCAACGAAACTAAAAAGCAGCAGCTGACGAATGTCCTGCTGCTTTTTCCATACATCAAAAATGCGGCCGGGGCAGGAAATCGTATCAATGGCGAGCAAAATGAGTCCGGCCAGCTGCAGGCGGATGACAACGAGATGTTCGGGTGAAAAGCCGCGCTGCTGGAGCACAAATTGGGCGGCAACGCCGGAGCCGCCCCAGAGAAGAGCGCCGATGGCGACGAGCAGCATACCTTTATAGCGTGGGTTCATGCGCCGGCCTCCATATCTTTTAATACCTCATAAAATAGGTTCATAATTTTTTTTGCCTGCAAACGGAACGCCTCCTTATTCGTTTAATATAAACCGGATTGTTTTCGCTGTCCAGTCTAAAATATTCTTTACAAGAACTTATGTTCTGTATATAATGAATAGAAAGGGGGTGCCGGGTATGGACATTATGGAAAAACTGCGCATTTTGAGCGATGCGGCAAAATACGATGCCGCCTGCACGTCGAGCGGCGTCGATAAACGAGCCGGGCGCGGCGGTATGGGCAGCGCGATGGCGGCGGGGTGCTGTCACAGTTTTGCGGCAGATGGACGCTGTATCTCATTGCTCAAGGTGCTGCTGACCAATGTCTGCATTTTTGATTGCGCGTATTGCGTCAACCGGTGCTCCCATGATACGGAGCGGGCGGCTTTTACGCCGCGTGAGCTGGCCGATCTGACGATGCAGTTTTATCGGCGTAATTATATCGAGGGACTTTTTTTGAGTTCCGGCGTGGCTGGTTCGCCGGATGTTACTTGTGAACGGATGATTGAAACACTGCGAATTTTACGTGAGGAATATCGTTTTACCGGCTATATTCATGCTAAAGCGATCCCTGGCGCGGACCAGGCGCTGATTGCCCGGCTGGGTATGCTGGCTGACCGCATGAGTGTAAATATTGAACTGCCGTCGGCGGCCAGTCTGGCGAAGCTGGCGCCGGATAAGACCAAACGAGCCATTTTAGCGCCCATGGGTTATATTCAGCGGCGCATCGCGGAGAGCAGTCATGATCTGGTGCGTTATCGCCATGCACCGCATTTTGCTCCGGCCGGACAAAGCACCCAGATGATTATCGGGGCTTCGCCCGAGCCTGATTATCAGATTTTGCAGCTCAGTGAAGGCCTTTACCGGCGCTATGGCCTGAAACGGGTATTTTTTTCCGCCTATGTGCCGGTGACCGCCAATCCTTTGCTGCCCGCGGTCGATACGCCTCCGCCGCTTTGGCGGGAACACCGTTTGTATCAGGCGGACTGGCTGCTGCGGTTTTATGGTTTTTCTGCGCAGGAGCTGCTGGACGAAGCCCATCCGGATTTTCATCCTTATGTGGATCCAAAATGCAGTTGGGCGCTGCGCAATGCCGCGAATTTTCCCTTAGAAGTAAATCGGGCGGCTTATGAGGAACTGCTGCGGGTGCCTGGAATCGGTGTGAAAAGTGCGATTCGCATTGTTCGGGCGCGGCGGGCGGCGGCGCTGACCTGGGACGCGCTGGCCCGGATCGGAGTCGTGCTGAAACGGGCCCGGTATTTTTTACTTTGCCGGGGACGCCGTTATCCGGGGCTGGTGAGTGACCGGGACGCTTTCCTGCTGGCGATGATGTCGCCGCGGGAACAGCATTTATATCGGTCGCAGGAAAGCGGGACGCGTCAGCTGTCGCTGTTTGACGGAAACGAACCGCAGCTGACGGCGCTGCAAAGGGAGGCGATCCGGTGTCTGCCCATGATCTTGTAACCTATCGTTATGACGGCAGCTGGGAAGGGCTGCTTTGCTGTGTGTTTGAAAGTTATACGGCGCATGAACTGCCGGAGGCGATTCTGGGTCCGGAGGCGCCGGAAACAAGTCTGTTTGGCAGTAAAACGATTGTAACCGATGTCGGGAATGCCGCACGCGTCGAGGTATCGCTTCCCCGGAAGCTTGGTCATGAGGCCGCAGAGTTGGTGCGGCTGACATTTTTTACCTGTCTGCCGGAAAAGGAACTTTGGATGCTGCGCTTTTTGCGTCTCGGTTATCAATATGGACCGCAGCTGCTGCAGTTTGCCGGTAATGAAACGGTCTATAGGCTGCAGAAGGCGGTGCAGCATCTTTTATCCGAGGCGCATCTGCTCAAAGGGTTTATCCGTTTTTCCGTACAGAACAATGTTCTGGTTACGACGATCGGACCGAAAAACTGCGTGCTGCCGTTTTTGGCCGGGCATTTTAAAGCGCGTTTCCCAGAGGAGCACTGGCTGATTTATGACGCCGCGCATCATATGGCGCTGGCTTATCGTCCCTATGAGACGGCCATTCTTCCGTTGGAGTCTTTTTCTGCTGCGCCGCCGGATGAGGAAGAAGCAAGATTCCGGGCGCTGTGGTGTCAGTTTTATGATACGATTGAAATCCGTTCGCGGCATAATGAACGCTGCCGGATGACGCTCATGCCAAAGCGCTATTGGAAATATATGACGGAGTTTACGCGCGACTTTGCCGTGCCGGACGCAAATCCCCAGCTGCCGGCAACTTAAGCATACCCATGTTTCGACAAGCTGATGCAGGCTGGCCGGGAAATGGATATGCTTATTTTTATTTTACGGAGAATGGAGTTCTTCATCGTATCGAAACGAAGATGATGCATATATTTTTATGCGAAAAAAGAATATACGCAGAGTTATACGCTATAATGGTATTAAAAATTAATATAAAGAAGATGTTGCAATGAATTATACGGCTCATATTCGTTATGATGAACAACAAAAGAAAGAGGTTCGGCAGTCGGTCAAAAGTCATTTGGAAAATAGCGCTTCTTTTGCAAGTGAATTTTTGCAGCCGATACAGTTGTCTGCTTTGGGAAAAATCGTTGGAATATTTCATGATTTTGGTAAGCTTTCCAAAGCCTTTAATGATTATATAGAATATAGTTATCATCATCCGGAGGATCACAGCAAAAAAGGAAAAATTGACCATAGTACCGCTGGCGGCCTTTATTTGTATAGGACACAGGAGCGGCGGACCGAGGACGAAGAAAGGACGGCGGAATTTTTGGCGGAGGCGATTATCTCGCATCATTCATCGCTGAATAATATGTTGAGTAAAAACGGTACTTCTGATTTTCTGCGCCGTATATGTTCCGAGGAACTGCCAGGCTATGAGGAAGCGCGGCAGGTTTTTTTGCGGGAAATCATGCCGGAAAAAGATGTTGAAAATTTATTCCAGCAGGCTGTGCAGGAAGTTACTGTCTTGGAAAATCAAGTGAATCAGATGGTTGGTCCGGAGGAAGACAGGAAGTATGATTTTTATCAAGGAATGATAGAAAAAATGATTTTCAGCGCCTTGATTGACGCCGATCGGCTGGATACGGCAAATTTTATGGATGCTATGCATTATGAGCGGGTCTGGGATACGCAGGCGCTATGGGCAGATTGTGCACAAAAGCTGGAGCAGTATATGCGCAGCTTTTCGCAGGAAACAGATCCCCAAAAAATGAAGATTGCGGCGGCGCGCCAGCAAATCAGCGATAGCTGTCTCGCTTTTGCTAATAATCCACCGGGGATTTATTCCCTGAGCGTTCCAACGGGCAGCGGTAAGACCCTTGCCAGCATGCGATTTGCGTTGACGCATGCACAAGCAAATCATATGAAACGAATTCTTGTCGTCATTCCCTATACGTCGATTATTGATCAGAATGCGCAAGAACTGCGGGAGATTTTCCAGCACGACGAAGCTGTATTAGAGCATCATTCCAATGTGGTGGAAAATATTTCTCTGGAAGCCTTGGCGGCGGGTGAGGTTAAGGAGAAAGAAAATGAAGACGCGTATTCTGAGTCGGCGGTAAGGCGTCGTTCTATGACAGAACGCTGGGATGTGCCGATTATTTTTACGACACAGGTGCAATTTTTGAATACCTTGTTTGCCGGCGGGACAAAATCCATTCGTCGGCTGCATGCTTTGCAGGATAGTGTGATTATTTTTGATGAGATCCAGACACTGCCGATTAAATGTACGTTTCTTTTCAACGAGGCAATGAATTTTTTGCGCGATTTTTGTCATGTAACCGCGGTGCTTTGCACGGCGACGCAGCCGACTCTGGAAAAATTGTCGGTACCGATCAAGCAAAATACGCCGCAGGAGATGGTTGGCAATCTGGATGCTGTTTTTGCGGCTTTTCAGCGCGTGCGTTTGGAAAATCATTATGTAGAAGGTGGGGAGCTACCGGCTGAAATAGCTCCGTACATTTGGCAGGATGCGATTGACCGCGGCAATGTACTTTGCATTGTCAATACGACGGCCAGCGCCCGGGCCTTGTATCAAAGTTTGCAGGACTATGCCGCCAGTGCCGGGGACAAAGTGGAGTTGGTGCATCTGAGTACCAAGATGTGCCCGGCACATCGCAGGCAGGTTTTGGAGAACGTGCGGCAATTGCTGCGGCAGCGCGCGGCCGGCAGCCGTCTGATCTGCATCAGCACACAGCTGATTGAGGCCGGTGTAGATGTATCCTTTACAACCGTTTATCGCGCTTTGGCCGGGTTGGCATCCATTGCGCAGGCCGCTGGCCGTTGCAACCGTCATGGCGAATTGCCGTATGGCGTCGTGAAGTTATTTGCACTGCGCGGCGAGAATTTATCAAGGCTGCAGGATATAGAAAAAGGCGTTGAAGTTGTCAAGGATATGCTGCCTACGGTCAAGGTTGAAACACTTTTGCATCCGGATGTGCTGCAGTTCTATTTTACCCGGTATTACGCCGATCGAAAAAAGCTGATGGAATATCCGGTGCACATGGGAGACGAAACCTTGTATGATTTACTGTCGCTGAATATGGCAGGAGAACAGCGGCGAGAGGAAGCAGGCAAAGCAAATCCATTGGTGAACATGCAGGCTTTCCAGGACGCGGGAAAAGAGTTTTGCGTCATTGACAGCCAGACGGTAGGCGTTCTGACCCCTTTTGAAAAAGGTGAAACTTTAATTGCCGATTTTGATGGAAAAATTCAGAATAAAAGAGAAATTTTCAAAAAAATAAAGGAATCTCAGCAATATATGGTGAATTTGTTTTCATATGAGGTCAAAAATCTGGCGGCGATGGGGGCTGTCTGGGAAACAAAGGCAGGGGTGCTGGCGTTGCGCAGGGAGCAGTATGATTCTCAGATCGGTGTAGATTTAGAAAACCAGAAAAATAAATTTTTATCTATATAATGGGGGTGAAAATGTGCGCAATGAAATACAATTTCAGGTAACAGGGCGGATGGCATTATTTACCGATCCGATTACCAAGGTGGGCGGGGAAAAGGCATCGTATTCTGTGCCGACCTATCAGGCAATGAAAGGTATTGTTGAAAGCATTTATTGGAAGCCGACGATTTTCTGGGTCATTGATGAATTGCGGGTGATGGAGGAAATTTGCACGCAGTCAAGAGGCATGCGGCCCATCGGCTATGGCGGCGGTAATGATTTGGCCATTTATAAGTATTTGAACCATGTACGCTACCAAGTAAAGGCCCATTTTGAGTTTAATCTTTATCGCAAGGATTTGGTGCAGGATCGTAATGAAAACAAACATCATAATATTGCCAAGCGCATGGTTGAACGCGGCGGCCGCCGGGATATTTTTCTGGGCACGCGGGAATGTCAGGGCTATGTCGAGCCGGTGGAATATGGCTCTGGCAGTGGCTTTTATGATCATTCGGGAAAGATTCCGCTGGGGACCATGTTTCATGGCTTTAATTACACGGACGAGACGGGCGGCAATATGCTGCAGGTAAGACTTTGGCAGCCGATGATGGAAAATGGCATCATCCGGTTTATCTGTCCGGAAGCCTGTACAATGATCAAAGATATCCGCAAAGTGACGTCTAAACAGTTTGATAAAAACAGTGTAAATCTTGTCGATGCGGAATATCAGGATCTGGAAGGAGGGCGTCTATGAGTTGGATGGAACAGCTGGTGCAGACGTACGATGAAAATGCGCAATTTGCCGGGCAGACAGATGTTGCTGGGCAAAAATATTTGTTGCCGCCGGTGGGTCATATGACGGTAGCCGCGCAAATTTCTATGACGCTGGACGGCGAGGGCAATCTTTTACATGCCGATGTTGTGCCAAAAGATGAAAAAGAAACCCTGATCCCTTGCACGCCGGATTCGGCATCGCGGACTTCCAGCCCTGCACCGCATCCTCTGCATGATAACCTGCAGTATGTGGCAAGGGATTATGATTTATATGCAAAGAAAAAAGCGAAAGAAGATAGGCATCCTTATACTATGTATAAAGACCTGCTGGGGCAGTGGGTGGCTTCCGCGTATAGCCATCCAAAAGTCAAAGCGGTATATGCGTATATTGGTCAGCATGATATGATCGCTGATCTGGTAGAGAAAAAAATTCTCTATAAAGAGAAGAATGGCGCGATCATGGAAAAATGGCAGAATAAGGATTTGCCCAAGCCGGAAATTTTTTCAGTGGTGGTAGGGGATATTCTGAAATCTTTTGTTCGTTTCCGAGTGGTCTTACCCGGAGATGATTGCCCGGATTTATGGAAAGACCGGGAACTGCAGCGTTTATATGCAAGCTTTATACAAGCGTATCTTCATGAGGCGGAAGGGTTATGTTGTGCCACTGGCAAGCAGATGACACTGACAGAAAAGCATTATAAGGGAATCCGCTTTTCCGGCGATGGTGCAAAGCTGATTTCCAGCAATGATACGGATGGTTTTACTTTCCGAGGGCGTTTTGATACTGGGATAGAATGTGTTTCGGTTGGCTATGAAACTTCGCAAAAAGCTATGAATGCTTTGAAATGGTTGGTTCGAAACCAGGGTTATACAGTATATGGCAAGGTTTTTCTGGCTTGGGGCCGCAACCAGGCGATTCCGGCGGTATTTATGGATACTGAGCGCTTGACGCGAAGAAGACGGCCTCAAATTGAAACTTATCGACCGACGACCATGAAGTCCTGGGCAGAGGCATTGCAAAAGACCTTGGCCGGCTATCAGACAGAATTTCAGAAAAGTGAGTATAGCCAGGTCAATGTGATGATTCTGGATGCGGCGACGCCGGGTCGGGTTTCACTCTGTTTTTATCGGGAGATGGCAGCCAATGATTTTATTGATCGTATTGGCTGGTGGCATCGGGCAGGCGCATGGCGGCAGCATAAATATGATGAGGAACAAAATACAGCTATGGAATATTTCGGGGTTCCGGCGCCAAAGTACATTGTCGAAGCTTGTTATGGAGATCAGGTCAGCGAGACAAAAGAAAAAATGGCGTTGGAGCGTATCTTTAACTGCATTATTCAGGGGCAGGCTGTTCCGCGGGATATGGAAGCCTCGGCGCGTAGCCGGGTGGTTAAAAAAGCGGTAGCTGCGGTTGGCGATCATTATTATACCTGGGCGCACAAGATTTTAGAA
This sequence comes from Megamonas sp. UBA1799, assembly GCA_002319815.1. Classification (GTDB taxonomy): domain Bacteria; phylum Bacillota; class Negativicutes; order Selenomonadales; family Selenomonadaceae; genus UBA1799. The sequence goes on from DCFR01000048.1 coordinate 38,057, forward strand.
CCGGCGTGTTCGTTGGTTTGTAATATAGCAAATAATAAACGGAAGAAGCGAAAAATAGTACTCGTTCCTGAAGAAAATTGTCATGGCAAAATAGAAGATAAAACGGAGGGGGAATATACGGTGGCATTAAATAAAGAAAATACCGATCGGTCTTATTTGTATGGCCGGCTGTTATCGGTAGCCGACCGGTTAGAACGAGCAACCTATAGCTTGGAGGATCGGAGCGGCCGCCTGACCAATGCGATGAAATACATGAATATCTTTTCTGAACGTCCCTGCACAACTTGGCGGATTATATATGCTAAACTGCAGCCATATATGCAAAAAAGAGAACAATATGGCGGCAAGGAACGACAGCTCCTGGATGAAATCACGAGTCATTTTAACGATGCGGATTTTGTTTCAGATAAACCTTTGAGAGGATTGTTTTTATTAGGTTTTTGTTCGCAGAACTACGCAATGGATCAGGAAATTGCCGAAAGAAAGCGTTTGAAAGAAGAACGGATAGCTCAAGAAGAGGCCATGCATACAGCAGAGGAGGAGAACGCATAATGACAGCATTAGAAAAAAAGATTGATTTTGTAGCTTTTATTACGGTCAACCGGGCAAATCCAAATGGCGATCCATTAAATGGTAATCAACCGCGGACTGACTATGACAATTATGGCGAAATATCGGATGTATGCCTCAAACGTAAAATTCGCAATCGGCTGCAGGATATGGGAGAGCGTATTCTTGTACAGTCAAATGAACGTTGTGATGATGGTTTTGACAGCATTCGTTCTCGTGTAGAGGCCAATGAGACCATAGAAAAAATTTTAAAAATGAAAGAAAAAGAAAAAAATCGTACTCGTCTTTTTGCGGAGGAAGCTTGCCATGCATGGACTGATGTACGCACCTTTGGCCAGGTATTTGCCTTGAAAAAGTCAGCGAGTGTAGATGCTGTTTCAGTCGGCGTTCGCGGTCCCGTATCGATTCATACGGCAGTGAGCCTTGATCCGGTCTTAACAACCAGTATGCAAATCACCAAGAGCGTAAATGGCGAGCCAGGCGATAAAAAAGGTTCGGATACCATGGGAATGAAGCATCGGGTCGATTTTGGCGTTTATAAAGTCCAAGGCAGCATTAATGTACAGTTGGCCGAAAAGACTGGTTTTAGCGAATTAGATGCCGAAAAGGTTAAAAAAGCTTTAGTGACGCTTTTTGAAAATGATGCATCATCGGCTCGGCCAGAGGGAAGTGTCGAAATGACCCGGTTGTATTGGATTCAGCATCCCAATAAGACTGGTTGTGCATCGGCGGCGAAGGTTCATCAGAGCGTACGGGCGGAATTAAAGGATGGTATTGAAACACCAAAAGCCTTTGCTGATTATATTCTGGATGACAGCACGCTTTACGCATTGCCCGACGTTATTGTTGAACGCTATGATGAGGGCGAACTGGTGAAATAAAATGGCTTACCAGGAAGATGAATATCTGCAGATTGCCGAAATTCAGCATTTTGCCTTTTGTCCCCGGCAATGGGCGCTTGCTTATATGGAGCAGCAATGGCAGGAAAATGTACTGACGATAGAAGGCCATGCTCTACATGATAAAGCGCATGACGACAGTATCAAGGAGAAGCGGAAAGGAAAAATCATTGTACGCGGTATGCCGGTAGCTTCAGGAGAGCTGGGGGTTTCGGGTACCTGTGATGTTGTTGAATTCATAGAAGATATGGCAGGAGTAAAGATTCCGTCGTACCAAGGCACGTATCGGGTCATTCCTGTCGAATATAAACGCGGCAAACCCAAAGAGGGCGAAGAGGATATATTGCAGCTTACCGTTCAGGCTATGTGTCTGGAAGAAATGCTGGCAACAGAGATTCCTTGGGGCTATTTATATTATGGGGAGATACGTCATCGCAGCAAGGTCGAATTTTTGTCAGCTACACGGGAGCACGTAAAAAATATGCTGGGGCAGATGCGCGAATATCTGCAGAGAAAATACACACCTCTGATTAAACCGCGTAAAGCCTGCGCCAGCTGTTCGGTAAAAGATATATGTATTCCTAAGCTTGGTAAACAGAAGTCAGCGAAGAAATATATTGAAGGAAGGCTGAACGAATGAAGCCTCTTTTGAATACGTTATTTATTAATCAGGATACTGCATACCTTGCTTTGGATGGCGAAAATGTCATTGTATTGAAGGATGACGAAGTTTTGGCGCGGTTCCCGCTGCACAATTTTGAACAAATTACCACTTTCGGCTACACCGGAGCCAGTCCGGCATTGATGCGCAAATGTGTGGAAGATAATATTGCTTTAAATTTTATGACGCCGGAAGGCCGTTTTATGGCGCGCGTTATTGGAGAAACGAATGGCAATGTTCTGCTTCGAAAAGAGCAGTATCGACGTTCCGATGCTTTGGATGCCAGTCTGGATTTGGCAAAATCTTTTATAGCCGGCAAGCTATACAATGCAAAATGGGTTTTAGAGCGTACCCGGCGAGATAATCCTTTGCGGGTGAATATTGAATGTCTGGAGGCTGCTGCGACGCACATAAAAGAATCATTGGATTGTGTCCTGCAAGCAGCTGATCTGGATGAGTTACGCGGCATTGAAGGAAAAGCGGCGGTAGTATACTTTTCGGTTTTTGATGAAATGATTTTGAATCAAAAGGAAGACTTTTTCTTTACGGAAAGAAACCGTAGACCACCCTTAGATAACATGAATTGCCTGCTGTCTTTTTTATATGCACTTTTAGCCAATGATATAGCCAGCGCACTGACTGGTGTGGGATTAGATTCTTATGTAGGTTTCCTGCATCGGGACCGATCCGGGCGTCAATCTTTAGCACTGGATATGATGGAGGAATTCCGGCCGATTCTTGCCGATCGTGTTGCTTTGACAATGGTCAATCGTAAGCAGGTGACAAATGCGGCATTTGAAAGGAAAGAAAATGGCGCGGTTCTTTTGACGGATGATGGTCGAAAAGTGATTTTACAAGCATGGCATGAGCATAAGGAAGAAATGATTACGCATCCTTTTTTAGAGGAAAAGATTAAATGGGGCTTGGTGCCGCATGTGCAGGCGATTTTACTGGCAAGATATATCCGCGGTGATTTAGATGCGTATCCTCCCTTTTTGTGGAAGTAGGTGGATTGATGTTTGTATTGATAACCTATGATATTTCGACAGTAGATGAAGCTGGGAGACGACGGTTGCGCAAGGTAGCAAAAATGTGTGTAAATTATGGGCAGCGGGTCCAAAACTCGGTTTTTGAGTGCAAGGTAGATGCGGCACAATGTAGGAAACTAGAACTTGATTTAGAAAAATTGATTGATACGGATCAGGATAGTCTGCGATTCTATTATTTAGGAAAAAGTAAGGATATGAAGGTCAAACATATTGGAATCAAAGAAGCATATGATTTGGATGGGCCGATCATTATTTAGTTGGTGCGAAAGCGAAGTGAACAGAAATATCAAGGTGATTATGGGCAAAAATGGCACATAGTTATGGATTGTGTATTATAAATGTGTTTAAAAAATGGTTATTATGAGGTATCATCCCATATAACCGGACAAAAAGAAGTAAAATGACATCTTTTTGCCGTCGCACCCTTCGTGGGTGCGTGGATTGAAATCAATCCTCAATATCTTTTACGCTGTCCAATCTCCGGGGTCGCACCCTTCGTGGGTGCGTGGATTGAAATTTGTCCTGCAACATAATCTCCATGAAGTCATATACCGTCGCACCCTTCGTGGGTGCGTGGATTGAAATTGCTCAAAGAATTAACGCTGTCGGGTGAAATTGACGTCGCACCCTTCGTGGGTGCGTGGATTGAAATCTTCCATCGCATAACGTATCCTCAAGCTCACGGTTGTCGCACCCTTCGTGGGTGCGTGGATTGAAATATCTGCCCCGCCTGCTCGCTATGACGAGCTTGACGTCGCACCCTTCGTGGGTGCGTGGATTGAAATGAAAGGGTGAATTGTATCTTGAAAAATAAAGTACCGTCGCACCCTTCGTGGGTGCGTGGATTGAAATGCTACACGTCCAGCAGCAGCACGTCTTGCCTTCCGTCGCACCCTTCGTGGGTGCGTGGATTGAAATATCGGAAGTAGGCGCATAATCCGTGCGGGGGGAGTCGCACCCTTCGTGGGTGCGTGGATTGAAATAGCACTTGTCTATTGTGAGCGAACATTTTCGGCTCGTCGCACCCTTCGTGGGTGCGTGGATTGAAATATCAAAAACCATTGAGTACCACTTTTGAGGGATTGTCGCACCCTTCGTGGGTGCGTGGATTGAAATGTTATTCATTAAGAAAAGTCTTAAGTAAATAGCGTCGCACCCTTCGTGGGTGCGTGGATTGAAATATTCATGAGACAAGCATATACATACCGGCCTATAGTCGCACCCTTCGTGGGTGCGTGGATTGAAATTCTTTGGCCAGCAACGGGAATCGTTCTAAAAAAGCGTCGCACCCTTCGTGGGTGCGTGGATTGAAATTATGGTCGGTGTAGGCAATTCATTGCCGAACGAAGTCGCACCCTTCGTGGGTGCGTGGATTGAAATGTTCTGCAGTTAAAGCAAATATTTCAGATGCTACAGTCGCACCCTTCGTGGGTGCGTGGATTGAAATGCCCCTTTTTAAGGTCTCACCTAATTCAGGATATTGTCGCACCCTTCGTGGGTGCGTGGATTGAAATTACCCGTGCGACAGCGGTATCAATTGCCAGTAGGACGTCGCACCCTTCGTGGGTGCGTGGATTGAAATATTTCGTCAGGGGTAGGTATATCAGGCTTTTCGCCGTCGCACCCTTCGTGGGTGCGTGGATTGAAATTTAACTCTTGTCCCTGCAATACATCGGGAGGAGGTCGCACCCTTCGTGGGTGCGTGGATTGAAATAGTACACAAGATGCAGCTGATTCATATGCGCAAAAGTCGCACCCTTCGTGGGTGCGTGGATTGAAATGGCATGTCCTCGTCAAAGAATCCAAGGTTAGGATGTCGCACCCTTCGTGGGTGCGTGGATTGAAATGAACCTCGGAGGCTAAGCCTAAACCATGGCCTCCAGTCGCACCCTTCGTGGGTGCGTGGATTGAAATGATCCACTCATATATAGTATTAGGCGATATGCCTATAGTCGCACCCTTCGTGGGTGCGTGGATTGAAATAGCGCAAGCGCAAGGCCAGTCAATGACCGCCTAGTCGCACCCTTCGTGGGTGCGTGGATTGAAATGACGATGCCACTTTTAGGCTGGTTGTATTCGATCGTCGCACCCTTCGTGGGTGCGTGGATTGAAATATTGCCGCATACTTACGGTAATTGCTGCCTCCCAAGTCGCACCCTTCGTGGGTGCGTGGATTGAAATCATCAATGAGGCGATGGAAAGCACACATTAAAGGGGTCGCACCCTTCGTGGGTGCGTGGATTGAAATACGATGTCCGACCACAGGTCTCGGATTATTTCTATGTCGCACCCTTCGTGGGTGCGTGGATTGAAATATCCAGCTGCACCGTTGTCGCCGTTGCACTTACTAGTCGCACCCTTCGTGGGTGCGTGGATTGAAATATGAATCGGCATCCGGCAAGAAACTCGTGTTTGTGGTCGCACCCTTCGTGGGTGCGTGGATTGAAATACCGATGGGCATCGCTGTATCCCATATGGCTCCCGTCGCACCCTTCGTGGGTGCGTGGATTGAAATGGAACTTAGATAGTTTGGAGGGCGATAATGGGAGTCGCACCCTTCGTGGGTGCGTGGATTGAAATAAACCGCTTGCTGCTTTGGTTTTTAAAACTCGTACGTCGCACCCTTCGTGGGTGCGTGGATTGAAATATGCATTCTACTGTATACAGCTCCTGCCCGCCGTCGTCGCACCCTTCGTGGGTGCGTGGATTGAAATGTCCTCTTATTATTCAGCATTGGTCACATTGGCTGTCGCACCCTTCGTGGGTGCGTGGATTGAAATCTCGAAGCGCTATCGGAAATATCTAAGGTAGTGACGTCGCACCCTTCGTGGGTGCGTGGATTGAAATATGGTATTTGCCAGAGGAGGCAGAGCAACAATGAGTCGCACCCTTCGTGGGTGCGTGGATTGAAATGAAGTTGACGTTGATGAAGTATACCAGAGCATGCGTCGCACCCTTCGTGGGTGCGTGGATTGAAATTAGAAGAAAAAATTCTTCGCGGCTATTTTGACCGTCGCACCCTTCGTGGGTGCGTGGATTGAAATGATAGGTATGGGAGACAGCACCGGTCGGTATAAAAGTCGCACCCTTCGTGGGTGCGTGGATTGAAATACCTCGCTTATATGTTTCAATTTCAGCTATTGCCGTCGCACCCTTCGTGGGTGCGTGGATTGAAATCCACCGCTCAACATTCGGCCAGTGTTTTTCTAAAGTCGCACCCTTCGTGGGTGCGTGGATTGAAATACCGCCTGGGCTTTTTCCCAATCCGATATTTCTCTCGTCGCACCCTTCGTGGGTGCGTGGATTGAAATACCAATAACCCAAGCTGGCCTGATTTCCGAAATAGTCGCACCCTTCGTGGGTGCGTGGATTGAAATATTCCGAAACGTCCGTTCGTATATTTGCAATCCTCGTCGCACCCTTCGTGGGTGCGTGGATTGAAATTCGTCGGCACCATCCCCATAAATTCCTTCCCGCAGGTCGCACCCTTCGTGGGTGCGTGGATTGAAATGCTGTATTCAATCGTTTTATCCTGCCATGCTTTAGTGTCGCACCCTTCGTGGGTGCGTGGATTGAAATTCGATTCCCCCTCTTATATAGCTGCTGCCGGGCGTCGCACCCTTCGTGGGTGCGTGGATTGAAATGCAGCGTGCGTGGACGAACTAAGCGAAGCTGACGGTCGCACCCTTCGTGGGTGCGTGGATTGAAATACGAAAATACGCCATGGCTAATCATCCTTTCTCGTCGCACCCTTCGTGGGTGCGTGGATTGAAATTCAAATAATCAATCCGTATAAAGAATTTTGCTGGTCGCACCCTTCGTGGGTGCGTGGATTGAAATAAATAATGAGCGGCTTGGTCTTGTTTCGGACCCAGTCGCACCCTTCGTGGGTGCGTGGATTGAAATCTCCTATGATGAAGCGTGGTGAGGTCATGTTTAGTCGCACCCTTCGTGGGTGCGTGGATTGAAATACGCTGGGAGCTATGGTCTTGTATCCTTCGATATGGTCGCACCCTTCGTGGGTGCGTGGATTGAAATATTGCTTATACGCAATAATGTCAATGCCGTGCTGGGTCGCACCCTTCGTGGGTGCGTGGATTGAAATTCACAAATATAGCGCATCGCTTCTTCTGCAAAATAGTCGCACCCTTCGTGGGTGCGTGGATTGAAATAGGATCACGAATCCGGAGACAGACGACGGTGAAGAGTCGCACCCTTCGTGGGTGCGTGGATTGAAATCTGCACCGCGCGCGCGATCAATATACGCACCGCTTGTCGCACCCTTCGTGGGTGCGTGGATTGAAATGTTGACTTTATCATCACTTACCTCCTGTATTTTCTGTCGCACCCTTCGTGGGTGCGTGGATTGAAATGTATTGAGGAGGTTTGAACATGCAACTTTTGAGATGTCGCACCCTTCGTGGGTGCGTGGATTGAAATTGATTTCAGGGAAGCATACTGCAAACGGTTCGTCAGTCGCACCCTTCGTGGGTGCGTGGATTGAAATGCAATGTGAGAGCTAAGGCGGTGAACGAATGAGAGTCGCACCCTTCGTGGGTGCGTGGATTGAAATAATAATACAGTTGTATAGTTATGTATACAGGTGTAGTCGCACCCTTCGTGGGTGCGTGGATTGAAATGGTCTGCAACTAATTATTACATTGATGACTCAAACTTCGCAGGTAAATAATC
>DCFR01000030.1:0-143 GCA_002319815.1 Megamonas sp. UBA1799
ACGTTCGATGATTGCCGTTTCAAAGGGGATTCCCTTGAGTTTAGGCACGTTCAGGTTGACGTTGCCAGACGTGGTTTGAAGGCTGCGTGTGTAATGGCCAGAGCGATAGCCCTTGCGGCGCTCGGTACGTTCATACTTAGAAG
>DCFR01000030.1:474-5374 GCA_002319815.1 Megamonas sp. UBA1799
ACTCTGTTTTACCAGATCTTTTAATTCGGTTTTGATTACTTGCTCGTTTAATTGTATAATGTTGTCAGACATGAATCTCGTCTCCTTTGCGCGTTTTGTTTGGCGACTTAATTTTAGCAAATGACGAGATTCATGTCTTTATTTGTTTTTGCGAAAAATATTATACCTTATCAGTATTTCATAGGAGGTCTTTATTTGTTTTCGTCATTTTTTGCCGGACTACAGCAGGATTTTAAAATCTTTCTTTTGGCGCCAATCTTGTGCGCATTATTTCGTGCTATATTCATAGTGTATTTCCGTCCGTATAAAAGTTTTGCTGGAAAGGGATGGGCAATTTTCCATTGTTTTCGTTATGGATTCTGGTGGGGCATGGATTTCAATGCTTATGTTTTTTTGTATTCATTCCTTTTTGTAAGTGTCCCTGGTTCGCTTTTTCCAGAGTATTTTGCGTATGGCGATACGATGCGGTGTATGGGGATATTGGTTTATGCGGCGATTCTATATGGAACTTTTTGGGGCAAGATGATTTTTTATGCCCATTTTCATGATATTTATAATCATTTGGTTTGGTTGGGGCGTAAAGCAGAGAAGCATAATCTGGCTGATGTGTTTTTCAATGAAAATCATGGCGTGCTGGTTTTAGGAAGTTTTGTTCCGTTTTTGGGTTTCTGTTGGCTGTTAACGCAAGGGCTGCTGGGAGTGCCTTCTTTTGCGTATCCGACATTCGCTTCTGTATGGGGACAATATGGGTTTAATACGGCAGTCGTTCTAGGCGCGGTGGCGTGGTTTTATTTTTGTCGGTATGGGGGAACGTTTTGGCATGATAATAAACCAGAGTGGGATACAATTCCCAGTGTGGTCAAGCGGGATATTTTTTTGGCACGCGCGACTGTCGATGATTTGGTAGCTTTGGAAAATGTATGGCATCATCCGCTGCAGGGATTACTAACACATACGGATGCACAGGATGTGCCGTTGATTGACGGGGTGATGCCATCGGATATGCGGACGCCTGTATGGCAGCAGCTGATGAGTCCTGTGGAGGCTTTTCGCCGGGTGGCAAAAGGAGCCAGGATTCAAAAGCCGAAGCATATTTTTTTGATTGTGGGAGAGAGTTATGCACAGATGCCGCTGGATGATATTTATGCATCGTTACATATTGCGGATGGAGCCCGGAAGTTTCGTCAGGATCCACATACCGTGCAACTGGCGAATTTTTTGCCGGCCGGGATGTTATCACGTCCGTCTATTGTAAGTCTCATGACGGGGATTTTTGATGCAAAACTGGAATTAAATGAGCGGGAAGATTTTTGGAAGGGTACGATTGCGACGGCGTTGCCTTTGCAACTGAAAAAGCTTGGTTACCGTTCGATTTATTGGTATGGGGGGAATGCGACCTACGGGAATTTTAATCAGTATGCGCCTTCCGTAGGGTTTGATCAGGTTATGGCGGCAACGGATTTTTGTCCTCCGGGAGCGCCAAAGACCTGGGTTGGAGTTTATGACCATGTTTTTTTGGAGACAGCGGCAGAGCGTATTCAGACGATGGAAGATGTGCCGACATTTCATTTTATTTATACCACATCCAATCATGGGCCATATAAAATTGATTTGACGAAGTATGGGTATGATCCTGGGCAGGTTATGCCGGATGCGCCGGAATTGTTAAAAAAGAATCATGCGCACCAACAGGTTTTAGGGACGTATTGGTACTCCGACCGGGCAATTTCCCGTTTTGTTGATACTATGCGGGCATCCTATCCGGATAGTCTCATTATTGTGACAGGCGATCATGCCGCTATGCCGGTGCCCTTGGATTTTGATGTGATTGAGCGGCGCGATGTTACGACGCGGGAAGCTTTTTGCACTTCGTTTGCAATGTATCAGCGGGAACTGGCGCCGAGTATTCTGGCTGAGAATACGATCGGCGGTCACATGAATATTTTGCCGACTATTTTTGAACTGATTGCGCCCAAGGGGTTTGTTTATTATTCGCTTTTTGGATCTTTGTTGGAACCGGTAGATTATGCGCTTTCTCCATACCATTGGTTGACGCCGGATGCGATTGGGTCAGCGGATGACGGTAATTATCAGGGATTGGCAGCAAGTGGCGCTCCGGTAGGCACCTATACGGAGCCGGATGGTCGCTGCCGTTTCGCAGATGCGATTGCTGGGTATTCGGCGCTTACGGGTTGGCTGGCGCGTCATCCAGAACTGCTGCATGAATAAGGAAATAGATATAGCAGTTTTTTGTCGGTTCATATGCTATAATAGATTTTGTATAAAAAAACAGACGCATTCGTATTTGAAGCAGAGTCGTTTGAACCTTATATTAGGAAGGTCAGGGATATGGGATGACGGGAATGAGACGATGGCTGTTGCCGCTTTTTATCATGGCATTAGATAGTATCGGAATTCTTAGTGCATTTCTTGTGGCATTGTTTTTGCGCTTTGACGGACAGATTCCGGAAGGGGATTTGTTATGGGTGATTGCTTATTTGCCACTGTTTGCAGCAATGGCTCTGAGCGTGCATACTGTGTTCCGTTTGTATACGCGTATTTGGCGGTATGCAGGGGTTGCGGAAGGGATTAGCCTGTTGGCTGCTATTGGCCTGGATAGTGTTTTGTGGATTGGGGTGTCCGCGCTGTTGCATGGTTCGCTGCCTCGAAGTGTGTATGTGATTGCCGCGGTCTTATTATTGTTTTTTGCCGGCGGTTTGCGTTTTGCATTGCGGGTTTACGCGTATGTGGTAACAAGCCCTATTTATTTGGAACGAATCCGCCGACAGCGGCGCAGTCGGGTTTTGATTTGGGGTGCCGGTGATGCAGGCGCTGTTTTAGTACGTGAGCTGCAAAATCGGCCGGGAAAAAGACAATTGGTGGGTATGATTGATGATGATCCGGCGAAAAAAGGGCGGAGTTTTTTTGGCGTTCAGATTTTGGGAACTCGACAGGATTTGCAGCGAGTGATCGACGAGCAAGATGCGGAAGAAATCTTTATCGCCATGCCTTCTGTTAAGGGGCGGGCGATGCGGACGATTCTTGATTGTTGTAAACAAACCGGAGTGCAGGTGAGAATATTGCCTGCTGTATATGAATTGGTGGAGGGAATGGCTGTCAGTCAGTTGCGGCCGATTGAGGTTGATGATTTATTGGGACGGAATCCTGTACAATTGGATGCATCACAGGTAGCCGCTTTTGTCCGGGGCAAGATTGTGTTGATAACTGGCGCCGGCGGCTCAATTGGTTCCGAGATATGCCGTCAAACTGCGCATATGCAGCCGGAACAATTGTTGCTTTTGGGAAAAGGCGAAAATAGTATTTATGATATTTATCATGAGCTGAAAATAAAATATCCACAATTAGCAACATTGCCAATTATTGCTGATGTGCGTGATCGGGAACGGATACAGGAGGTTCTGCATCGTTTCAGGCCGCAGATCGTGTTTCATGCGGCTGCTCATAAACATGTGCCATTGATGGAATATCAGCCGATGGAAGCTGTTCGCAACAATATTTTGGGCACGAAGGTGATCGCCGAGGAAGCGGCGTGTATCGGTGTGGAGAAATTCATTATGATTTCAACGGATAAAGCGGTTAACCCGACGAATGTTATGGGAGCTACCAAACGAGTGGCGGAAATGTTTGTTCAGAGTATGAATGCCAAGGGATCGACAAAGTTTGCCGCGGTTCGGTTTGGCAATGTGTTGGGAAGTCGGGGCAGCGTAGTGCCTTTGTTTAAAAGGCAAATTGCTGCGGGTGGACCGGTGACGATTACGGACCCGGCTATGAAACGTTATTTTATGACGATTCCTGAGGCTAGTCAATTGGTTTTGCAGGCGGGCGCGATGGCCGATGGTGGCGAGGGATTTGTGCTGGATATGGGAGAGCCGGTAAAAATTGTGGATTTAGCCCGGGAGATGATTGTGTTGTCCGGGTTGGTCCCGGAGGAGGATATCAAGATTCAGTTTACAGGACTTCGTCCCGGGGAAAAATTGTTTGAGGAGTTACTGAGTGCTGAGGACGGGGCAGAAGCGACTACACATGAAAAGATTTTTACGGCGCGTATTCGGCAGGTTGATAAGGCGGTTCTGGATGAAAAAATTCAGGCGTTGTTGCAGGCCAGAACGGATGCAGTTATTCTTTCTTTGCTGAAGGAGATTGTTCCTACATATTGTCCAAATCATTCGGTGGCCTGAGTATGAAGTAAAGTGGGGGACTGGATATGGCTGATTTTCCGGTGTTTGCGAAGAAATTGTATTTGTCTTCCCCGACGATGCACGGGGACGAGCAGAAGTATGTGCAGGAAGCGTTTGATACGAATTGGGTGGCACCACTAGGAGAAAATGTAGATGCGTTGGAAAAGGCAGTAGCCAAGTATGTTGGAGTTTACGATGGTGCTGCTTTAGTGTCTGGGACAGCTGCCTTGCATTTGGCTGTTAAATTGGCCGGTGTGCAGACGGGGGATGTGGTTTTTTGTTCTGATTTGACGTTTGCGGCTACAGTGAATCCGGTATGCTATGAAGGTGGAACACCGGTTTTTATTGATAGTGAACGCGATAGTTGGAATATGGATCCTGAAGTATTAAAACAGGCATTTGTCAAGTATGATGGGGGGCGTTTGCCGCGTCCGAAGGCAGTGATTGTAGTCGATTTGTATGGCAGCCCCGCTCGATTGGATGCGATTCGTGCCGTTTGTGATGCTTATGATACAGTTTTGATTGAGGATGCGGCAGAGAGCTTGGGGGCTTTTTTCAAGGAGCAGGCGACGGGTTCTTTTGGTCGGTGGAATGCCGTGAGTTTTAACGGCAATAAAATTATTACGACGAGCGGCGGCGGCATGTTTTTAAGTGATGATATGGCGGCAGTGCGGAAGGTACGTTTTTGGGCGACGCAGGCC
>DCFR01000030.1:5615-18790 GCA_002319815.1 Megamonas sp. UBA1799
AACGTTTTTGGGCGACGCAGGCCCGGGAGCCGCTGCCGTATTATGAACATCACGAGATTGGTTATAATGATCGTATGAGCAATATTGTTGCGGGTATCGGGCGCGGCCAAATGTTGCATTTGGACGAGCATGTTTGTAGAAAACGGGCAATTTATGAGCGTTATCGACGGGGATTCATGGGGCTGCCTGTTGGTATGAACCCATATTGGTCGGATAGTCGGCCAAATTTCTGGTTGAGTTGTCTGTTGCTGGATACAAAAGTGCAGGTTTCACCGGAAGATATACGTCAAAAGTTGTTGATGCATAATATAGAAGCGCGTCCAATCTGGAAACCCATGCATCTTCAGCCGGTGTTTGCGGGGAAGGATTTTCTTGCAAGCCGTGAGTGTGTGAGTGAGGATGTATTTCGGCGGGGATTGTGTCTGCCGAGTGATATCAAGATGACACCGGCGCAGCAGGATGTAGTCATCGGGATTATAAAGGATATTTTATAATGAATCGGATGTATCAGTTATATGGGAAACGTTGTTTCGATTTTTTATGTGCGGGCGGAATGCTGTTTTGTGGCGCGTTTTTGTTGATGGGGCTGGCTGTTTTAGTACGTGTCCGGTTGGGTAAACCGGTACTTTTTTCACAGTGGAGGCCGGGGAAAGGTGGGCGTTTGTTTTGTTTGCATAAGTTTCGGTCGATGACAGACGACCGAGGGGGGGATGGGAGGTTGCTGCCAGATGCACAACGGTTGACGTCTTTTGGCCGTTGGCTGCGGGCGACTTCCTTGGATGAGTTGCCGGAGCTATGGAATATTTTGAAGGGTGATATGAGTTTTGTGGGGCCGCGTCCTCAATTGGTCAGGGATATGGTGTTTTTTAATGCTCAACAAATGCAGCGGCAGTCCGTTTATCCAGGGTTGACAGGTTTGGCTCAGATTCGTGGAAGAAATCGAATTTTGTGGGAGAAAAAATTTCAATATGATTTAGAATATGTACAATGTATATCTTTTGCGGAGGATATGAAAATTTTGTGGCATACTTTTTTTCAGGTGGCTGGACAGGTGAATATTGCTGCAGAGGGTATGGCAACGGCAGAGGATTTTGGCGATTATTTGCTGCGTACGGGTAAAATATCGGAGGCGGAATATTGGAAGGGTATAGTTCGAGCCGAACATTTGCTGCACAAGGTGGAAATATGAAATTTTCGGTACAGATGTGTGTTTATAATGGAGATGATGTTAAGTATTTTGAGGAAGCCGTACAAAGTATTTTGCAGCAATCACTGCTTCCGGACGAGGTGGTTCTGGTGGTTGATGGGCCAATCCGGCAAAAACTGGATGTGCTGGTGCAGCAATATGCGCGGTTGCCTTTGTTTAAGGTATTCCGGCTGCCGGTGAATCAAGGACTGGGGTATGCGCGGTGTTTTGGCCTAGAGCATTGTCGGTATGATTATGTTGCAATTATGGATGCCGATGATGTCAGTGTGCCGGATCGTTTTTTTCGGCAAATGCAATGTTTTGTGCAGGATGATCAATTGTGTGCTGTTGGCGGCAATATTCAGGAAGTGTATCCTGATGGAACATTGGCTGGGCGTAGGTTGGTGCCAGAACTAAACGCGGATATCTATGATTATCTGCGGCGTCGATGTCCGTTCAATCATATGACAGTGATGTTTTGTAAGAAATCTGTTATAGCTGCTGGAGGATATTTAGATTGGTACTATAATGAAGATTATTATTTATGGATTCGCATGGCTCTGCAGAAATGTAAGTTTTATAATTTGCCGGCGGTTCTGGTACGAGCGCATGTGGATGCGGCTACTTATCAACGCCGGGGGGGCTGGCGTTATTTCTGTAGCGAATGTGCATTGCAAAAATTTATGTATCGTCATGGTATAATATCGATATATCGTTTTGGTGTTAATGTTTTTTTGCGATTTTGTCTGCAGGTGCTTTTTCCAAATTCAATACGAAAGTATATTTTTAGAAAATTTGCGAGGGATTGATATGGTAGAAAAGCTGGGACCTATGCTAATTAGCGAAGAGGAGCGAGCGGCTGTTCGCCCTCTACAGGAAAAATTGTTGGAAATTTTGCAGTATTTTGATGCATTTTGCCGTCAGTATGCAATTGAGTATTATATTTATGCCGGAACCATGTTAGGTGCTGTTCGTCATCAAGGGTTTATTCCCTGGGATGATGATATGGATGTGATCTTAACACAGGTTAATTATGAAAAATTTTTACGATTGTTTGCTCTTTATGGGGATAAAAAACGATTTCATTTGCAGGTGTTTGGTTCATCAACGCATGAAAGTCTGTGGGGAAAACTGAGGGCCAATCATACTACGTTTATCGAAGATAATGTAAAGCATAAGAAAATTCATCAGGGTATTTTTATGGATTTGATGACGATGCAGGATGCGCCTCAGGGAAAATTGGCGCAGTGCTGGCAATATATGATGGCAAAATTTTTAGTGGCGCAGGAGTATGCTTTTAAAAATAATCCGCCCAAGGGAATTCGATGGATAGACTTTGGAGTATGGGTCTTGTCAAAATTGCCGCGTTTTTTTTGTACGCGATTTGCTGCGCGTCAAGTGAAGCGTTTTGCCGGTGAAACTACGGCTTATTATTCACGTTTTACTGATGGTGGCATGGGGTTTCAGGGCGGATTTTTGAAGCGGTCTATGATGGGCAGGCCGCGTGAATATACCTTTGAGGGCATTCAGGTCATGGGACCGCAGCATCCGGAGGAATTTTTACAGTTTATTTATGGCAATTGGCAGGAGCCGCCACCGATAGAAATAAGGACCAGGCATCATTGTATTTTTTATGATGTGCACAAGGATTTTCGTGAATATCTGGGATTTGATGAGCTGACGGATGAGCAGTATCTTTGATTGAGTGTAGGAAATTTTGAGGGAGCATTATGAGGTCTTATTTAAAGATATTTACGATTTTGACACACAAACAATTAAAAATCTGCGGGTTTATTAGTATTATTATGTTGGTCGGTGCAATTTTTGAGGCGGTTGGAATTAGTATGGTGCTGCCTTTGATCACTCTGATGGGCCAGCCAAATTTTTTGATTGAGCATGAACGTATAGGTGCTTATGCGGCTGAATGGGGCATTTGTACGCATGTGCAATTTCTGATGGTATGCACTTGCGGGCTCATTTTATTTTATATTATCAAGAACTTATTTCAGGCGGTTGCATTACGTATGCAGATTCATTTTGCAATGTATAATCAAATGGATTATGCCACGAATCTTTTGGCGCTTTATTTAAGCAAGCCGTATTTGTTTCATTTAGAGCATAATTCGGCTACTTTGTTGTGTAATATTACAAATGTAGGCTCAGTTGTTTTTATTAGTATATTGATTCCTACGTTGATGTTATTTACAGAGATTTTTACCGTGATTACAACTTGGATTGTGCTTCTGTTCATTGATCCGTTTGTGGCGACGGTTGTGGTCGGGCTGATGGCGGTTGTTATGTATGTTGTGCTGCAGGGATTCCGGCAACAGATTGCAGAACAAGGAAAGCTGCAGGCGGATTGTTCAGCGGTTATGATGAAATGGTTAAATCAAAGTTTGGGCGCTATCAGAGAGATAAAAATATCGGGAAGGGAAAATTTTTTTTTAAATGCTTTTGACGCGACAAATCGTATTTTGGGACATGCTTCAGAGGCGTTTCAATTTTGGGTGAATGTTCCGCGGATGTTTATTGAAATGATTGCGGTTGTAGGAATTTTGGTTTTGATTATTGTCAAGCTTTTTATGGGATATGATCCAATGGCGATTATGCCTCTTTTAGGGGTATTAGTTTTGGCGTCCTTTCGATTGTTACCCAGTGCAAACCGCATTGTCAGCATGTCTAACGGCATTCGTTTTCAGCTGCCGATGCTTGATACTTTGTATCAGGATATGATGACGGTTAAAGCTATGGAGAAAGAAGCAACGGGATGTGTCTTGCATCGAAATCAGGCAAAAATGTCTTTTGAAAAAGCAGTGCAGATACGGAATTTGTCGTTTCAATATCCTCGTGGAGTTGAACCCGTATTTCAGCAGGCAAACTTTATTATTCCTAAGGGAAGTTTTGTGGGGATCATCGGGCCGTCGGGAGCGGGAAAAACGACTTTTGCCGATCTTTTTTTGGGGCTTCTTAGGCCGAAGTCGGGCAGTATTTTGGCTGATAACGTGGATATATATGAGAATATTCGGGGATGGCAGGCGAATTTAGCGTATGTGCCGCAAAGCATTTATTTAATGGATGGAACAATCCGTGAGAACGTGGCGTTAGGCGCGGCCGAACAAGATATTGATGATGCCATGGTGCATCAGGCGCTTCAAATGGCTGAACTGCAGGAATTTGTCGCCGGATTGCCGGATGGTATATTTACAGAGGTAGGAGAACGCGGTTCCTGGTTGTCCGGTGGACAGCGGCAGCGCATCGGGATTGCTCGAGCGCTTTACAATAAGCCTGAAGTTTTGGTGCTGGATGAAGCTACTTCTGCCTTGGATATTGCTACGGAAGAAAGCATCATGAATACAATTTTGCGCTTTAAGGGGCAAATCACGATTGTTGCGATTGCGCATAGGCTTAGTACATTGGAGCATTGTGATTTTAAAGTACAGTTTTCTGATGGTGGTGCGAAAGTGTTGTAACGGAAATTTGTCTGGTCAATTTGCTGTTTTGTAGATAAAAGGGAAATAAGTAAGCAACTGTAATTTATGATACTGTTGAATCAAGTGGGCTCTTTGCCATTAGAGAAAGGGTACAAAACTTTGGGCGGGGTAAATGGAGGCGGACATATGAAGAAAGCATTGATTACAGGGATTACGGGGCAGGATGGATCGTATTTATCGGAGCTTTTATTGGCAAAGGGCTATGAGGTGCATGGGATTATCCGGCGGCATAGTACAATCTGCACGCAGCGGATCGACCATCTGTATGATGATCCTGCATTGATTGGCCGATTTTTTCTGCATTATGGGGATTTGACGGATTCCTGCAATCTGACATCACTGATTCAGAAGATTCAGCCGGATGAGGTGTACAATCTGGGCGCGCAGTCGCATGTGGCGGTTTCGTTTGAGGTGCCGGAATATACGGCGGAGACGACGGGGGTCGGAACGATCCGACTGCTGGATGCGATTTATCAGAGCGGGGTTCAGTGCAAATTTTATCAGGCGTCGACATCGGAACTGTTCGGCGGGCTGCCGGGAACGGCGCCACAGGATGAGACGACGCCGTTTTATCCGAAGAGCCCATATGGAGCGGCGAAGCTGTATTCATACTGGATTACGGTAAACTATCGCGAGTCGTATGGTTTGTTTGCGGCGAATGGAATTTTGTTCAATCATGAGTCGCCGCGCCGGGGCGAGACTTTTGTGACGCGGAAGGTGACGATTGCGCTGGCGAAGATTCTTGCCGGCAAGCAGGAGAAGCTGTCGCTCGGGAATCTCGACGCCAAGCGCGACTGGGGCTTTGCCGGCGATTATGTGGAAGGCATGTGGCGCATTCTGCAGCAGGATCAGCCGGGCGATTATGTGCTGGCAACGAATGAAACGCATACGGTGCGGGAGTTTGTCGAGGCGGCCTTTGCCGTGGGCGGCATTGCATTGGAGTGGCGCGGGACCGGGGTGCAGGAGCAGGGCGTAGATGCGAAGACCGGCAAGGTTCTGGTGGATATCAACCTACGGTATTTTCGTCCGGCCGAGGTGGAACTGCTTTGGGGGAATCCGGCGAAGGCGGAGCGCGAGCTTGGCTGGAAGCGGCAGGTAGACTTTAAAGCATTGGTAAAAATGATGGTCGAGGCGGATATGGAGATGTACGGGAAATGATGGAGAAGGATGCAAAGATTTATGTCGCCGGACATCGCGGGATGGTTGGCTCGGCGATTGTAAGGGCGCTGCAAAAGCAAGGGTATACGAATCTGCTGCTGCGGACATCGAAGGAGCTCGATCTGCGGTGGCAGGCGGCAGTTGAAGCGTTTTTTGCGGCGGAGAAGCCGGTGTATGTTTTCCTGGCGGCGGCCAAAGTCGGCGGCATCATGGCAAACAGCGAGCAGCCGGCGGATTTTATGTATGATAATATGATTCTGGAGATGAATGTGCTGCAGGCGGCGTTTCAGAATCAGGTAAAGAAGCTGATGTTTCTTGGCAGTTCCTGTATTTACCCGCGGCTGGCGCCGCAGCCGATGCCGGAAAGTTGTCTTCTGACCAGCGCGCTGGAGCAGACGAACGAGGCGTATGCACTGGCGAAAATATCCGGGTTAAAGTATTGCGAGTATTTGAATCGGCAGTATGGGACGGATTATATTTCGGTGATGCCGACGAATTTGTACGGTCCTAATGATAACTATCATCCGCTGCATTCGCATGTATTGCCGGCGCTGATCCGGCGGTTTCATGAGGCGAAGGTTTCCGATGCGCCGGAGGTCGTAATCTGGGGTACGGGGCAGCCGCTGCGGGAATTTTTGTATGTGGATGATCTGGCGGATGCCTGCGTTTACCTGATGAATACATATTCCGGCAATGAGACAGTCAATCTCGGCACGGGCCGCGAATTGACGATCGGCGAGCTGGCGGCGTTGGTGAAAAAGGTGGTCGGCTATACGGGGCGCATCGCGTATGATTCGTCGAAGCCGGACGGCACGCCGCGTAAGCTGCTGGATGTCACCAAGCTGACGCGGCTGGGCTGGCATTATAAGACGGAGCTGGCAGACGGCATCCGGCTGACGTACAAGGATTTTCTGACCAACGATATGCGCGCCGAGCGCTAAATAATAATATACGGATACAATGTTAATGTCCCGCTCATGGCAAAGTTGGCGTCATGAGTGGGACATTTCCTTATTTTGAACTATAATGAAACTTTTATTCCCCAAAGTATTGAAAAATAAAAGTTTGGGGAATAAAATAAGGAGAGAGGTGATGGAACGTGATTTTGAAGCGTGACTTGTATTTAAAACGGTTACACAAGCAAAAAGACAAGGACTTAGTGAAGATTATCACCGGAGTTCGGCGTTGTGGCAAGTCCACGCTGCTTTTTGACTTGTATTATCAGAGGTTGCTTGATGATGGGGTGCCAGCTGACCACATCATCAGAATTGCTATCGACAATATCAAAAACAAGGAACTGTTGAATCCTATGAATCTCTATGATGAGTTGGCCAAGTTGATGCAGGGAAGCGGCCGTTTTTACGTGTTCTTGGACGAGATACAGCTAGTAGAGAGCTTCGAGGACACTATTAATGGGATTAAGCGGGACTTTGACTGCGATGTTTACATCACGGGATCAAATTCTAAGTTCTTGTCTACGGATATCAATACCAAGTTTCGTGGCCGCGGTATAGAGCTTAAAATGTTTCCGTTGAGTTTTAATGAATATTACGGATTCCGGCAAGGCGATAAGAGAACAGCGTTCAATGAGTATATGATGTATGGCGGCATGCCATATTTGATTCAAGAGTTGGAGCCAATACAGCGAGCAGAATATCTGCGAACGATTACGGAGACTGTCTTCACTGATGATATCGTCGAGAGGTATGGTATTCGCAATACGGACGTTCTGCGGGCATTGCTGAGTCTGTTGTGCTCCAGCATCGGTTCTTATGTATCCAGCCATAAAATTGCGGCGACGCTTAAAAGCAACGGCCGCGCGAGTATTGACCATAAGACGGTTATCAGATATATGGACCATCTATGTGATTCGTTTCTGTTTTATCGTGCTGATCGTTATGATATAAAAGGGAAGGCTTACCTCAAAACGCTCTACAAGTACTATGCCGTGGACATTGGGCTGCGTAATGCGTTTCTAAACTTCCGGCAGATAGAGCCGACGCACACCATTGAGAATATCGTTTACTTGGAACTGTTACACAGGGGCTATATCGTAGATATCGGCAAGAATGATCAGAAGGAGATTGATTTCGTTGCTAAGAATATGAAGGACACCTATTATATTCAGGTCTCATATACGCTGATAGATGAGAATACGCGCGAGCGTGAATTGGGTTCTTTCAAGAAATTGGACGATGGTTACAAGAAAATTGTGGTCACTATGGATGATGACCCATTCAATGATTTGGGCAATGGTTACAAGAAAATCAATATGCTGGACTTCCTGCTGGATGAGGAATCTCTGGAGAAAATTTGAGTTTCGAAGGCCGCCATTTCTAAATGGATAAAGCAATTTCGCGATGAAAGCCAAAACAATTCAAAAGCTAAATTGTAGGTTATACTGTTACAAAAATGCTTGACCAGAACAGTGCTGCGTGGATTAACCAATTCTTAACCAAATCTTGCCTATTTTTCTTTTGCAGAAGAGTAAAATCAACGTATGAGGGATAATGACTGCAATGGAGGGATTTATGTGAGGCAGGAAAAGAGTTTATGGGAGCTTTTCGGCAATGGGAATCAGGGTGTCAGCCGCCGGTTGTTTTTAAAAACCTGCGGGGCGTCGCTGGCGATTGCCAGTTTGCCAATCAATCTGACAAAAATATTTGCTGCGGAACCGGCCGCAGCCGCGGCGGCTAATATTACGCTGACCTGGAGTCTGGATCCTAAAACGACGCAGACGATTGCCTGGGCGGCGTCTGGAACATCGGGGAAAGGCGTTTTGCAGGTTGTGTCGACGCGTCAGTACCAAAAAAGCGGCTGGCAGAAAGCGATGACTATTGAGGCGGCTCAGGAAGAATTTCCGACCAACATGAAAACGCTGCGGGTGTATTATGCAACGGCGGTTTCCTTGCGGCCGGAAACCGGTTATACGTATCGGGTCGGCGATGCGGGGCAGTGGAGCGAGGCGGCGCAGTTTACGACGCCGACAGAAAAAACGCCGGCTTTTAAATTTCTTGTTTTTGGGGATTCACAAAGCGGTCTGCCAAAAAATCCGGAATACAGGCCTTGGGGAAAAACGCTTCGCAATGCTTATGCAGCGCATCCCGACGCCGCTTTTTTTATGAATGTCGGCGATCTGGTCGAGATTGGACAGGATTATGCTCATTGGCAAAACTGGTATGCGGCGGCTAAGGATGTAATGGAGCAGCTTCCGTGTATGGCGGTTCTCGGCAATCATGAAACGTACGATGTGCCCGAGGAAAATCATTCGGTGCTGCCGCTCTACTTCAAAAAACAGCTACGGCTGCCATTTAATGGGCCGGCTGCTTTAAAGGGGCAGGTGTATTCCTTTGATTATGGCGACGCGCATATTGCGGTGCTCGACAGTCAGGTAGCGGAAGAGCAGGCGTATGTGCCGGATATGCTGGACTTGCAGGCAAAATGGCTGGATGAGGATCTGGCGGGCAGCCGGCAGGAGTGGAAAATCGTTTTATTCCATAAAACGCCTTATTATAATAAGGCGACGCGGTCGAATGAAGCCGTTAAGGCGGCTTTGACGCCGGTTCTGGATCGGCAGCATGTTGATCTGGTCATCAACGGTCACGATCATGGGTATTCCCGGACCTATCCGATTTATCAGGATACCTTCATGGACAATCCTTCCAAGGGCACCGTTTATCTGGTTGCCGGGCGGAGCGGCAACAAGTATTATACGGATTTATCGGCCAAGGTATGGGATGCGTTTTTTCATGATCCGCAGGCGGAACCCAATTATGTCGTAGTTACGGTAGCCGGACTGGTTCTGACGATTCAGGGTTATACGCAGAGCGGAACGCTGCTGGACGCATACAGCATTGACAAGCAAAAGAAGACGGATCAGCCGCCGACGGTTTTGCCGGAGAAGGCGAATCAGACGTTGCTGGTGATCTGGGGCAATGTGCTGCA
This sequence comes from Megamonas sp. UBA1799, assembly GCA_002319815.1. GTDB lineage: Bacteria > Bacillota > Negativicutes > Selenomonadales > Selenomonadaceae > UBA1799. The sequence goes on from DCFR01000030.1 coordinate 15,396, forward strand.
GACGCCGCTGGCGGCAGTGCCGCCGCAACGCATTACCGGGGTATGGTATGTACCGCTGCCAAGTTTTTTGGATTTTATTGGCGGGACCTTCACGCTGGACAGTGAAGAAAATATTGTGGCTGCGTATCAAAAAGTGACGGCGGAGTTCCATGTCGGCGATGCAAACAGTCTGATGAATCAGCAAGACTGCCCGCTGGTTTTTCCACCGGTCATGGTCAAGGGCACTGTTATGCTTTCGACGGCCGATGTCAAAAAAATCTTTGGCTTTCACAGCCGTTATGACGCCAATTTAAATCTGTTGTTTTTAGTAAAATAAAAACAAGGGTTGTAAACAGCCCCTTTTTCGGCATGTATTGCTGTGAAAGGGGCTGTTTTTGTATGAAGATTGTCATGAATGGCGGGCATTGTCCGGGCAAGGATTCGGGGGCGGTTGGCGCACAGTTGACGGAAGCGGCTGTCTGCCGGCAGGTCATGGAGCAGGCGGCGCTGCTGCTGCGTGATCAGGGATATGAGACGCTGACAGTGCAGACAAATGAACTGGCGGATATTGTCGGGGCCAGCGACGGCTATGGGGCTGATTTATTCGTTTCTGTACACTGTAATGCCGCCGGGAATAAGGCGGCGCGCGGCAGCGAGGTCTATTTTGCCAGTGAGGCCGGCAGGTATTTAGCGGCGTGCATTTGCAGCCGTCTGACGAGGGAACTGGAAACGAACGACCGCGGCGTTCGCGATGGCAGCCGGCTTTATGTGCTGCGCCATACGGCGGCGGTTGCCGTGCTGGTTGAGCTGGCGTTTATTTCGAACCCGGTTGATGAGGCGCTGCTTTTAGGGCGGACCAATGCCTTTGCGGCTGCCGTGGTCGGCGGCATTCTGGATTTTCTTCATGGAAAGGAGGCGGAAGAATGGATGAAATGTTAGGGTATGCGGCTAATTATGGGTTTCCTATGATCGTTACGGCTTATTTGCTGGTACGGATCGAAAGCAAACTCGGCGCGCTGGATATGAGCATTCAGCAATTGACGCGGGCAATTGAACGTAAAACGGCATAAAAAAGCGGCGCTTCTCAGAATGAAGCGCCGTGTTTTTTGTTAGTGGCTGGCTGCCGGGCATTCCTCCGATGATTTCAGGTGATAATGGAGCAACAGGCCGAAGGCAGTCAGGAACAGCAGCGCCGTCAGCCAGAAGATAGCGGTGAGCCCGGCAATCATCGACAGGGCGCCTGCTGCCAGCGGGCCCAGCACGTTGCCCATGAGAGTCGCGCCGTTAGTAACGCCATACGCGGCGCCGCGCTGGCTCTCGGGGATAAGCCAGGTCACGATGGTATTGGCGCTGGGGATCATCATGCCGATGCAGAAGCCGTTCAAGGCTCGCAGCAGCGCGAGGCTGACAATGCTGGTAGCCGTAAGCTGTCCGACAAAGCTGATCGCGCCCAGCAAAGCGGCTGCCGCCAGAATTTGCTGATGGGAGAAGCGGCGGTAGACAAGGCCGCTGGATGCAGATGCCAGTGCGCTGGCAATGCCGCCAATGGCAATGATGGTGCCGGAAATGCTGGCCAGCGAATCGCTGCCCCGGACAAATTGCTGGATGTAAAGCGGCAGAATCGGACCGATGCTTTGCATGGCGAACTGGGCGAGAAATAAAATGAGCAGCATGAGCCGCATATCGGCAATCGCCCACAGAGAATGCAGGGTATCCATCACGGAAATGCGGGCCGTTTTGGCTGTCGGAGTAAAGTGCTCGATGACCGCGGAGCGAATCAGCAGCAGGACGGTAAAACAAAGCAGCCCGAAAATGACAAAAGGAAGCCGGCAGCCGAAGTGATCGGCAATCAGACCGCCCAGCATAGGGCCGACGGCGCCGCCGACAATCAGTGCAGTTTGGAACATGCCGACAACAAAAGGAATCTTTTCCTTGGGCGTCAGACTGATGCCGAGCGCGGTGGCGGAAGCCATAAAGCCGCCGCAAAGTCCCTGAAAAATGCGTAGTCCCAACAGCTGCCAGACGCTGGTGACGAAAGACATGGCGATCATGATGCTGCCGAAAACAAAGAGAACTTGTTCTACCAGCCGCTTGCGGCCATAGTGGTCGGCGATGGTTCCCCACCAGGGATTGGAGACGGCGGCGCAGAACGAGGTAGCGCCCATGAGGATGCCGGCCCAGAGACCAAGGGAGCCGGTATCGGTGACGCCAAGATGCGTTATGTAGAGGGGGAGAAATGAAACAACGCCTGTAATCGCGCTCATGCCGATGAACTGGGCCAACCACATCACGGCGAACGTTTTTTTCCAGGCGTTGGAATGAGCTATGCTGTTTTCCATAGGAATACCTTCTTTAAAAATAAAATTTTCCGGAACAATTGTCAGTATAGCATAGAAAGAAGTATAATAAAATGTGACTGAATATATATGTAGTATATAAATTTATTATATAAATGGAGTGTGCAGGATGGAAATCAAGGATATGCAGGCATTTTATGCGGTAGTAGAAGAAGGGAATATCAGCCATGCGGCGCAGCGGCTGGATATTGCCCAGCCGGCGTTGAGCCGCCAGATGAAGCGGCTGGAAAACTCGCTGGGCGTGCAGCTGTTTGAGCGCGGCAGCCGGCGCATTCGGCTTACGGAAGCCGGCAGATTGCTGTATGGGCGGGTAGAGCATATCCTCGGCATGGTAGACGGCACGGTGCGGGAAATCACGGAGATTGGTACCGGTGTGGCGGGGGCCATCCGGTTGGGAACGGTGACGACTTCGGGCGCGCTGCTTTTGCCGGAGCTGGTCAGCGCATTTCACCGGCGCTTTCCGCAGGTGACGTTTCAGATTTGGGAAGGGGAAGGGGCGCGGGTGCTGGAACTGCTCGATAATCGGGTGATTGAAATCGGCATTACGCGCACGCAGGTCGATCCCAATGTATTTGAGTCGGTGGTATTGCCGGAAGAGCCGCTGGTGGTGGTGATGAACCGCAATCACAAAGCCTGCGGTTCTTTGCCGGATAAAGTCAGAATGATGGAACTTAAGGGCGAACCGCTGATTATTCCGCTGCGCTGGAAGGCGACTTTTGTGGCGCATTGTAAGAAACTTGGCTTTGAACCCGATCTGGTCTGCGTGAGCGACAGCATTGTGCAGGATGTGCTTTGCGCTAAGCAGGGGCTGGGGCTGGCGCTGCTGCCGGTATCGGCCCGCAGTCTGCTGGCCGACAGCGATTTGATTTACAAGAAACTCGTGGAACCGGAGATATTGACGCATACGGTTGTGGCCTGGCTGAAAAATCGGGCGCTGTCTTCCAGCAGCCAGCATTTCATCGAACTTTTCCGGGAGATGTTTTTGAAAAAGGCGTAAAGCTGTAAGGTAATGGGTTGTTGCTACGTTGGCAGGGTGCGTAAAGACAAGGACCTCATCCA
>DCFR01000030.1:19082-19321 GCA_002319815.1 Megamonas sp. UBA1799
TCTCCAACGGGAGAAGGCTAAGGGCGGGGATTGTGACGCAGCGGGTAACGGGGAGACAGCGGCGGCGTGTAGCTGCTGAGCTCGCCTCGTTAGGCTGGTGGGATTTTAGCCTTCCCCCGTTGGGGAAGGTGGCTGTGAACGCAGCGAAGCGGAGGGAACAGACGGATGAGGTCCCTGGTCGTGAGGTGGCGGGCTGCTGTGAAGTGGGTTGCGTAAAAACAAGGACCTCATCCACCGCC
>DCFR01000030.1:19611-19819 GCA_002319815.1 Megamonas sp. UBA1799
TGCGGCGGTCCCCCTTCTCCAATGGGAGAAGGCTAAGAGCGGGGGATTGTGACGCAGCGGGTAACGGGGAGACAGCGGCGGCGCGTAGTTGCTAAGCTCGCCTCGTTAGGCTGGTGGGATGTTAGCCTTCCCCCGTTGGGGAAGGTGGCTGTGAACGCAGCGGAGCGGAGGGAACAGACGGATGAGGTCCCTGGTCGTGAGGTGGCGG
>DCFR01000054.1:0-412 GCA_002319815.1 Megamonas sp. UBA1799
AGCCTTCCAAGCTGGCTACGTGGGTCCGATTCCCATCACCCGCTCCATTTAAAAAAATTGCCGGGGTGGCGGAACTGGCAGACGCACGGGACTTAAAATCCCGGGATTGGAAACAATCGTACCGGTTCGATTCCGGTCCTCGGCACCATTTATTTAGCAGAGAACCGGAGTCACGTTATTAATTATTTTTTGGTGCGATCCAGATCTTTGATTTGGATAGAATGATCCTTATGGGTCATTTGATATGCGGCTGTGGCGAAATGGCAGACGCGCTAGCTTCAGGAGCTAGTGATGGCAACATCATGGTGGTTCGAATCCACTCAGCCGCACCATTTGATTATTTCAACTTTATAGTTTTCTTATAGTTGTGAGATGCGGTTGTGGCGGAATTGGCAGACGCGCTACTTTGAGG
>DCFR01000054.1:684-1958 GCA_002319815.1 Megamonas sp. UBA1799
GTTCAAGTCCCATCAACCGCACCATATATTTGGTGCTTTTTTTATTCCCTGCCGCGGTTGTGGCGGAATTGGCAGACGCGCTACTTTGAGGGGGTAGTGTTCACAAGACATATGGGTTCAAGTCCCATCAACCGCACCATGACTTTTAAGCCTGGGTTTTTTGCCCGGGCTTTTTATATGCCTGATTTTACTATTCAGCTGAATTTTGCTATGATAGAGTCAGATGTTTATATGGGGAGAGGTGAGTACAATGATGCAGGAGGAAAAAGTACAAAAAGCTTTGGATGCAGTCAATGATGCCTGCGGTAAGTGCGAGCTGTGTTCGCCGGATTGTCCGTTGGCGATTTCACGGCGCGCGTTGCAGGGGTTGCTCTACGATTTGCAGAGCATGAAGGAAAATGGATAAATTTTAAAAGAACTGTTTTTCGCGATTGACGAAAGACAGCTCTTTGGGGGTTATTTATGGATGGCAGATGAAGCAAATACTTTTTCCATGTGGCGCCTTTTTCGTTTATCCATCTGATGCCGGGCAAAAAGATTTGGAATGGCAACACCGACGGCAATACTGATGATAATGAGCACCGCTTCAACGCCGGTTTGAATGGAGAGCATCAGCGTGCCTGCGCTGAGGTGTTTGATGTTGATGAAGGCAAAGAGAACGCGGTAAAGAAGAACACCGGGGATCAACGGAATGACCGAAGGAATACTGAGTACATGGGTCGGGATGTTAAACCGCCGGCTGGTGTACAAGGTCATGAGGCTGACGGCAGCAGCGCCAATGAAAGATCCGGCAATGGGACCGCTGCCTAGTTCAAGGTTGAAAAAATTTCGCAGGCAGACGCATAAAACTGCGCCAAGTGCTGTTACCGGCAATAAACGCCGGGGAACGTTGAAAATAACAGAAAACCCAATAGCACTTATCGCTGCCGCGAGAGCATGGACTAAGTAAATACTGTCAGGCACTACGTTCAGCGAGGTAAAGTCGGCAACACGGCCTAAATGAATCGTTAAAATGATGCCAAAGGTCATGCCGCCGACTACGAGCAAGGTGTTGATGGCTCGGGTTACGCCGGCGATGATATAGTTATTCAGCATATCGTCGACGGCATTGATGAGCGGTATACCCGGGATGATAAAAAGACTGCAGGCGATCATGGGATGCCATGGCGTGGCTGAACCGGATATAAACTGGGAAAACCAAGCAAAGAAAGTTGCCACGAACGCAGCAATGGCGACGCTGGCATAGGGGTTGACTTCCCATTTGTTGAGCAGCC
>DCFR01000054.1:2205-3776 GCA_002319815.1 Megamonas sp. UBA1799
CCCATTTGTTGAGCAGCCGCCGCAGCCAGAAGCCAATGGAAGCGCAAATCGCCGTACAAATAAAGGCGCGGGCGTCGCCGCCAAAAAGAGTCGAAAAACCGCCGCAGGCAATTCCTGCGCCGATACAGGAAAAAAAGCCCGGATAGCAGCGATGCCGATTTTTGATACGCACGAGTGCGGCCTCGTATTCATCTAGCGAATAATGTACTTCGGTGGCTTCCCAGGTCAGACGGTTTACCGCCGCAATGACATCCATATTGGCGCCATGCAGCCGGCATTTGCGAAAGCTTGTATAGGAGTGATCGTCATCACTGACGTTTAGCATCAGTGTTGTATACGTGATGTGTAAATGCATTTGGGATTCTGGTATACCCATATAGGTTGCAGCGCGAATCATGTCACGTACAATCCGGTTGGTATCGGCGCCCCCTTCCATGAGCAGCTGCCCGGTATGCAGCAACAGATGCAGCTTGCGGCCGATATGGCAGTATGGATTTTTCAACGTTTGTTCATCAGCAGTGTCCATAAGGGGCCTCCTTTATAAAAAATCTGATAAAAATAACGATGAGCTTATTTCTATTGTAAGGGCAAAGACAGGTAAAGTCAAAATTCGCCGGTAATGGATAGTCAAAAAATTTGGGAGGGCAATGAGATGAAAAAAATCGGCGCGTTGGCGAGTTTGTTCTTTTTCGCTGTTTTGGCAAGCGGTTGTTTTTTACATCCAATGGTGTCAAATCAGGGAATGGCGCTTTGTCATTTTTCGGTGGACACTCATTCTCAGGTGTTGGTGGTATATTATTCTTATAGCGGCAATACGCGGCGAGCGGCCGAAAATCTGGCTTCACTGCTGCAGGGGGATCTTTATGAAATCAAACCGGCGACAAGCTATCTTGCGCCGCCGGCATTGGCTCTTCTGCGATCTTCAGCGGAAGAACAGTTTTCCTGTTTGCCGGATCTGGCCGGGCCGCTGCCGGATTTATCTGGTTATCAGTTGGTGTTGATCGGGGGGCCGGTCTGGCGAGGAAAAGTCGCTCGTCCACTGGCTAGCTGGTTGGCGTTAAATGATTTATCGGGGAAAAAAGTTGCGCCGTTCTGGACCTCTGATGGTGATGCCGGTGCTTATGCGGCGGATTTTGCCGCGCAGCTTGCGCCAGTTCCGGCAGAAGGTCTGGAGATTTCACAGGCAGGGAATTTGACGGACGCGGCCATGCAGGAGCGTTTAACAGATTGGATTGTGCGCAGCCAATTGGTGCCCTTGGCGGCACAGATGGGCAAATGACGATATAAAGTATAAGGACGGGAGGCTGCCGCGGCAACCTCCCGTCCTTATACTTTATATCTGATTAGGAGAATTCGTACATTTTATGGACCTTATGGTAGTGTGTATGGAGCAGATCATGTGATTTTTCACTCAGCGGCGCGCCAAGAAAATTCTCATAAAGGGCAATAATATCAGGATTTTCGTGTGATTTACGCAACGGCAGCTGACGGTCAATTTCATAGAGAGCTACCATGCGGCGCCGACGGACTTCATTGGTTGTGCCGATGGGCTGTCCGCCGCCGCCGATGCA
>DCFR01000054.1:4033-26919 GCA_002319815.1 Megamonas sp. UBA1799
CGATGCAGCCGCCGGGGCAGGCCATAATTTCAATAAAATCATAGTCGCAAGTGCCATTCTTGATTTGTTCCATGATGATGCGGGCATTTTTCAAAGTATGCGCAATGGCTACTTTTACTTTCTTTACACCCAGATCATAGGTTGCTTCTTTGATGCCGTCAAAGCCGCGGACTTCCGTAAATTCCAGCGGCTGAGGTTCCTGACCGGTGACTTTTTCATACACTGTGCGCAGCGCAGCTTCCATGACGCCGCCCGTGGCGCCAAAAATGGCTCCCGCGCCGGAACCCGTGCCGAGAGGGGTATCAAAGTCGCTGGCAGCAAGATTCTCAAACGTAATTCCCACGTATTTGATGAGTTTAATAAGTTCCCGAGTCGTGAGAACAATATCAACGTCCGGCTGACCGCCGCGACCCATTTCCGGGCGAGCTGCTTCAAATTTTTTCGCGGTGCAGGGCATGACGGCGACGGTTACAATGTCGTTCGCCGAGATTCCGGCTTGTTCCGCATAGTAGGTTTTGGCAATGGCGCCAAACATGCTCATGGGAGACTTGGCTGTGGAAAGATGCGGCAGCAGTTCGCTATAATGCTTCTCAATGAAATTGACCCAGCCGGGGCTGCAGGAAGTGATCATGGGAAGGGTACCATTATTAGTCAAACGGTCAATTAATTCATAGCCCTCTTCCATAATGGTGAGGTCGGCGCCAAAGTTCGTATCAAATATGCGATTAAAGCCAATCAGCCGCAATGCTGTAACCATCTGCCCGGTAACGACGGCTCCGCTTGGCAGTCCAAAAGCATCGCCGAGCGCCACGCGAACCGAAGGCGCAATTTGGACAATGACATGTTTGACCGGGTTCTGCAGCGCATCGAGAACTTTCTGGGTATCATCTTTTTCGACAATAGCGCCGGTCGGACAGACCAAACTGCATTGGCCGCAAAGAATACAATCCGTTTTTTCCAAAGAAAGGTTGTAAGGCGTTGTGACCATCAGATGATCACTGCGGCCAGCAAAGCTCAGCGCCTCAATGCCCTGGACATCTTTGCAGGCGCGAATACAGCGTCCGCATTTGATGCATTTTGATGGGTCGCGCACCAGACTCGGATTGGTGTTGTTGGCTTTCGGATATTTGCAAACATCAGGCAGTTGTGGAGTGAGAATATTAAAACGAGTGCAAAGCCGCTGCAAATCACAGTTCTGGTTGCGCGGGCAAGTCAGGCAGTTCTTATTGTGATCGGCCATAATAAGCTGCAAAATACCAATCTGCGTATCGCGGACTAATTGCGTCTCAGTAAAGACTTCCATGCCTTCCCAGATTTCAGTGGAACAGGCAGCCAAAAGTTTTTTCTTGCCGGTAACCTGAACCGAACAAAGCCGGCAGCGGGCTTTTACCTTCTGATCCGGATGGTAACAAAGGTGAGGAATATCAATGTGAATCTGCTTGGCGGCTTCAATGATTTTGGTTCCCTTGGGAGCCTGTACCGGTATATTATTGATTTTCAGGTTTATCATTTCCATTTATACAGTACCTCCGACAGCAAATGTTTCCGGAAAAATCCGCATGGCGGATTGGAGTGCGCTTTGCGCGGTTTCACCCAGACCGCACAGCGACGATATAGACATGATATTAGCAATCTTTTTCATAGCGGCAATATCAGCGCCGGTCGCTTCACCGCGGGCCAGTTTATCGAGAAAAAGACGGATGTGCAGATTTCCTTCACGGCACGGCGTGCATTGGCCGCAGCTTTCGTGACAAAAAAAAGCTTGGGTTGTGCGTAAAAAATCGAGCACGCTGGTACGATCATCAAGCACGAGGATGGCTCCTGAGCCAACGCTGACACCGGCAGCTTTGAGCTCATCATAGCCGTAAGGTGTGTCCAGAATGCGGGCGTCGCTGATTTTGCCGGAAGCGCCGCCAAACTGGATCAGACGCAGGGATCTTCCCGGTGGTAATCCGCCGGCCAAATCGTAAATAATATCGCGGACGCTGGTGCCAAAAGAAATTTCAAATACGCCGGGACGGACTACATTGCCGCCGACGCTTACCAGCTTCGTACCAATGGATTCACCGCTGCCATAGCCGGCATATTCGCCCTGTTCATCCAGCAGCAGATGCGGCACAATCGAAAAACTTTCCACGTTATTGACGCAGGTCGGCAGGGAAAAAAGCCCGCTGACTTTGATGAACGGCGGTTTCATACGCGGCCGGCCGGCTTTGCCTTCAATAGAGTGGATGAGGGCCGTGCCCTCGCCGCAGACATAGGCGCCGGCGCCGGAGTACAGATGGATATGAAATTCAAAATCTGTGCCGAGAATGTTTTTGCCGAGGAAACCTTTCTGCTCTGCCTGCTGAATCGCATTTAAAAGCAAGGGGCGAAGGTGCCGGTATTCCTCGCGCATATAGATGTAGCCGTCCTGCGCCTGCACTGTCCAGCCGCCGATCAGCATGCCTTCCAGCAGATTAAAAGGATCCTGGGCAATGAGCTCGCGATCTTTAAAGGTACATGGTTCGCCCTCATCGGCATTACAGACGACGACTTTGTGTTCTCCTTTGACCGCGCGGGCCTGGGACCATTTCCGCCCCATATCGTAAGCGGCGCCGCCGCGTCCTTTGACTTTGACGGCGGCAATGCGGGCGGCAATATCTTCGCCCTCCATGGTAAGGGCTTTTTTCAAAGCGGAGAATCCGCCAATGTTTATATAAGAATCAATTGAGTTTGTATCATATTGCCCGAAATTCCGGGTGATAAATGGTACTTCATGCTTCATCTGCGATGCGCTTCCTTTTCCTGACAGCTATAACTTCAGATTAACTGCGCTATGAGCTGCTGTATTTTTTCTCTGGTATTCAGATGCCCATAAATCTTTCCCTTGATGCGGACGGCTGGGGCCTGATCGCAGGCACCAAAACAGGGCACGCTTTCCAGGGTGAATTTTCCGTCGTAGGTGGTCTCACCAATCTCTATGCCCAGTATTTCCTGAAAAGCCGCGGCTACCGAGGCGGCATCGTTTACATGACAGACGATAGAATTGCACAGCTGAATCGGGTATTTAGCCCGCGGCTGATCGGACAGACTGGAATAAAAGGTCAGGCAATCGTATATAACAGAAAGTTTTACCGGTAATTTTTCCGCGATATAAAAAGCGGCGGCTTCCGGAACATAGTTTTGCTCAATACAATCCTGTACATCGAGTAAAATGCCCAGCAGTTGGGTGGGGTCCTGCTTGTGTGACTTCAGGACCTGGTCGATTTTAGCAGTGAGTTCTTTGGTCAGCGTAACCGTTGGTGTTGGCGCGGTTTGCATAAAACAACCTCCATAAAGCATATTTGTATCTATTATATACAAATTTTATACGTTTGCCTATAGAATGTCCGTAAAATGTATCAAGTTATTAAATGAACACAGTCCCTTGCCGAGGAAATAAATTTTATTTTTTACAAAAAATAGATTGATTTTTTTATGAAAATTACATGAAAAAAGGTAAACAATGAAAAGCAGAGAAAAATGAAGAAAGATTGCACTTCAAAGATGCTGCGCGTGCTGTTTCTTTCTAGACTTATCTTTTACGGCACTGCTTGTGAAATTTGTAACATAAAAGCAGATTGTCATGCTGACATATAGGAGTATATACTGAATTTATGGTCGGTATATAACATGTCAAATATATTGCTAAGAGGTGTTAGTTATGGGCTGGTTAAAAAACATGCATGTCACGGGAAAGTTAATTATGCTTATATCTGTACTATGCGTAGCAATTCTTACGGTGGGAGGCGTTGGCTGGTTTGCGTTAAACAAAACCAATGATGCGTTGGCGGACATGTATAAGCGACAGTTGGAAGCGGTGCGGCTGATTAATGAAAATCAAGCGCAGGCCCGAGCGATTGAAGCTGATACTTTTTCGCTGATGTTGACCGTGAACGATCGAGAAAATGAGCAGCTCAAAAAAGATATTGATACTAGGGAAAAAGCATTCGACGAAAATTTGCAAGTTTTTAAACAAATGAGCGCCCTGCCGGAAACAAAAGCCGCTGTGCAAAAGGTAGAAACGGCTGTAGCGAAATATAGACAGGCCAATACAAAAATTTTGGCTTTAGCATTGCAGAATAAAAATGAAGAAGCATATACTTTATATAACAAAGAAGGGCGCGTCTTGGTAGAAGATTTTTTGTCGCAGTTAACCGTTTTGTCCGATGCGGTGACCAAGGCGGCAAAGACCACGTATGAAGAGAGCCAGGCGAATCAGAGCGCGATCAGTAAAGTCTTGTTGAGCGTTATGCTGGCGGCGCTGGTTTTGGGAATCTTTTTAGGCGTTGTATTGATTCAGCAAATTGGTTCGCGGCTAAAGGATGTAGTCAATTATGTAGAGGTCTTAGCACAAGGGGATTTTTCTAAAGTGATGGCAAAAAGCCATCTGGAAGACCGCAGTGAATTTGGCGCGGTATCGAGAGCCGTCGACACAATGGAAAACGCGCTGAAAACGCTGATTAAAAATCTCATGGACACCTCGGAACAGATGGCGGCGTCTGCCGAGGAACTGACAGCGAATTCCGAGCAATCGGCACAGGCCGCCAATCAAGTGGCCGGTTCGGTAACGGAAGTGGCGCATAGCGCCGAAAAACAGATGCAGGCTACCGATAAAACCGGCGAGGTCGTAGAACAGATTTCCGCAGCGATTGAACAGGTATCGGCTAATTCCAGTCAGGTGTCCAGTGTAGCGGAAAAAACGGCGCAAATCGCCAATAGCGGCGAAACGGTGATTCAAAAAGCAGTGGCGCAAATGAAAACCATTGAGGAACAGACGGACAAAACATCAAAAGTGATCAGCAAACTAGAAGAAAAATCAAATCAAATTGGGCAGATTGTCGAAGTGATTTCCGAAATTGCCAGTCAGACGAATCTTTTGGCGCTGAATGCCGCGATTGAAGCAGCTCGCGCCGGCGAAGCTGGGAGAGGCTTCTCTGTCGTGGCCGAAGAAGTGCGTAAATTGGCGGAGCAGGTACAAAGTTCAGTCGATCAGATTAAAGCCCTGATTGATGAAGTGCAGGGAAATACCCGGGAAGCCGTGGTTCATGCGGAGGCCGGACAGAAGGAAATTATGAACGGCGTGCAGGCCGTGGACAATGCTGGGCAGAGCTTTACTGAAATACGCGGGATGGTAAGCGATATAACAAAGCAGGTGAATGAAATTACGACGGCCATGGCAGAGATTAAAAACGGAGCTCAAAATGTGGTTATGGCTGTTAAAGCAATTGAAAAAGAAGGGAAGCAGACATCGGAACAGACACAGACAATTTCGGCGGCGACAGAAGAACAGTCAGCTTCGGTGCAGGAAATTGCTTCGGCCAGCGAGCATCTGGCACATATGGCAACAAACTTGCAGCAAGCGGTCCAAAAATTCAAGCTGTAACACGTTGCTTAGGGAAAAAGCGAGGAGCGGATTCGTCTTGTTCAGTAAATAAGCTGGGGCGCGCTGTCAATAAAAAAACTGGGTGGGGAAAATCCCCGCCCGGTTTTTTATTTACTTCTTGTTATATGGTGTGTGCCAGATTGACTTCTTGAAAAAGTACCATTTCTATGAAGGGTTGCCGACCTCTAAAACAGGCAATCAGCGGTAACTATCGGCAGAAAATTTACCGTTCGCCAATTTTTTATTAAAGATGTTGCTTTAGACATGCACGATATTGTTTGTCGGTATCGCAAATGTGGGTTATCAGCCAGTCGCGAAGCGTATTTAAAAGATGTGTGGCCGGCAGCAGATTCTTTTCATAGAGCTGTCGGTATTCGACGACTTTGTTCGCGAAGTCCGTATGAATCTGTTTGTGTTTGCTGTATTCCGGGTATTGATATTGGGCCATCAGCGCTTCCTCATGGGAAAAATGCGTGGCGGCATAGTTGGTAAGCGCGTCCAGCAGCGGCCCCATGGCATCTTTTCCTTTGCCCTGCTTCATAGCGTCATGCAGCGAGTTGATCATGTCGATCAGTTTCTTGTGTTCATCGTCCAATTGCGCAATATCAACGCTGAAATTTTGGCTCCAAGTGATTAAAGGCATAAGACAGACCTCCCTCAAGAAAAATTATTTCATATGACTGGATATTTCGCTGACAGGGTGTGAATTTCCTGCTGGCAATCAAGTGTGCCACAAAATAAATGATACATTATTTTAAGATAGAACAAGGTATTATGGCATTTTATCATGCTGTTTTTCGGAAGTAAAGCGCGGACAAAAAGCGTCCTGACAAATCAAATGCTTGTTATAGGTGTATATGTATACACCTATATAGGAAAAAACAACGAAAAAAGTAATCATATGTAAATATCATGTATACAAACTTACATAGTTGTGCTATAATAGACGTGTCGTCGTAGATGGACTGTAAATACAGCTCACACAAATTGTGATGGGGGGATATTTATGGCAATTAGGAACGTAGTGATGGACCGACGTGACAGTGCGGATTACCGCAATCTTTTGAAACGGGGAGGGTTCATTTCGGCTAGTTATCTATCGATCAGCGGATTTGATGCCAGCAGGCTAAAGAAACTTGCACAGCAGGGAAAGCTTGACGCCATTCGGTGTGCCATTGGCAGATCCATTCGGTGGTATTACTGTGAAAAGCAAGCTGAACTGGCTCATCTGCGCGGCGAAGTGTGATTGTTATATTATGTTGTGTGTTTCGGGAATCGGTGTTGCCGGTTCTCTTTTTTTTGTTTTTCAGGCAGATGTGTTACAATAAATTTATCTTGTTGATGGGGGAATTGGATTGATTAGACCGGGCATGATTTTTTTTACTGCTTTATGCGTAGTTTTATTCAGCGTAATGTTTTTTATTCAGCGCATGTTGCCGTCTTTGTTTGCAGATCGGCAGCGCGCTCGTCGTTTTTGCCGGAAGCTGTTATTCTTTGATGGCCTGCTGGCAGCGGCTCTGGCGGTTGGATACTTTTTTCCGATTCCTGATGCTGTTGACGGACCGGCGATGCTTGGTTTTACGCTAGCGTTTATGTTTCAGCTGATTTTAGGCGTTTTTATTTTGCTAAGCCGGCTGGGACGATGGTGTTACCGGAAACTGGCGGCGGCTCCTCTGGACCGGTCACGGCGGCAATTGCTGACGCATGCGGCGGCGTATCCTTTGGCGGCGGCAGCTGCAGCGGCTTATGGCGGGCTGGAGGAACGTACGGCGCAGGTCGTGCGGGAGCAGCGCATAGGGATTGCTGGGCAGAACACAGGGTTGGATGGCTTTCGGTTGGTACAGCTCAGCGATATTCATTTAGGGTTATTTTTTTCTCTGTCAATGCTGAAAAAACTGCTGGAGCAGGCGTCTGACCTCGGGGGTGCGGCACTGGTGATTACCGGCGATCTTTTCGATGATGATGCCATGAATGCGGATGCGGCAGCGATTGTTGACAGCTATCGGCAGCGTTTTCCGGCCGGCATTTGGTTTTGTTATGGGAATCATGAATATTTTCGCGATATCCGGAAGACAAGGGAAGCGTTGGCTAAAACCCATATTCATGTCCTGCTGAATAATAATGTTTGTGTGGTGGATGGGGAAAAACCCTTGTATTTTGCCGGGACCGATTATCCGCATGACCGGGCGAAGTTTGATGCGTTAGCGAAAAGTATGACTGATGAGGCGCTGCAGGGGATTCCGTCCAATGCGATGACGGTCCTTTTGGCGCATCATCCGGATTTCATTGATCAGGGAGCGGCTCATGGGGTGTCTTTGGTATTGACCGGGCACACGCATGGTGGGCAACTGGGGCTGTTTGGCATACCGATCGTGCCGCCCCTTTTTAAGTATATGCGGGGCCTCTATCGGGTGAAGTCTACTTGGGGGTATGTACACAGCGGCAATGGCAGCTGGTTTCCGTATCGGTTTGGCTGCCCGCCGGAGATTGCCTGTTTTACTCTGCGGGAGGAAATCGTATGACAGCGGCAGAAGAAAAAGAACTGCAGCGGATTGACCGTTTGCTGGCGGGCGGAGAAGCCAGGGCCGCGTTGACGGCTTTGGACGGACTTCGCCGCTCGGGCAGTCAGGCGCTTTTGCAGCGTGACGGCTGGCGGCTGGATGAGAAATATGGCATGGCCTGGTATGCTTTGGGCGACGGCGCTGCTGCGGCTGCTGCGTACTGGGACGCGGCCAGTCATGACCGATTTTTGTCGGCGCAGCTGCAGCATTATAGCAGTTATTTGTTTTGCCTGCATTATGCGGCGGGGATTCCCGATGCTATGATGCGCGAACAACATGCGGCGTATGGTCATATGCTGGCGGCGATTCCAACGTACAGACATGCATTCCGGTCCAAGGCAAAATTGCGGATTGGCTATTTGTCTCCCAGCTTTCACGAGCATACGGTGAGCCGATTTTGTCAACCATTTTTTACCGACTATGATCGAACGCGCTATGAGGTGTATGGCTATGATACGACTAGGCGGACGGATGCGGTAACCGCGGAATTTCGCGCCAGGGCTGACGGTTGGCGCAGCCTTGCGGGCGATGATTATGCCGCCGCGGCGGCAAAAATTTATGAAGATCGTGTGGATATCCTGGTGGACCTCGGCGGTCATACGGACGGCGGCAAAACGCTGATGCTCATGGCTTACCGCCCAGCGCCGGTGCAGATATCGGCGCTGGGGTGGTTCGATACGACCGGGCTGCCGGCTGTCGACTATTTGCTGACGGATCGTTATTGTCTGGCAGATGGCGCTGCCGATCAATTTGTCGAGCAGCCGCTGCCGCTGCCGCGCACGCAGTTTTGTTACACGCCGCCGGCGGGGCTGCCGCAGCCTTTTCCTCTGGATATTGCCGGCCCGCGGTTATTTGCCAGTTTTCACAACTATGCAAAGATTACGGATGCCATGCTCGTGCTTTGGCGGCGTATTCTTCATGCGGTGCCGGGAGCCAGATTGTTACTTAAAGATACAACGGCCTATCCGCAAAGGCAGACGTGGATGGCGCAGCGCGTTTTGCGGGCGGGTTTTGCTCCAGAGGAGGTTGAACTGCAGCCGGGATCCGTCGATTATTGGAAGGAATACCGTCGGGCAGATATTCTTCTGGATACTTATCCGTATACGGGCGGCGGGATGACTTGTGAGGCTCTTTATATGGGGGTGCCGGTTGTTAGCCGTTATGGTCGGCGGCATGGCACGCGCTTCGGCTGGAGCATTTTATCGAATTTGCAGCTCGGCGATCTGGCGTCAGATTCGGATGAAGGTTATGTGACGGCGGCGATTTCGTTGGCGAGGGACGTTTCTCATTTGGATGCATTGCATCGGACGCTGCGAACTCGTATGCAGCAATCGCCGCTGATGGATCCGGCTGGGTATATAGAGGATTGGGAAACAGGCTATGAAAAAGTCTGGCGCCGCTGGCAAAAACAGCTAGAATCAACTGCGGGGGAGTAGACGCATGGAACAGGATTTATTACATTTTCTAATACCGACAGAAGAAAAACTTTGTGTTCTGACATTGGAAAGCGGCCATTATTTACCGCAGCTGCGGCGACTGATGCCGCAGGCGGAACTTTATGCCGTTGCCGCTGATGCGGATGAAAGCAGCGAGCCTGTGTACGAGGGGTTGGGAATCCATTGGAATGGGCTGGATTTTCGACGAGAACGGCTGCCGTATCCGGCGGAGTTTTTTGATTATATTCTGGCGGATCATTATCTGGAAGCGTTAGTCGAGCCAGAAGATATTACCGCCGGGCTGGGCTATTTTGTCAAACCAACCGGGTGTTTGCTGACCAGTTTTTTGAACATTCGTTACAGCGGTATTCTCGATGAACTGCGCCGCGGCCATTTTTCGCCGTTTTGCACACATCCGCTGGCGAAACCCGAAGTCGTGAGAATTTTGGGCGTTTCGATGTATAAAGAAGTCGTTTTTGCGCCCGGACGGCAGGATATGCCGGATGCAGTAACGGCTGCTTGGGAGAAAGCGGGGTTTGATAATTATCAGAATGATTTGTCTACGCAGACCTGGTTGGTGAAGGCGTGCCGTTCCACAGCGGAGAGTGCGGCGCTGAAAGCATTGTATTCGCCGGCGGTGCGTTCCCGGTTGTCAATTCTTCTACGTCGTATTGAATATGATATTGACCCAACGGATAATCTGAAGGCTTTTTGGCGGCTGTATGAACAGGAAATGCTGTTTTCAGACTATGTGGTGGATTTTTTGATGGCGGCATCCCGGCATCCGGCAAAATTGACGGCGTTGTTGGCGTCGTCGGCGCCTCCGTCGCAGCAGCCGATGCAGATTCTTTTGAACCAATTAAGCGCGGCGCTGCGGCAGTCCGGGTCAGACCGGCCGTCGGAAGTGCCCACGGAAAGAGCTGAACGGCAATCTTTGTAAAATGGGCTGTGCGTAAAGGCGGCAGAGGGGAGTTACTTATGTTTGTATGGCGCAGAATCGTCGGTTTTCTTTTTGTGGGTATCCTGGTGATCAGCATGGGATGGGGAATGAGGGCAGCGCAGGCGGCCGTTTTTTCTAGTGAGGTGAGCGGCCAGCGGCTGCAGCCGTCTGGTATGGATCTAACCTATCCGGTGCTGTTTGGGCACAAGCATGCTGCGGCTGATGAAAAAATCAATGCGGATATTTATGCGTATGTCGTGGCACAGTGCCAGCTGGCTGTGCAAAAAAAAGCGCATATTCGGATGAATTATATAATTCACTATGAAAATGCCCAGATTCTTTCGTTGCAGCTGACAACGTATTCCTATGTTTCTGGTACGGCGCACGGGGAATATATGGTGCACGGCGTGGTTTATGATAAGAGCGACGGCGAACGGATTCCATTGACAGCGGCGCTGGAGCCACTTTCCCCGGCGGCGCTGCAGCCGATGGTTATGTCCGGCGAGGCCCGTGTTTTTGCGGCTGACGGTGCAAAACGTCTGCTGCCGGAACGAGTACCGGGCTACCTTTTGGATACTGTGCCGGCAGATTATTATCTTGACATGGAGAACGGCGAACCCGTTGCCGGATTGTTGCTTGCCGATGCGCCGCATGCGCTGGGGCTGCTGCATATTTTACTGCCGGCTCGGTTTTTGACAAAAGATATCAGAGAACGGATGGATTGACAGTGCGTGCCCTTGGAAGCATCACGCCTAAAGAAGAAGGCAGAGCGCCGGTTTTGACAGCTGTTGTAATGGTTGTCGTACCGGCGCTTTTTGCCTGGTATGGTTATGGGAAAGATGAAAAAATATTCATTGATAGGGGTTGATTTTTTTATCAACATATGATTAAATGTTCATATAAAGAAATAATAAATAATCAATGGGGGAATGCGATATGACAAAGAAATACAAGATTGCTGTGGACTGCGCCGCCTGTGCTTTGAAGATGGAGGCGGCTGCGACAAAAGTAGAGGGCGTGGCGGCAGCTTCCATCGGTTTTATGAGTCAGAAACTGGTAATTGATTTTGTCGCCGGGGCCGATCCGCTGGCGGTCATGGAGCAAGTACAGGCCGTTTGTAAAAGAATTGAGCCGGATTGTGAGATTGTCATTCGCTAGGAGGGCTGCTCTATGAATGCCAGGCAAAAATGGACGTTGGGGCGTATACTGACCGCAATGGCAATATTGATCGGGTTGGAGTTTTTTCCGGCAGAGGGCTGGTTACGGGCCGGGCTGTATTTAATCCCTTATTTCATTATAGGCTACGATATTCTGCGGCAAGCAATACGGGGGATTGTGCAAGGGGAGATTTTTGATGAGAATTTTTTAATGGCGATCGCCACGGCAGGCGCGATGTTTCTGGGTGAATACCGTGAAGGAGCGGCTGTGATGCTGTTTTATCAGGTGGGCGAGTTGTTTCAGAGTCTTGCGGTGGGACGCAGCCGTGCGAGCATAACGGCGCTCATGGACATTCGCCCGGACTATGCCAACCGGGAACTAGGCGGCGCAATCGAGCGGGTTGATCCGGACGAAGTCGTACCGGGAACGGTTATTGTGGTTCGGCCGGGAGAAAAGGTGCCGATTGACGGCATTGTTTTATCAGGAACCGCGAGTCTTGATATGCATGCGCTGACGGGGGAAAGTTTGCCGCGCGATGTCGGTCCCGGAGCGGCCGTGCTGTCTGGCTGCATCAATTTGTCGGGCGTGCTGCGGGTGCGCACAACGAAGGCGGCGGAAGAGTCGACGGCGGCAAAGATTCTGGAACTCGTCGAAAATTCCAGTATGAAAAAATCACGGGCCGAAAATTTTATTACGCGATTTGCTCGCGTCTATACGCCGGCGGTTTGTCTTGGCGCATTTCTGCTTGCGGTGGGAATGCCTGTGGGAAGACTGCTGTTAGGCGAGGCGCCCTTATGGTCGGCTTGGTTGGAACGGGCGCTGGTCCTTTTGGTCATCAGTTGTCCGTGCGCGTTGGTCATTTCAATCCCCCTAAGCTTTTTTGGCGGCATCGGAGCGGCTTCAGCCAAGGGGATTCTCGTCAAAGGGTCTAATTATCTGGAAGCCCTGGCGCAGATAAACTATGTGGTGTTTGATAAGACCGGCACGCTTACGCGCGGGGTATTTGAGGTTACCGAGGTGAAGCCGCAGGGCATGAGTAAAGATGAGCTTCTGGCTTATGCCGCCGGGGTGGAACGCTATTCGCAGCATCCCATCAGCCGCAGTCTGCAAGCTGCTTTTCCGCCAGAACGGCAACTGGAAGAAGTTACTGGATATGAAGAATTGAGCGGGTACGGGGTTCGGGCGATGGTGAGCGGTCATTCTGTGGCGGCAGGCAATGCCCGCTTCATGAAGCAGCTGGGGCTGGGGGTGTCGGAAGCGCTGCAGTCCGGAACGGTCGTCCATGTCGCCGTTGATGGCCGATATGCGGGCAGCATTCTTGTCTCGGATGTTGTAAAACCGCAGGCAGCTGCAGCTGTTGACGCTTTAAAGAAAGCCGGCGTACGGCGTACGGTGATGCTCACCGGGGATACGCCGAACGCCGCCGCTGTCGTGGCCGCTGCTGTTGGCGTCGATGCCTATGAGGCCGGACTGCTGCCGGCAGATAAGGTCACGGCCGTAGAAAAACTGTTGGCCGGAAAAGGCTTCAAAGAAAAACTAGCCTTTGTCGGCGATGGCATCAACGACGCGCCGGTACTTGCTCGGGCTGATGTCGGCATTGCCATGGGCGCGCTGGGTTCGGATGCCGCCATTGAGGCCGCCGATGTGGTGCTTATGGATGACGATCCGGTAAAAATCAGCCTGGGCATGGCGATTGCCAGGAAAACGCTGCGGATTGTGCGGCAGAATATTGTGTTGGCTCTCGGAGTGAAGGCGGTTTTCCTTATTTTCGGGGCCATTGGTCTGGCTAATATGTGGGCGGCTATTTTTGCCGATGTCGGGGTGATGATTCTGGCCGTGTTGAATGCTATGCGAATTTTTTTGCAACCGCAGACAAATGCAATTGCTCCGTTACTTTCGCAAGACGTATCACGTGAGATAATTTAAATTTTATTTGTCAGGGTGATTTTTGGGGATGAAAAGCCGGGTTTGTAGATACCTGGCTTTTTGCTATAATACAGCTAAGAAATTTATTGCTTTCAGGAGGGAATTATGCGGACAATTACGTTAGGATCTTTACAAGCCAAGCAAGGGGAGAAAATTCAGGGATATGTCCATTTGCCAGGGGTAGAGCGCCCTGTGCCCGTTATACTCATTTGCGGACAGCAGCCAGGCAAGAGAATACTCATAACCGCAGGTGTACATGGCGCCGAATACCCGGGAATTGTAGCGGTTCGTTCTCTGGCGGCGGAACTTGCTCCGCAAGTTTTGGCCGGGGAGTTGATTCTTTTGCCTTTAATCAATTCTGCGGCTTTTTTTTCCCGTATGCCGGCCTTGGTGCCCTCTGATCAAAAAAATATTAATCGGATATTTCCGGGCAATGCGTTTGGTACGGAAGCAGAACAATTAGCGGCTTTCATTGATCAGATTTTATGCCGTTCCATTGATTTTTATTGTGATCTTCATAGCGGCGATATCCATGAAACTTTGCTGCCGCATGGATATTATTCCGGTATAGCCATGCGGCAACTACAGCAGGAAGCGCGGCAAGCGGCATGTTGTCTGGACATTCACTGTACAGTCCAATCCCATTCCGATTGCGGCAGTCTGAGCGCTGCGGCGCAGCATGGCGTGTCAGCTCTTTTATTGGAACGAGGCGGGAATGGCGTTTATGATGATGCCGATGCGCATTTTTATAAGGAAGATCTGTATCGACTGTTAAACCATTTAAAATGTCTGACGGGAATTCAAATGCCGCAGCGACAATCATTAGTCCTAGATTTTTTGGCATCGGAGTCTTTGCAAGCTGGTTGCGACGGATTTTGGGAACCTTTTTTACGCCCCGGTGCTCGTCTTGCGAACAATGAAGCGGTTGGAATGATTACTGATGTTTTTGGCAGCATTAAGCAAATTGTGCGATCCGCGCAGCCTGGTCTCATTGTTTATCAGCGATCTTCCTTGGCGGTTCGGGTCGGGGAAATGGTTTTGGTTATGGCCATTGGGCAAAATAATTTGGAACAGCTTGACAAATCTGAACAAATCAGTGATAATAATAGCAATGAAAAATAGGCTGTAGTTCCTAATGTTGTTGACAATTTCATATTACATTGTGAGTGTCGGCAGTTTATACTGTCGTGCATAAGAGGAAAATGGGTGCAAATCCCATGCTGTCCCGCAGCTGTGAGGGAGAGCCTGCTTTTTTTAGTGTCACTGGGAATCCGGGAAGACAAGAAGCAAGGCAATGATCCTGAGCCAGAAAGCCTGCTCATGAGAAGGTTCATCGTTTACTTACGAAAGATAAGGAGATGGATAACGACATACTTTTTAGCATGCCTTTTTTTGTTGGCATAGGTCTGTGCAAAGATGTATTTTGTATCCACAAATATCTTCGTCTTTTGATGATGAAGTATTTGTGGATTTTTTATTTTAAACTGAAAGGGATGATATTTTTGAAGAAAAATGAGCTGCTGTATCGGTTGGCACAAATGGTAATCACTTTATTTGGGGTTACTCTGCTGACTTTTGGGCTCACGTATGTTTCTCCCGGTGATCCGGTGGAAATGCTGCTGGAAGTTGGGGATACGATTGTACCCAAAGAAATGATTGAAGCAACCCGGCATCAGCTGGGCTTGGATCAGCCGTTCTACCTGCAGTATCTTCGCTGGCTCAGCGGCTTGGCTCACGGCGATATGGGTCTTTCCTATTCCGCTAAAATGCCGGTTGCCGACCGCCTTTTACAGGGCCTTCCAGGGACGGTGGCTTTGGCGGGGACATCTTTGATCATGATGCTGCTCGTGGCGGTGCCCGGGGGCATTTTATCAGCACTGTATCGCAATCGGTTTTGGGATTATTTGATTCGGGGATTTTCATTCTTTGGGGTTTCCATGCCAAGTTTTTGGGTGGGATTGATTTTGCTTTATGTCTTTGGGTTGAAATTGGGACTATGTCCGATTGCCGGCGGCGTTGTCACTTGGGATCGCATGATTTTACCGGCGGCAACACTGGCAATTGCCATGGGAACTAAATATACGAGACAAGTCCGTACGGCTGTTCTTGAGGAACTGGGGCAGGATTATGTCGTGGGGGCAAGAGCGCGGGGCCTTCCGATGCGAAGTATTCTTTGGCGTCATGTCCTGCCCAATGCCTGCCTGCCGCTTATTACTTTGCTGGGGCTTACCATTGGTTGGCTTTTAGGCGGGGTGGCGGTTATTGAAATGGTTTTTTCCTGGCCGGGACTGGGAAAAATGGCGGTACATGCGATTGAAATGCGTGATTATCCGTTAGTGGAAGGATTTGTTTTATGGGTAGCTGTTTTTTATATGGGCATTAATCTTTTGGTGGATTGTTCTTATGCATACTTGAATCCGCATTTACGGAAAGGCAGGACGCACTGAGTGAAAAATTTAACAGATGATAAAAAATTGTTTTATTTTTATACGATCTTGGTATTGTTAATTCTTTCGGTAGCTGTTTTTGCGCCGGAACTTGCTCCATATAATCCCTTTGACGCCAACATGAAGGAATCGTTAACGGCTCCTTCGACGGCGCATTGGTTTGGGACTGATAAACTGGGACGTGATTGTCTGACCCGCATTTTATATGGAACCCAGACTTCCTTGATGATGACAATTTTTTTGGTGGCGCTGATCACGGTGGTCGGAACTTTGGTCGGGGTACTGGCTGGCTATTTTGGCGGCAGAATGGATATGTTGCTGATGCGTTTTGCCGATATGATGCTGGCTTTTCCGGGTATTGTTCTGGCCATTGCTATTGCCGGCATGATGGGCGGCAGCGTTGCGAATACAATTTTGGCCCTGGCAGTTGTCAGCTGGACTAAATATGCGCGTTTGGGACGCAGCCTTACCTTGAAAATTCGCGAATGCGACTACATTGCAGCGGCGATTACTTGCGGCACGCGTCCGGGGCAAATGCTTTGGACGCATATTGTGCCCAATATTTTACCGACGGTGGTTGTGACAGCGGCCATGGATATTGGTACGATGATCATGGAGATTGCCAGTCTTTCCTTTCTGGGGTTTGGGGCGCAGCCGCCTACGCCGGAATGGGGGTTGATGCTTAACGAAGGCCGTCAGGTCATTCAAACAGCGCCCTGGGTTATGCTTTTTCCCGGGCTGGCAATCTTAGTGGTAGTTGCCGTGTTTAACTTGTGGGGGGATAGTCTGCGTGATGTTATGGATTCACAGCGGGCGAACTAATATATTTCAGGTAGAAAATTTTATAGAAGAGGTGTTTAAATGAAAAAGCGTAAAAACATACTATCAATGGTTCTGGCCGTGGGGTTGGCTATGGCGTTTCTGACTGGATGTGGCGGTAGTATACAAAAGACAGCTGATTCCACTACCTTGCGTGTTGGCGTTACAAATTTTGCGGATACGCTGGAACCTACGGAAAATTATTTTGGTTGGGTTGTTATGCGCTATGGCATGGGAGAATGCCTGGCAAAATTCGATGAAAAAATGAATGTTCAGCCATGGTTGGCAGAAAGTTGGACCATCAGTGATGATCATATGATCTGGACTTTTAAAATTCGTGATGGGGTAAAGTTTTCCAATGGGGATGCATTGACCGCCGAAGCGGTTAAAGCTTCTCTGGAACGTGCTTTTGCAAAAAGCAAGCGTGCCGCTACTTTTTTCAAATACAATGAGATACGAGCGGAAGGACAGAGTCTCATTATTAAAACTGAGAAACCGGAACCGAATATGCCTGGTTTTTTGGCCGATCCGTTATTCCTTATTGTTGATACAGCAGCCGAAAAAGATCATAATTTTGCCAAAGAGGGTCCAATCTGTACGGGACCTTATGTTTGCAAGAGCTTTGTAAAAGATAAAGCCGTTATGATCAGAAATGAGTATTATTGGGATGGCCAGGTTCCCTATCAGTTGGTAGAGATTCCATCAATTGACGATCCTAATACGCGGGCGATGGCATTGCAATCAGGGGAAATTGATATGGCAGTCAATATCGCGGCCGGTGATATCGGATTGTTTCAAAATGCTGATAAGTATCATATTGATAAAATTTCTTCGTTGCGGACAGTTTTGGCGCGCATCAATCAAAATGGCGTTTTGGGAGATCCTAAGGTGCGGGCGGCTTTTATCGCAGCTTGTGACCGTAAAACTTATAATG
This sequence comes from Megamonas sp. UBA1799, assembly GCA_002319815.1. Classification (GTDB taxonomy): domain Bacteria; phylum Bacillota; class Negativicutes; order Selenomonadales; family Selenomonadaceae; genus UBA1799. The sequence continues at coordinate 21,662 of DCFR01000054.1, forward strand.
AAGTATTGTTGAAAGGGACTTTTATTGAAGGCAAGGCACCAGTGCCGCCATCAATGGATTATGGATTTGATCAGTTAAAAGATCCGAACAGTTATAATTTGGAAAGGGCTAAGCAGCTTTTAGCAGAAGCCGGATGGCAGGATACGGATGGCGATGGCATTCTTGATAAGGACGGTAAGCCGCTTTCGGTAGATTTTGTCGTCTATAACAGCCGTGCGGAGTTGCCGCTTTACGCTGAAGCCTGTCAGTCAGATGAAAAGAAAATTGGCATTGATGTAAAAATCAAAGCGGTTGATTATAATCTTATTGATAAAATGGGCATCAATGGAGACTATGATTTGTTGATTTCCAACATTACGACCGCCAATACCGGTGATCCGGAAATTTTTCTGAACTGGTACTGGCGGACAAACAAGAATGGCGATAATCCGCAAAATGGTTCCGGGTACAGCAATCCGGCGCTGGATGCAAAATTTGCGGAACTTTCCTCTGAGTTTGATCGTGAAAAACGGCGGCAGCTGATGATTGCCATTCAGCAGATTATTATGGATGACGGCGCGGCTATTTTTTTCGGTTATCCGGAGACAAATATTGTAAGTTCGACAGCTATTACCGGCGCGACCATGTATCCTTCGGATTATTATTGGGTTACCAGCAAAATTAAGCCGGTCCGTTAAGCAGAGGAGAAGCATATGTTATTAGACATAGCAAAGCTTTCTGTTTCCTATGGGGAGCATTTGATGGTACAAAACGTGGATCTATCTCTTGATCGGGGCGGCGTTCTGGCGATTGTCGGCGAAAGCGGTAGCGGTAAGACAACCGTTATACGGGCGGTGTTGGGCTGCCTGCCGCACGAAGGGCGGGTAACCGGCGGAGCCATTACTTTTAATGGGAAAAATCTATTGACGAATACTGTGGCACAATGGCGGCAGCTTTGCGGAACGCAAATGGCTATGGTGTTTCAGGATAGCGGCAGTATGCTGGATCCCATTCAACGTATTGGCACACAGTTTGTCGAGTATATTCAGGCGCATTCCTCTATGAACCGGATAGAAGCTGCAGCAGCGGCGACCCATATGCTGGCCAGAATGCATTTGGCAAATCCGGAAAATGTCATGCAGCGTTATCCTTTTGAGCTTAGCGGCGGTATGAATCAGCGGGTTGGCGTGGCGATGGCGCTGTTCTTTAAACCGCAGCTGCTACTGGCCGATGAACCCACCTCAGCCCTTGATGTAACTACGCAGGCACAAGTGGTCAAAGAAATGATGCATATATGCCGCGAAGATGGTACGGCAATCATTATTGTTACTCATAATATTGGCGTAGCCGCGTATATGGCTGATGAGATATTGGTTATGCGTACAGGGAGAATCGTAGAGCAGGGACCATCGAGTGCGATCCTTCAGGATCCGCAGACCGATTATACAAAAGAACTTTTGCAGGCGGTGCCACAAATAGGGGAGGTACATCATGACCTATATTAAACCGACTAAAAAAGCGGTTTTGTCCATAAGGGATATTGTGAAGCGTTTTCCCACCGCCGATCATCGGTATCTTACGGCGTGTAATCATGTTTCGTTAGAACTGCATCAAGGAGAATCTCTGGCTATTGTGGGTGAGAGCGGCTGTGGAAAGAGTACGCTGGTCAAGGTTATTATGCGTCTGCATGATGCGACGGCCGGCTCTGTTCTTTATGACGGGCAAGATATCATCCGGTTTACCGGAGAAGAAAAACGACAAAATTATCGTCATATGCAAATGGTTTTTCAGGATCCGGCGCAGGCATTTAATCCTAAAATGAAGATTCGGGATATTGTTTGTGAACCTTTATATAATTTCGCGTTGCTTTCCAAGGCCGAAGCAGAAAATCGTGCTAAGGAATTATTGCATATGGTCGAACTTCCGGCAGATTTTGCTGATCGCTATGCGGCTAATATGAGCGGCGGGCAGCGGCAGCGCATCGCGATTGCCCGGGCGTTAGCGCTTAACCCGGATATTCTTATTTGTGATGAAGCGACCAGCGCCCTTGATGTTTCGGTACAAAAAAAGATTATTGATCTGTTGCTGCGGATTCAGCAGCAGACAAGCTTATCCATTATTTTTATTTGTCATGATCTGGCGTTGGTTTATCAGATGTGCCATCGGGCGGCGGTTATGTATCTTGGCAATATTGTCGAAGTACTGCCGGCAGGCTATCTGAAGGAAGCAAAACACCCTTATACACAGGCTTTACTGCGATCTATATTCCCGCTGCGGGCCAAGGGTGAATGTGAGGTTGCAACGTTGCAGGGAGAAATCCCCAGTCCGCTGGATTTACCGCAGGGCTGTCCCTTTCAGGAGCGTTGCTCCTTTTGTATGGCAATCTGTCGAGAAACCGTACCCGAGCTGCGTTTGATTGGCCGAGAACATATGGTGGCTTGCCATTTATTGGATGTTTCAGAAAAAGAAGTTAAGACGGAGGAGATAGAGTGAAAAAATTGCTAGCGGCAGCGATTCTGGCTGCGACTTTCAGTATGGCGGATTCGGTAGGAATGACCGCCGCGATGAATCCATTCAGCGACTTACAGGCGGAGCATTGGGCATATGATGCCGTAGCCCGGCTTGCTAAGGATGGCGTTATTGAAGGCTATGGCGATGGATCGTATAGGGGAGATCAGGCGATTACCCGCTATGAAATGGCGCAGATGGTAGCCAGGGCAATGACCAGGAAGGGGCTGACAGCGCCGGACCAAGCGCTGCTGGATAAATTGGCGGCTGAATTTGCCGATGAACTGAATAATCTGGGCTTGCGGGTGGAAACGTTGGAAAACAAAACCGACCGCATTAAATTTCCCGGTTTTGTACGCTATGAATATCTGAGTGATCGTCATGAAGGGCAGCATGCTTTCAATAATAATCATATGATTCTGCGCTTTAATCCGCAGTTTCAGGTTGATGAGCATTGGAAAGGCCGCCTGCGCATGGAATATTCCTCGGATCTAAACAGCAGTCAGAATACCGTAGGCGGTATCAGCACTGCCGGCAGTTATTTTCGCATCGACCGCGCTTATATGCAGGGCAACTATCCGAACTTCGAACTGCGTGTCGGCAAACTTTCTTATACGAGCGCAGCGGATATGGGCATGGTCTTTGACAATCGTATCTCTGGCGGAATGGTTACTTTTGGTAAAGTCTTCAAAACCACGCTGGTGGCCGGCCGTTACAATGACCATGCCAATAAAGCTGATTATGTCACTAAACAAGGACTTTCTTATACGAGCAACGTACAAGGGATTGATCTCAATTGGCAGGCCAGTAAGAAGCTGACGCTCAATGCCGCGTATTTTCATGCGAATAACGGCAGTTGGAAAGCACATAAATATGCAGGTTACAGCGGGAATGGGGAAGTTTACGGTGCCGATGACCGTAATATTTGGGAGGTCGGTATGACGTATACGTTCTCTCCTAAATGGTTTTTAAATGCAGCCTATGCTGCTAATACACAGAATAATCACTGGGCGCGTAAGTTTAACCGGGCTTATACGGTCGAAGTCGATTATGGCGGCGGCCAATATCCTGACGTCGCCCAAAAAGGTTCTTTTGGCATGTTTGCCGCGTATCGTCATTTGGGCGATGCTGCCGTGCTGGGACCGACGTATGATGAAATGTATTATAATGTCGCCGGACAAAAAGGTTGGGATCTTGGTTTCGCTTATACTCTGGAAAAAAATATTGTCGGTACGGTAAAGTATTTTACCGGCAAGGATCTGGATGCGAATGGAGATAAAAAAGCGTCGCTGCTGTATGGCCGCGTAGATTTCTATTTTTGATCCCTGTTTGGCGCTTGTCAAGCCTTATTTACAGAATGAGCTGAGAATGGGCCGCTTGTAAAAAACTGTTGTTTGCAGACGTATGGCTGCGGCAACAGTTTTTTTATTTGCGGGGATAAAATGAATATTGTCTGAAAGTTGGAATGAAATCGCTAAAGTGTACAAATTGTTTCAAAATATCGTTGACTTTTTAAATCATGGGATGTAATATGTTTTTAAAAGAATATATAAAGAATAGTTCGCTTAATTGATGAGTAACGTAACAACAGATTTTTAACAAGCAGAATCGAATGCTGGCAGCTTTCTGCAGATTTTTGTATCGCGAATTTTGCCGTCATTGAATTTTTTTGCTGTTTTGCTGCCGAGGATAAAAATAGAAACGGTTTAAGGAGGCTGGTATCTTGCACCGCTGATTCTGATAAGCGCGGTCGGCATGCTCGTGATTGGTTTTAACGGATATTCATTTTTGTATAAGGCCGGATAGGATCGGGACTGGATGTATTCCTCTTAAATGCAGGCCATTTGTATTTTAGGTAAAGAAGTTCCAGTTTTGATTCGTATTGTATGCGTAATCAGGTTTTAAAATATAAAAATCATTTGTTTCATGAAAAGGGGAGGCCATACTATGGATTTAGACAAAAAGATTATTCAACTGGCACAGGGCTTGGAAGCAAAAACAACGGCTCGTCGCCGCGATCTGCATCAACATCCGGAATCTGGTTGGACGGAATTCCGCACTGCGTCCATGGTGATTCATCAATTACGGGAGTTGGGCTATGCGGTGCAGTTTGGCCGCGACGTGTTGGTGCCTGAGGAATGTATGGGCGTACCTTCAGGCCCGGTTTTAGCGGGCCATATGCGGCGGGCTGTCGAGCAAGGCGCCGATCCGGAACTGGTTGAGCAAATGGCTGGCGGCTACACCGGCGTTGTTGGTACGATGGATTTTGGTCGGCCGGGCAAAACGGTCGCGCTGCGTTTTGATATGGATTGTAATGATGTGGTAGAAGCAGAAGACGCTCGGCACCGGCCTTTTCGTGAAGGTTTTGCTTCTCTGAATCCCGGCTGCATGCATGCCTGCGGGCATGATGGACATACTTCCGCCGGTCTGGCTGTTGCTGAAATCTTGGCGACCTTAAAAAATGACCTTTGCGGTCGAGTCAAATTTATTTTCCAGCCGGCCGAGGAGGGTGTGCGCGGTGCTCGCGGTATGGCGGCCAAGGGTATTGTCGACGATGTCGATTTTCTGCTGGGCGCTCATTTAATGCGGCCTAAAATCGGCTATCTTGGCTATGATGTGCAGGGATTTTTAGCGACGAGTAAATTCGATGCCGATTTCACCGGTCTGCCGGTTCATGCGGGTTCCGATCCGGAAAAAGGTAAAAATGCGTTGCTGGCGGCGGCTAATGCCGCTATCAATCTGCAGGCGATTACCCGCCATAGCGGCGGCAG
>DCFR01000054.1:27153-34065 GCA_002319815.1 Megamonas sp. UBA1799
CTGCAGGCGATTCCCCGCCATAGCGGCGGCAGTACCCGGGTTAACGTCGGGGTTTTAAATGCCGGAACTGGCCGCAATGTCGTTCCCGCGCAGGCGCATATGGAAGTAGAAACGCGCGGCGCTACTTCAGCCATTAATGCTTATATGTATGATCGTGCCCAGCAGATCATTGCCGGTGCGGCCCAGATGTATGATGTTCAAGTGAAGATTACGCAAACCGGCGGCGCAGCCAGCGGAAATAATACGCCGGAGCTTTCCCACTATATCCGCGCCGTTGCCGAGCGCCTGGGAATTTTTGATACGCTGGATACCCTTAAAGATATCGGCGGCAGTGAGGATTGTTCCTATTTCATGGAACGGGTGCAGCAGCATGGCGGACAGGCAGCTTACCTGATTATTGGCGGTTCCTTGGCTGCGGTGAACCATAACTCTTATTTTGATTTTGACGAACATGCGCTGACCTTGGAGGCGCAGCTTCTTTCCGCCGCAGTGTGCGGTTTGCTGTCCCAGTGATTAAAACGTCTGGTTTTATTATGTCGATGGTTTCGTTATCCCTCTGGTCAAGTTTGCAGTGAGATCCTGTAATTTGCAGTGATCTCACTGCAAATTAGCGTATATATAAAGTATGATTCTTTATATAACTTATTAAGTTAAAGCTTAGCAGTTACTTTTCTCATTACTGATGCAAATACACAATTTTATGCGAGGTGAAAATATATGCCGGGTATTTAATTCTTTGGATATTCCTTGCCGATTGATTTATTGTACTAATTTGTCTACTTGTATTTTGTATCAGTTTTTATACACGTTTCTTCGATTTAAATGATGCCTGTTTCGACGGTTTTTGCCTCAAGCTATCTTACCCTATTCGCTGGTTTCTCGTTGATACTGATGTTAACATTTAAAGGAGCGGTTATGGAATGAATAAGAAAAGACTTTGTCAATTATGTACGGCGTTATTATTGAGCAGTAATGTATATGGCACTGCATTGGCGGCGGAAGCGACGCTGCCGGTGGATCACTGGACTTACAAGGCCATTCATGTTTTGGAGAGCAGCAATATTATTCCCGCGCAAACAAAGCCGGAAACTCCGCTAACGCGTTCGGAAATGGCCGGCTTAGTGGAAAAAGCCATGGAAAATTCGTCACAGGCCAATCCCCGGCAAAAAGCTCTTATTGATAAATTAGCGGTGGAGTTTGCCTTGGAAATCAATGGCATCGCGCTTCCTCCGGAAAAAGCTAAAAGTAAGGCCAATGACGGGTTGAAAATTGGTTTTGATACGTTGATGACAGTTTCCAGCGATACGCGTAATCCTAAAGTACAAGGCAATGATATGTGGCATTGGCGGGCTCGTCTCACCTTGGATGGCAATCTGAATGATAATACGGCGTATCATGCCCGGCTGGGGACTTCTTTTGGGACGGCCGGTATGACGACGACCAGCGCTAATTCCAGCGGAACGGTAAGCGGCAATTATCTGGCGTTTGACCGGGTATATTTTGACAGCAAGAATGTTCTCGGCTTTGATAATATTTCCTGGGGCCGTCGTAATATTAACGAGTTGGGCGGCAATCTGGCTTATAAAACCGGCAATAATGACGGTGTTGTCTTCACAAAATTCCTTAGTAAAAACACTAAAATGGATTTAGGCGCTTTTGTGGTGAAGCCGGAGACGACGATTGTCGGTACGTCTTCCGGAGATACCCAGGATGTGCAGTTTGTCGCCGTTACCTCCGATCTTAGTCCGAAGTGGCGCTTGGGCGGCATGCTGTTCAATAATAATACGGATGGAAAATCAGCGGCTTATGGATACACGGACGCCGGCTCAAAAATCGGCGCGGTATCGGCTCGCTACAAAGTTGGTAAATTTACCATTTTAGGTGAATTCGATCAGGCTTCATTGGACAATCCGGTTCATGTTTCTTCGCGTCCGCATGCGTTTGCTATTCAGGTTACCAATGGTAAAAAGGCCGGTGAATCTTTCTACCCGGTGATGCAGACGGTCACTGATATCAATCAAAAAGGCGATCAGGCGTTTGTATTCTCGTATCGTCAGACACAGAAGGGCGCGGTTCCGTTGGGACTGGGGCCATGGGGCGGAGCTACGATTGTATCTCCGGTGACCTCGACGTATAATAATGGATTAGGCGTAGATAACATCAAGGGCTTCTATTTCAGTTATCAGTATGTTTTGGCCAAGGGGGTCGAACTTTCTTTTGATACCCAGTTCCTGTCATATACAGACAGCGGCTCGAAATTTGATAACATTTATATGTTCTTGCTGAATACCCGCTTCTAACAATTCCGGAGTTTATGCAATCTCAATGAAATGACAGCCGGGTTGACGTCTTTGCTTCTGCAGAGCGACTTGGGGCGTTGAGCCGGCCAATTTTTTTGCAACATCCCCGGCGGTGGTTTACCGGGTTGTGTCCAGTCATATTGAAAGGATGGAAAAGAAAATGGCTTTAACAGGCGTTATCATCGTTATTGTGACTTTTTATGCCATTGTGAAGCAATACGAAACGCGTATGGTGCTCATGGCATCGGGGCTTTTGATGGCGGCTATTGGCGGCGCGATTATGCCGGCTGTCGATGCATTCAGCAAGGGCCTGATTGACCCTTCGCTGACACCGATTATCTGTCTTACCATGGGGTTTAGTTTTGTCTTGGATTATACCGGCTGCAGCGCCAATCTGGTGTCATTGATTACCAGCTGGCTGCGGCGTATGACTTTGATTCTGATACCGGCGACGGTTATTTTAGTCTGGTTTCTGAACATTGCGCTGCTGAGCGCTGCCGGTTTGGCGGCGGCCGTGGGTACGATTCTCATTCCTACGCTGATTCGCTCCGGTGTCAAGCCGGCTATGGCGGCCAGCGCTGTGCTTCTTGGGACCTGGGGGTCCAGCGTTAGTCCGGGGAATCCTTTTATTGTGCAGGTCGGCGTTTTAGCGAATACGGATATCATGCTGCTGATTATGCCGCTTTTTCCTAAACTTCTAATTTGTGTAGTAACTACTAGCGTTCTTTTGACGGCTGTCGCCTATTTCCGGAAAGAAAATTCTGCCGGGAGTACGGCCGATGGCGAGGCCTTGCAGGAAGAGAAAAAAATTAACTATCTGCATGCCTGTATTCCGATGATCCCGATTGTTTTATTGATTGTATCCAGCCCGATTCTCGGCTGGCTGCCGCCAATTTCGATCGCTACGGCCATGCTGCTGGGAACAGCCGTTTGTCTTTTGGTGACGCGTCCGGATCCTAAAGAGTTTGCAGCGCGCTATTTTAAAGGCGCTGGCGCCGGTTTCAGCGATATTGTCTGTCTGATTGCCGCCGCCGCTGTCTTCATTCAGGGAATGAATGGAATCGGCCTGACGGATGCGCTCATTGCCGGCATGCGCGATTCAACTTCCATTGCGAAGCTTTCCGCCGTATTTGGACCATTCATATTAGCGGCGATTTCCGGTTCGGGCAATGCAGCAGTGCTGGCTTTTAATGGAACGGTGACGCCGCATGCGGCTTCTTTTGGCCTTAATATAGGCGATATGGGAGCGGCTGTACAAGCAGCCGGTATGTTGGGGCGCTGCATGTCGCCGGTGGCCGGCGTGACGATTATTTGCGCCAAACTGGGCGGCGTCAGTCCGATGGATCTGGCAAAGCGCACGGCGATTCCCTGCGTGCTTGCTGCAATACTGATGATTGTGCTCGTTTTGCTTTGATAAGCAGGAATTTTCTCTATGGTGGGTGAATTTATAATACCATATGATAAAAGGAGCTGAAATAATGCTTAAAATCGGTGTTATTAGTTCATCTATGGTTACGGCCGAGCGTACGATTCGTCTGGCAGAAAGTACGCTGAATCCGGCTACTCATCAATATCGGGCGTTTGTGTATAATAGTTTGGAGGAAATTCATTGTATTTTAGCTGCGCATGCCGGAGACGTAGACGGCTGGCTTTTTACGGGGCCGAATCCGTATTATGCGGTCCGGGATCAACTGCCGACCGAAGATAATATTGCTTATGGGCAGACGACCGGGCTGGAAGTTTATAAATATTTACTGGAATATATGTATGAAACGCATCGGGAGAAACTGCGCGTTTCGGTTGACTGCCCGCAATCCGAAGGAACTTTTTTTCAGGAAGCGTTGTCCTTGTTAGAGATTCCGGTAGATGAAATATATTTTCAGCAATATACCATGCCTTACGATGTATTGAATATCGTCGCGCAGCATGAGCGGCTCTGGCAGGCACATAAGGTTGATGTCGCTTTTACTACGCTGCATTCTGTTCAAATGCAGCTTGAGAAACGGTGCATTCCCTGTAAGCGCATAGAAGTAAGCCGGTCTTCGCGGCGGCAGGCGATTTGTACGTTGGAACAAAAAATGACCGGTCTTTCGTTTCGCAACAGCCAGTTGGGAATGATTTGTATTGAGATTAAAGATTACGACGAAGTCGTCAGCCGGTTGGGCAATTATTACAAGCTGCAGCAATTGGAGCTTAGAATTAGCGCCAGGGTGCTGGATTTTTGTCAGAAGATTGATGGTTATCTGGCAGAAAAAGCCAATGGACGTTATGAAATTTTTGCTTCCCGTGGGTTTATTGAAAAATATGGTAATGAATTGCAGGATGTTCTCACCAAGTTGCAGTTCGATTATCATATTGGTTTTCTTAGCGGGGTAGGTCTGGCGGCCACGGTTTACGGCGCTTTGCTGAACGCGCATAAAGCGCTGGCGAATGCGCGTCGGGATGACAAGCTTTTGGTTATGGTTGCTGAGGATGGTAAAGTGGTCGAAGCATTTGGAACCAATCAGGAAATTCGTTATCAGGCCGAAACGGATGAGCCGCTGCTGACGGCCCGTTTGCGTAAGGCCAATGTAGCGATTCAGACTTATAGCCGGATTGTTTTTATTGTGCGCAAAATGGGATGGAGTGTTTTTACTGCCGCTCAGTTGGCGCAGCAGCTAAATGTTACCAGTCGCAACATTCAACGGATACTGGCTGGGCTGAAAAAAGCGTCCTTAGTTCTGGAAACAGGCCAGGAGTCGCTTAGCCGGCGCGGCAGGCCGGCTAAAATGTACCGACTTTTATAGGAAGGAAGAAAAAATACATGGCGGATATATATCAGGAAGCAACATTAAATGATTTATACTTTACGACAAAGGCAATGAAGCAAATTTTTAGCGATGGCAATAAAATACAAAAGCAAATGGATTGCGAGGCGGCGCTGGCGGCTGCGGAAGCGGAACTGGGGTTAATTCCGCAAGCCGCGGCGGAAGAAATTGTTAAAAAGTCGCAGGTCCGGTATGTGGATATGCAAGCGCTGCGGGATGATTTTCACCGCACCGGACATCCGTTTGTTCCTCTGGTCCATGCTTATAAATCAATCTGTGCCGACGGGGCGGGAGAGTATGTGCATTGGGGAGCTACAACCCAGGATATCCTGGATACAGCCGGAGCTTTGCAGCTGCGGGAAGCCTGCCAGCTTTTGATGCAGCGTTTTGAAAAAATATATGATGTGCTGGCGGAACAATCCTACCGGTATCGGAAACTGGTTATGGCCGGGCGTACGAATGGGCAGCAGGCTATGCCCATTACGCTGGGCTATAAAATGGCGGTCTGGGGCTTTGAGGTACGTGATAATATGGATCGGCTGTATGAAGGAAAAAAACGCATTCTGAAAGGCGAATTTGCTGGTGCGGTCGGGACGCTGGCGTCTTTAGGCGATGATGGGCTGCGGGTGCAGCAGGGATTTTTGAAGCGGCTGCAGCTGGAGATTCCTCCGATTGCCTGGTCGTCTTCGCGCACTCATTATGCTGAGTTGGTAAATGATCTGGCCCTCATGGCGGCGACGCTGGGGAAAATCGGGACGGAAGTGTACGCCCTGCAGAAATCGGAAATCGGCGAACTGGAAGAAGCGCAGCGGGAGGGGATGGTTGGCAGCAGCACGATGCCGCATAAGAGGAATCCGTTTCGTTCCATGGAACTTAGCACAAATGCGAAAATCGCTCGAGGCTGCGCGGCGGTGATGATAGAGTCTCTGGAGACGGAGCATGAGCGCGATCCTCGCAGCGCTTCGGTAGAAAATGTGGTTTTGGAACAGATTTGTTCGCTTCTGGATGCTTCGGCAGAACGAGCGATTGATATCCTCACGAATCTCACGGTATATCCAAAACATATGCAGCGGAATTTACAGGCGTTGCATGGGTTGATTTTTTCCGAAGCAGCGATGATGGAGCTGGGGAAAAAGCTGGGTCGGCAGTCCGCGCATGAGATCGTGCACACCCTTTCCATGCAGGCGTTTGAAACTGAAACCCCATTGGATGTATTATTAAAAGGTGATGCCAGGGTTCATGCGGTTCTCTCGGATGCCGAGATTGACTCGTTGATGCAGCCGGAGAATTATCTGGGGCAGTCCGTTTTCTTTGCGGAACAGCTGAAACGGCAAAAAGATGCCTACTTTGCCGCCAAAGCGGCTCCCGGTAAAGAATAACCATTTGGCGGCATGCCAGCGATCTGGTTTCGGTCCGGCGTTTTTTCCCTTTAAAACCGTTCAATTAAATGATATACTTTTAAATAGAAAGTATCGGCAGGAAGTCTATGCCGGAGTGTTTTGGGGGGACCGTTTTGTTGGGGATGAATGCCTATACTGCGATTGAAACAAAAATCATGAAATCCGAACGGCTTAGCCGGGAGGATGGAATCCGCTTGTTTCAATGTTCGGATATTGCCTGGCTGGGCGCAATGGCGGATTATGTGCGTCGGAAAAAGTGCGGCAATATTGTTTATTATAATGTGAACTGTCATGTAAATCTCACGAATATCTGTACTTCACGCTGCAAATTTTGTGCGTTTGGCCGGGATAAAAATGATCCGGGCGCTTATGCGATGACTAAAGAGCAGGCAATCGCCGTCGTGC
>DCFR01000016.1 GCA_002319815.1 Megamonas sp. UBA1799
TTTGGAGTAACATGAGATTAGCACCTTCCTTTGTGTTTTGGTTTTTCGCTAATCTCATTATACTAAGGATTGGTGCTATTTTATTGTCAATATGGCAACAAAACAGCCGTTACATTAGATTTTTAAAGGATTTGTCTCGCTTTTGCAGGTGGGAAAGTTGAGTCTTTCAGTAAAACATTGAATCTAACATTAATTAAGTTCTCTTTTGAACCATTTCTATGTTTCAGAATAATTTTTTATCATTACGATAAAATCTCTTTTCTGCATCATAGCATAGGTTTTCAAAGAATTCAATAAATTTTTATCATAAAAATAATTTTTTATAGCAGAAGAATTTAGCTATGTATTCATAATAAAAAAATACCTAAAAAAGCAGGGAAGAATCCAGAAATGTTCTGCCTTCTTCCCTGCTAATACCATCCACCGTTACGAACAATCAAACCTTAAATTTCCCCACTGCTTCCTGTAATTTTTGTGCCATTTCCGCCAACGACCGGCTGGCGTCAGCAATTTCATGCATAGATGCTGTTTGCTCTTCCGTCGCTGCTGAAACCGTCTCTGCCTCTCCCGATACGCTGCGGCTCATACGATCAATTGCATTGACCGCTGTTGTTATTTCCGCTGCCCCGGCAGCCAGAGTATCGACTACAGTGCTCATATTTTTTGCCTGCTCCGACACTTTTAATACGGTAGCCACAATATCCTGAAACGTTGTGCCAACATTACGAACCGCTGTTGTCCCGCTGCGAACCTGGTCTACGCCATCGTGCATGGCCGTCACTGCCTGCCGGGTCGTCTGCTGAATAGACCCGATGAGTTCAGCTATTTCCGCAGCTGCCGTCTGTGATTGCTCGGCTAACTTGCGAACTTCTTCCGCTACAACGGCAAAGCCGCGTCCATGTTCGCCCGCGCGGGCCGCTTCAATCGCGGCATTCAGGGCCAACAGATTTGTCTGCGCCGCAATTTGTGCAATCGTATCAACAATTTTACCAATTTTTTCTGACTCTGACCCCAGACCGGCAATCACCTGCTCAGAGGCCTCTACCGCTTGTTCAATCGCTTCCATCTGCGACGCGGCCGATGTTACTTTTTGACTGCCCGTGTTCGCCGCCGTACTTGCGGTTCCAATCATAGCGCCAGACTGCCGGATTGTTTGGCGAAAATCTTCCATATGGGCCGATAACGCCTGCGTCTGCGTTCCGGCATTACCGACCGATGTCAATTGTTCAGCACAAGCTCCGGTCACCTTGACGATGGAATCAACTACCTGGTTGCTTACGTCAGCTGACTGGTCGGCACTGGAGGTCAGCTCCTCCGAAGCTGCGGCAACGTATTCCGCCGACTCGGCAATGGTCGCCATCAACTGCCGCATATTATTGTGCAACTGGCGAATGGACCGGCATATCTGGCCAATTTCATCCTTTCTATCCAATAAAACCTGCGTTCCAGGATCATTGATCTCTCGCAAATCACCAGTTGCCAGCACATTGACCCGGTCACAAGCAGTCAAAATCGGCTGTGCAATCCGGCGGCCCATATACATACCAACGCCGGCCAGCAAAACCAGCAAAACAGTCACATAGCCCAGCATCCGCAAAATGTCCCGCCGTAATGAGGCATCCGCCTGACCGGCTTTCTCTGCCACCATCGTATCAATATAATCAATCCAAACGCCGGTGCCCAAGACCCATTGATACGGTTCAAAAGCAACCGTATAGTTACGCTTGGGCAGCGGCTGCGTTTTATTCGGTTTGGCAAACATTAAGTCGGTATACCCGCCGCCCGTCTTTCGACCATTGGCAATCATCTCCTGAATAAAATATCGCCCTTGCGGATCAACTGCATTAATACGGGATTGGCCTTCCGTATTCCGTCCCAATAAAACTACGTTGACCCCTTCATAAGTATCAATCCAAAAATATCCCTTGCCATCATTATAGCGCAGCGCTCTTACCCGGGCAGCCGCTTCCTGCCGCGCCTGTTCTGGCGTCAATTTCCCTGCTTGCTGCTGTTCATAAACCGCCTGAATTACCGACAAAGCCGTTTCGGTTTCCAATTTAAGCTCACGTTCGACCGACGCAGTCAGGTCCTGCCTATACACAGTCACCGCTTCTTGACTGTTCTGCACCATATTATGCACAAACAAGCCGCCGACGCACAAAGTAGTAAAACAAGCTACGCCCACAATTACCAGAATTAACTTTGCTTTGATTGAATTCATCCCGATTCCCCCCAGTCAAAATAACTGCTGTGCATTACTAAAATACGCACTGCCTAGCGGCTGACATTGCGCACACTATTCTGTTTTATTTTAATCTTCGCTCTTTTTCTTCTTTTTCCTGCTTTACCAATCAGCAAATCTGCTCATAAAAAAAAAGCAGGCGCTAAGTCCTGCTTATACAGTAAAGCTTTGATTATTTATCATTCAGCAGCCACATCATCCGCGCCGCATTCTTTTTAGCGGAAAGTTTACTATCAAAACCGCGCAAAGCCATGAGCTGTTCCGCCTCACTCTGTACCGTCACGATTTCCACCCGGTCGCCCAAAATGCGCTTTGCCTGCTGCAAAACCAACCGCAGTCCCGGGCCATTAGGAACCATAACATAAGAAGCCGCCAGATCGCTATGCGCCGCATTGACCAATGCGCCCACCGAAGGTGTTTCGTCCCCATTGCCGGCAACAATCATCGCCGCTCCGCCGTTTTGCAGCTTCTCCGCGCGCTGCGGCGTATCGGCAATGGCCACCAGTGCTACCGGCATCAAGGAAGAATGAACCACCGTCATCGCATGCGGCTCCGCCATATTGTTCAGCCGGATATCGCGCAACGGACCCCAGCCGATACTGCGGTCCAGAACCGCACCGGGATTATCCGTATGTAAATGAACATATAGTTCCTGCTGATATCGTTCAACCACAACATAGCTGCTGGTTTCCTGCAAATGTTTTTCGACTTCTGCTTCCTCCGCTTTCGTGTTCATTACAACAAACGTCAGGCAGTATGGCTGCACACGGTCCTGCCGGGGATCCGGCAACAGCGAACTTTGCGCTTTGGAACCAACCGAAAAACTCAGGCTGGGCGAAACGAAATTTCCATCCAGGCCTTTGAGACACCCCCGTAAAAATGCCAACATAATCTCTTCACCGACATCGCGGGAACCTCCGGCCGGCCGTTCTCCAGCATCCAGCGCCGCCGCCAGGATTTCTGAAATAGGAAGATTGGCCCGTACCGCCTGGTAAGCCCCCTTCGCCACTGCCTTGGCAGCCGTAATAATGGGCCGTTCCGGCTCCTCCGGCAAAACCCGCTGTGCATAAAGGATTCCATATTGAAATGCTTTGCCAAACTCCGAAGAAGTCGCATTATATTTGCCCAGCAATCCTTTCGCCAGACCGCGAAAAATCTGTGATAACACCACCCCGGCATTACCGCGTGCCCCCAGCAGCGCCGCTGAAGCAGCCCGGCGCGCCAGACCACCGATACTGTCATCCATCGAATCATTCAGCGGCAGCACGGCTGCTCCCATCGTCCGCAAAATATTGGTTCCCGGCAAGCTGCGGTGCCCCGGACGCAGCGTATGATCGAGCACATTAATATTTTCAAATTCCAGCAAGAACTCACTGTACGCGCCCTGTACCATACGCTTAAAATCACTGCCGGTAATAATTTCTTTATTCTCGTTATCTTGCACCATTTTCGTCATATGTATCCCCCTTGACCTTTGTCTCACATGAATATTTTTCAAAAGAAACAGGATTCTATTACTTTATTCGCGAAGTAATAGAATTAACCCTTTATTTTTTATTTGGAGGAGAATGTTTATGACCATCGAAACCACTGTCAGCCAAATGACTGCGGCTAAAACAGCTTCGGCTGGTAAACCGCGTAAAAAACATCTCAAAAAGAACAAACCGGCCGCATCGCGCAAAGAGCGGCTTTTTGCCCTGGATATTGGTACCAGAAGCGTCATCGGCATTGTTGCCGAGAAAGAACCCGCCGGGCTTAAAATTATTGCCACCGAGCGGCAGGAACACAAAACCCGGGCCATGCTTGACGGTCAAATCCATGATGTTCCACAAGTTGCCGCCATTATCAAAAGTGTCAAAAATGCTTTGGCGAAAAAAACCGGACCGCTACAGCATGCCGCTGTTGCCGCCGCCGGCCGAGCGCTATACACCATGACCGCCGAAGCAGAGCTGGAAACCGCCGGCATCATCACCGCCGATCAAGAACGAGCGCTTGATTTTGCCGGCGTCCAGGCCGCACAAGCAAAACTGGCCGCCTCCGGAACCGTCGAGGACCCGACCCGTTACTACTGCGTTGGCTACAGCACGATCAAATATCTGCTGGATGACGTTCAGCTCAAAACGTTGGTCGGTCAACGCGGCCGGATCGCCAAAGCTGTTGTCATTGCGACCTTCCTGCCGCGGCAGGTTATTGACTCCATGCACTCGGCCCTACACGAAGCGAAACTCGATATGCGGGCGCTGACACTCGAACCGATTGCGGCCATCAATGTGCTGATCCCGCCGACCATGCGGCATCTGAATCTGGTCCTGGTTGATATTGGCGCAGGCACATCCGACGTCGCCATTACCAAGAACGGTTCGGTCATCGCTTATGGTATGGTGCCTCAGGCCGGCGATGAAATCACAGAAGCAATCTCGCAAAAATATCTGCTGGACTTCAATGTTGCCGAACGCATCAAACGAGAAGCGGCCAGCGGACAAACTTGCCAGTTTTCCGACATATTGGGCACCAGCTATGACTTAAAACCAGAAGAAATCATTGAACCGATTCTTCCCAGCATTAAAAGTCTGGCCGACGCCATAGCCCGCCAGGTAATCGAACTCAATGGCAATGAACCGCAGGCGGTCCTGCTTGTTGGCGGCGGCTCCATGACGCCGCATCTGTCCAAACTCGTAGCAGAAGCACTTTCCCTGCCAGAAGGCCGGGTTGCCGTACGCCGTCCGGAAACGGTTGACGGCATGATTGCAATACCGGATGAACTTCGATCTCCCGATGCAGTCACACCGCTGGGCATCCTGCAAATTGCATCGCTAAACACACTGCACTTTCTGTCCATTTACGTCAATGAAGAAGAATACAGTTTATTTAACTTTCGCAAGCTCACGATTTCCGACGCGCTGCTCAATGCCGGCATCCAGCTCAAAAAATTTAACGGTCGCCCCGGACTCGGCCTTATGCTGACCATTGACGGCCAATCAAAATTTATCCCGGGCACTATGGGCACGCTGGCCGTCCTCACTTGCGACGGCAGCGCAGCAACCTTGGATACGCCGATTGCCAATGGCAGCCGGATTACCATTCAGCCGGGCGAAAATGGCGCCCCTCCAAAAGTCACTTTAGCCGAAGTGCTTGAGATTTCTCCAGCATATACCATTTACATCAATGGGGAAGAAAAACAGCTAGCCGCCCAATTTCTGATTAACGATAAACCCGCCGTCCCCGATCAGCTGCTGACAGACGGTGATGTCATCAAGACCAAGCAAACCCGCACTGTCGGGGAAACCTTGAAAACTGCCGGCTACGCGCCAACCGGAAAAAAGATCCAATATAAGCTGAACAATACCCCGGCCCAATACACCGTACTGCCGGAACTGCTGCTGAATGATCAACCGGCCACACTATCCCTCACGATTCACGAAGGAGACCGCCTCGATTACCTCATGCCGCCGGAACCAAAACTCGGCGATGTTCTAAAGATTTCTGAACTTGATGCCTTCATTGTCATTTACTTCAATAAAGCCGAATACAAAATCCCTTCCGCCACGATTGCGCTTGAAGTCAACGGTCGTCCGGCAACGGCAAACACGATCATCAGCGATGGCTGCCAGGTTCGTTATGAACGCTCCGAACGCAAAGCGACGCTGGTAAGCGCGGCTCTGGTGGCGGTCGGCTTTGAACCGCCGCCCGCCACCAGCCGTGTCAGCGTCAACATTTTAGTCAACGGCAAACCCGCTGAGTTCACCAATCCTATCAAAAACGGCGATACCCTGGATATTGACATCCAACCACTGGACGCACTAAAACCAGCCGTCAAGACTCCGGAACAGCCGATGCTAAAAGACAGTCTTCTCGGCGACTATCGGGCAAAACTTCTGCAAAAGAAAGATGACACACCGTAAATTTCACAAGAACTGCTTGCTTCCCGACGTATTTTATGGTAACATATTAAAGCGTAAGACAGAAAACAAGTTTTGCGGGCATAGTTCATTGTTAGAATGAAAGCTTCCCAAGCTTGTATTCTAACATTTTAGCTAAGCTGTTCAGCCTAGGAGCCATGCTGTATACAAGATTTTAAAAAATCTTGCAAACAAGGTCATTGCACCCTATTCGCACCCTATTAGCCAAAATGCAAAGTTCATATTGATTGCGGGCATAGTTCATTGGTAGAATGGTTGCTTCCCAAGCAACAGAGGGGGGTCCGATTCCCCTTGCCCGCTCCAAAGAAAATTTTAGGAGATGCGAAAACGCATCTCCTTTTCAGTATGCAATAATATGAAACTATACCAGTTTGTTTCTGCTAGATTCAGTTTAATCCATGAATACGCTCCAAATACTTATTGAACTGCGGTACCGTAAAATCAACTCTCCCACGTTCTGCGGCATAAATGAAGCCTTTGTGAATAAGCTGCGCCCGCAGCGGCGATATCGTCTGGGGCGATTCTTTCATAACCGCCGCAATATCTTTCGTTGTACACGGCAATTCTCCACATTGTACCATCGCCGTCATAAATTCCAGTTCACGTGGTGTCGCCCGATCATGTCGTACCTTGAAGAATGCTCCATCTAAGCTCTTTTCAAAACTGCCATGCGCTTTTTGAACCATTTCTTCCGTAATCTGTGTTGCATCCATCTTGATATCCCACACCCATTTGCCATATTCCTGCAAAAAGTAAGGATACCCCTGTGTAATCTGTAATATTTTCCGCACTGCACCAGATGTAAACTTGACGGCAAACCGCCGAGCCGGCTCTGTTAAAGCCAATTCTGCCGCCGCATCTGGCAGCGAACCAATCTCAATGAAATCAAATAGCCTTTCAGCATAAGACTTGACATCTCCAGCAATCTTGGCAATTTTCGGCAGTCCAGCTGCAAAAATGACCAATGGATAACCTTTCTGATTGACCCGATGCAAGGCTTCCATCAAGGCTTCAAATTCATTCTCTTTCATATACTGGATCTCATCAATGAACAAAACGGCGCCCTTTTCCTCTGCCTGCGCTACACTGCCCAATGCCAGAAATAGCTCTGTCATATCATTAGAAAGATCCCCTGTATCCGCTATCCCCAGAGCTGCTTCCAGCTTAATCTCCATACTAATATCATCCGATGAATACTTTATAGAGAATGCCTTTAAGATGCTTAAAGCCCGTTTGGCCTGATTCTCCCATTTTTTCTTCCAGCTCAATTTATGAATTAGTTTATATACATGCAAGGCCAGATGCTTCTGAAAATTATCCTCTCTTTCAGCAATTTCCATATATTCCGAAGGAACCCCTGCCTCATCTGCCATATTCTCAATACGATTCAGCAACACCGTCTTGCCTACGCCACGAAGTCCATAATAAACTACAGAACGAGCTGCATATCCTGCCTGCAAAGCCACTAATACCTTTTGGACTTCCGCGATTGTGTTATCCCGACCGGCCAGATAAGCCGGTGCCATTCCTGCACCCGGACGATATGGATTTGGCAGCATTACGATCACCATCCTTTTTGTTTTCACGTATATTATACAATATATATAGTTATATTTATATATTTACGGAAAATATTATTTATATTTTATTTGTAATAATGCGCCAATAATAATTTAGGAGATGCGATTCCGCATCTCCCTTCTATTAGGCAATCCGTTTCCCTTGACGCTGACAATCAATACAAAGCGGCCGACCATAACGATTCTCAGAAAACATCTTAACTTTTTCCGTTATCTGCGTGCCACATTTACTACATACCGAAACACCTGCCTTTTTTCTTTTTTCTTCTATGGATGTTTTTTGCTGCGTAGATACGCTTGTTTTTTTCTCCGTTGACAGGCTATGAATGCTTGTTCCCTCATGATCTATACAAGAATCCGCTTCGGGATCATCTCCTGTACTGATTGCCAGGCTCAGCATATAAGCATATTTAATAGCCGCTGTCTGTGCCTTCATTACGGCTTTATCGCCACTATCCTGCCCACTGCCAAGCCCAGATATACTCAACTCTTCACCAGATTCTTGATCCAGCAGCTTAATCTCAATCTTTACAGTAGCCAAATGCTCAATATTTCCTTTAGCGGTAGTGACATCCGTCATATCCAACAACTCCGGCGTTGCTACAGAAGCAATACCATATTTCACCAGCGCCGCATTAACCCGACCCAGTACATCCGCACTTGTAGCATATTTATAACCATGAAAATCATTTTCTCCATTTTTGGCAATATGCCGACATTCTTTCATGACCTCCAAAAACTTCCCAGCTAATTTCTGCATAAAACTCTATCCTTTCTTTTCACTTGATTTGAATATTATTGTAGGCCACCAGTTCTACTCCCGGCATAACCATACCTTGTTTCAAGGCTTCTTTCAACCCTGCCCGGTCAAGCTTAGCCGGCATCGGGGTATAATACTCCGATGGTATGTCTTTTTCATCGGTGATCTGCACTTTTTGTGACCGGCGCCAGCTAATCGCAAATTCTTTATCGCTGATCTTCTCCCCCCGCAAACAATTGGCCAAATAACACTGCAATCGCTCAACTTTATTCCTAGCCGCTGTTTTCCTGTGCGAAAAGGTCTTCTCCTCGGCTTCATAAGCCTGTGCCTCAGCCTTTAGGTTCTTAATCCAGCAAGCTATATTACGGATTTTTATCCGACGCTCTATTTGCAAACTATGCAGACGTTTTTCATCGAGAATCTCTCCGGTTTCTTCGTCGATGCAATCCATAACTGCCTGATTGATTTCATATAATACCGCCATTTCCTCTATCTCCTTCGCCCCGCTTAGTATGCATCAATAAATCGGCATGACTGAGTTCTTGATCCGACCTGACAGTGCTAACTGCTCCCGTAACAAAATCAACCAGCAAATCACCATGCTTCTTAGCCTTAGATGACAAAATATCTGTCAACGTCACTTGATCGGCGATCGTCAGAATCGATTGAGCAAATTGCTTCGCCTGCATTACATTTAACAGCAAATGGCATCCCTCTGCCTTATTTTCATCCCATACTTTTAGATGCAAGTAACCTTGTTTCGGCTTAATGCGGAGACAAATATCCTTGTAAACTAAACAAAACAAATGAATCATATATCACAACCTCCTTAAAAATCCTCTGTATTATGCTCTTTTAAGCTGTAGCAACCATATTTCCCGACAATAATATGATCTAACACCGCAATATCCATAATTTTACCGGCCTGAATCAAACGATGTGTAACCTCAATATCCTGTGAACTAGTGTATTGGCACGTTGACTT
>DCFR01000085.1 GCA_002319815.1 Megamonas sp. UBA1799
ATTATTTACCTGCGAAGTTTGAGTTATTAAAAAGAAAATTACCCTAATTTTTTCTTCGCTCATGGTAGGGATTTTGCTGCTGATTTCGTGCGCTACATATTTTTATATTGCCAAAACAATGCAGGCGCAGCTTTCACAAAATGCGCAGCAGGCGCTGCATGCTTCCACGGAAAAATTGAACGGCTGGCTATTGTCTAAAGCAGCGATTGTTCAAACGAAAACGGCAGGTATAGAACTTTTGGCGGCGGACGGCAATGTAACGCCGGCCATGGTCAAGGGGTTTGATAAGGCAGATCCGGACATCAGCGATTTGTATTTTGGCCGGGATGTGGACGGCGTGATTATCGATGGGAAGGACTGGGTCCCTCCGGCGGATTTTGATTCACGCACTCGTTCCTGGTATAAAGATGCGCTGGCCAAGAATGGTTTGTTTTTTGGCGAACCTTATCTGGATGGAGTTACCAAAAAGATGGCGTTGCCGATTGGCATGCCTTTGAAAACGTCGTCCGGGAAGTTGTTGGGCGTTATTTCGGAAGATGTTTTGATCGATACAGTCTTTGAAACTGTGGCGAAAATTCAGCCATTTGATAACAGTTTTGCCTTTTTATTGAATAATTCTGGAAAAATCATGGCGTATCCGGATGCAGCGGCTAAGGATAAAAAAATCCAGGACGTTCCTTCTTTGTCGTCATTGGCAGCGCTGCTGGATACGGCCGCTGATCATCGGGGGATGGGGACTTATCAGCAAGACGGACAGGAGCAGTTCCTGGTTTTTGAACCGATTCCGGCGACTGGCTGGATTTTGGGCATCAGTGTCCCGACAGCAGTCTTATACGCTCCACTGACCAGTTTGCGCTGGCTGTTTCTAATTGGCACAGTACTGGCGCTGCTGATTGTGGTGGCGGCTTCCTGGATCGTCGCCCGCCGGCTCAGCCAGCCGATTGAAAAGCTGCAGATTTATGCAGCCAAAGTGGCGGCCGGCGATTTTACCCAGTCGGTCAGCATAGCCGGGGATGACGAGATTGCTCATCTGGCGCAGGGGTTCAATAAAATGCAGGAGGATCTGCGGCAATTGATTCGCAAGGTGCAGGAACAGGCCGGTCATTTGGCTGCGGCCAGCGAGGAACTCACGGCAAGCGCACAGCAGACATCAGTGGCGGCTAATCAGGTCGCCGGCGCGGTGACGAATGTGGCGGCCGGTACGGAAGAACAGCATGCCGCTGTGGACCATACGGCGAAAGTTGTCACGGATATGAGCACTGATCTGGCGAATATATCTGCTGCGGGGCAGGCAGCGGCCAAAGATTCGGCGGAAGCGGCGCAAAATGCGGCTGCCAGCCGTCAAGATGTCGAGAGTATGGTGCAGATGATGCAGGATATTGCGACGTCGGTCGATGCGGCCAACCATGTGATTGGTGATCTGGACAAGCAGTCAGAACATATTGGCCGTATTACGGACACGATTGTGGGGATTGCCGAACAGACGAATCTTCTGGCATTGAACGCGGCGATTGAGGCGGCCAGAGCCGGCGAGGCCGGACGAGGATTTTCCGTGGTGGCGGATGAGGTGCGCAAGCTGGCTGAACAGTCACAGACAGCGGCGCAAAAAATTTCGGAAGAAATTTTGGAGATACAGCAAAATACGACCCGCGTCGTGCAGGCCATGAATGAGGGCAATGATCGGGTTCATGTCGGCGTAGCTAAGGTGAATGTCGTTGGCGACAGTCTGCAGCAAATCGTGGAACGAGTGGAACGCAGTCATGCCGGGGTTAACGAGATTCAGGCGGCGCTGCAGAGACTGGCGGAAGCCAGCCGTAATATTGATGCGGCGGTGCATCGCATTGACGCTGCCAGTACGAGTTCGGCTAATGAAGCGCAGACGGTTTCGGCAGCGGCGGAGGAGCAAATTGCCTCTATGCAGGATATTGCTTCAGCCAGCGAGAGCCTGGCTAAGCTGGCGCAGGAATTGCAGGAAGCCGTAGCTGCCTTTAAACTTTAAAGAGGCAGCAGCAGGATGCTTCAGCGGATATAGAGGGATCTTTATTGTCAGGAAAGAGTTTCCGATCTTGATAGCACGAAACATGTAATCCGGGTGTTGGACAAGTTTGGGCGGTGTATCTGATGATAAAAAAAGATTACATTCCGGTATCGGCTGCGGCAGCGCTGGTGCTGGCGCTGTGTTTTGCGGCGCTGTTCCTGAGCCATGACGATCTGGCCGGCGCATCGGATGAGATGCAGCATTTTATGGTTTTTGAAGATGTTAGTCAAAATTATGACCTTGCGACGGTCAGTGATCCTGCCTTTGCCGGACAGTTTTATTCGTACGCCGATGCCGATTTGTCGCTTGGGGTTTCGGCATCGGTATTCTGGATTCGGTTTCCCCTGCCGGATGCGGCGGCGATTGCTGCCGGTGATGGCGTTCTGGAGTTGGCAAATCCGGGGATCAGCTGGATTCGTTTATATTTCCCGATTGAGACAGACGGGCGGCTGCATTATATAGAAAAGACCGGCGGACAATGTCGGCGGCCGGTTTTGCATGATGTGTGGTCCACGGACTGGGCATTTGCAGTTCCAGCCAATTATGCGGCGGGGCAGGATGTGTTTTTGCAGGTCAAAAGCATTTCGGCGCTGCGGTTGCCGGTTGTATTTTGGTCGGTAAAAGATTTTTCCCGGTTTTTGATCCGGGAAAACTTTTTTTATGGTTTGTTTTATGGTGTATTACTTGCCATGCTGTTGTATAATTTATTTATTGCGTTTGCTTTGCGCGATCGTACGTATTCGTTTTATGTCTGTTATATGTTTTTTATGCTGCTTTATCAGCTGGATACACACGGGCATCTGGCGCTTTGGCTGCAATGGCCGCCGGGGATTTATAATGTTTTGTTCTGGCTGGGACTGACTGCGGCGTTTGTTTTTTCCATTCTTTTTTCCACCAGTTTTTTACAACTACATAAAACCAGCCGGGTATATACCCGGCTGGTTAAAGGATTGCTGGCAATGGCGCTGCTTTTTGGCTTGTTAGGGTTGGTCGGATTGGATCTCTGGGCCAATCTGTTATCGCGCGTCTTGGGGCTGCTGGAGACCTTTATGTTTCTCGTGCTGGCCGGATTGCGCTGGCGGCAGGGATTTAAACCGGCGTTGTTTTATCTGATTGCCTGGGGAACACTGGCCATGGGCATTTTGATCTGGATCCTGTCGCCGTCCCGGATTCAATCCGAGCAGCTGCTGATGGTCTGCACGGCGATGGAGTCTATTCTTCTTTCGCTCGCTTTGTCCGATCGATTTAAAACGCTGCAAAGCAAGGAAGTGACGCTCCTGCGCAACGTGCATTACTATCATGATCTGAGTCTCTTGGATGAATTGACGGGACTATACAACCGCCGGGCCATGGAAATGCGGGTGCCGCAGGAGATCACGCAGGCGCTTTTGCACGGGCAGCCATTGTCTTTTGCCATTATGGATATTGATTTTTTTAAAAAATATAACGATACGTATGGCCATTGGGCAGGCGATCAGGTGTTGAAGCGTTTCAGCAAAATCCTCTCGGCAATGGTCCAGCCGCCGCAGACTGCGTTTCGTTTCGGCGGGGAAGAATTCGTTGTTTTGCTCCCTGAGATGAGTCCGGAGCGCGGGTTTATTCTGGTGGATCAGATTCGTCGTCAACTGGCGTCCGAACGTTTCATTGGTCCGGATCAGGTTCCGGTTCGGGTAACGGTGAGCGGCGGCATCACGGGCTTTCAGAGCACCGATTCGCTGATGACCTTGCTGCAGCGGGCGGATCAGGCGCTGTATCGGGCCAAGGATGCGGGGCGCAACCGGATTCTGATGAGCCGGGAAGAATAAAAAAAGCGGCCGTTTTACGGCCGCTTTTTACGGATGGCATATTTTACATGACTTTTGTCAATAAAGTGGACATGAAATCAGAGCTTAAGGTCCTATCATCAGCATCGTTCTTCACAGATGCATACAATTCTTTTTTCAGGAGCATTTTTTGATTGGTATCCAATTGGTCTACCCGGAGCAACATATCTTCCATTTCCTGCATAAGTTTTGTCATGCTGCAAATCAGTCCTTTTGCTTATAATTTTTTACCCATTAGTACTATACACCTACAGTATAACATGAATTCTGTAAATATACAAAGTTTTTCTGGAATTCCTTACAAAAGTTGCAGCTTTTTTGGGAGGGCCATGTTTTTTGTCACGTAACGGTGGGAAAAAAGTCGGTTTACAGATATTTTTTAATTTTTCGGAGGCGGTTTTATGCATCGGTCTTATTATCGTTCTTTGCTTTTGGGCATGTTGCTTGGCAGCTTGGCATGGCAGCCGTTGGCGTTTGCCGAAGCGGTCACTTTGCCGCTGGAGGTGTCGTCTCCGGGGGTTCAACACAGCGTGGAACTGCCGTATGTATGGGATGACGGTTGGTTTCATACCGGTGCTTATACCTATAATCACGGCCTGGCCCGTGTGGCCGGCGCGTTGATGTCGACGGTTTACCTGCAGGGGCAGTATCAGGAATTGACGGCTTTGTTTCGCGATCTGGGCTGCGAGATGGATACGCTGGCGGATTATCATTATGCTGCGGTAGAACCGGAGACTCCGGATAAAAGCGGGTATTCTTTTTGTACTAAATCCATTGTTGTTGACGGCCGTCCGGCAGCGCTGGTCATGGTTGTTATCCGAGGGACTTCGGGACGCCAAGAGTGGTTGAGTAATGCCAATATTGCAGATTCTACGCAGACAAAACAGGAGTATCATGAAGGCTTTGCCAAATCAGCGGCCATGATTGCACAGGATCTGGAGGCGTATGTGAATCGTTGGGGATTGCAGCAGCCGACGACGCGTTTTTTGATTACCGGGCATAGCCGGGGCGCGGCGGTAGCAAATTTATTGGCTGCTTTTCTGGATCGCGGATCTTATGCTGTGGGAGCAAAGGCGACTTGTCCGGAGTTAGTTCCCGAACATATTTATGCGTATACTTTTGCGACGCCGAATAGCTGCTCGGATTTGGCGGAGCGAACGGCTTTCCGGTATAAAAATATTTTTAACATCGTCAATCCCGAAGATGTTGTGCCGCAGCTGCCGTTTATTAAGGGGTCCTGGGGATATGGCTCTTTTGGTACGACTTATATGCTGCCGACCGCCAATAATTTACGCGGCGATCTGGAACGGTATGCGAAGCTGGTGGAGCATATGCAGACACCATTTGCCGAGCTGACGCTGGGACGACATTATACACCGGTTCCTGGCAGCGAGTGGCTGGCGCGTGATGTCAAGGGCCTGCAGTGGATGGCCGTTGGCTCGGTAGAAGCGTTTTACGGCCGCAGCCGTCCGGTGAATCATCAGGGGTTTGTCCGGATCCTTTCCGGACTGCCGGAGGAAGATGACAAACGCGATGAAATGTATTATGGCGGTATGCTGAAGGTCTTGGCGCGCTGGTTTCCAAAGGAACGCGCCGGATTTGAAGACATGCATGCTCCGGCGACCTATAATGCCTGGATTCTCTCCGGCGAGCCAAAAAGTATTTATCTGCACGGGACTCCGAGTCTGGTGCGCATTGTGCTGCCGCCTATGGCCAATTCAGAAACAGCGACACGTATGAACCGCATCCGGGTCGCTATGGGACAACCTGCACCGGCGCTGCCGTTTGATCTTGAGCTGCGTATTCCTGGCGGGGAAGTTGTTATGCGGCTGCATAATGGCATGCCGGAGAAAGGCTGGGAACAGTCAGCCTATCCGGTTAAGAATGACGGACAGGTTGTGTCGTTTTCTGTGCCGGAAGAAGGAGAACTGGAAGCTCGCATTTTTGCAAAGGACAATGTGAAGTTGCAGGTATCCTTGGGCTTGGAGGCCAATAAGGAAAACGGTGTAGATGCGCTTGCGGACCCATTAGTGGACAAGGAAGTCGTTTTGGTGAAGGGACAGCAGCAGATATTGCGGATTCATAACCGGGCGTTGAAAAAAGTGTCATCGGAAGCAAAGCCGGCGACGGCTGCGGCAGCGAAGCAAAGCTGAGTCTCGGTCTGGGGCGGTAGATTCTTTGACTGCCGATCGGTTTGCAGTGAGAAACAAATGTATCCTGCTGTGGGGAATGGCAGCGTAGCTTATAGGGGGTGCAGAGAATGGGACGAAAATGGCCAGCGATTTTTTTCGCGGCATTGCTAAGTTTTTGGCTGGGTGGAGCCGCGGGGCTTCTGCCGTTAGGGGCGTCAAACGGTCTGTCGGCGACTATTGCGTGTGCCATGGAAAGAGAAAGCGCTGTGGCCGGGAGTGCGCCGGATTATGCCGCAGTCAGCAACTGGGCTTACTTTGACGTCGGATCGGAACATCCGGTAGATTTGTTTATTCTGGCGCCAACGGTTTATGGCGGCAGCGCGCCGGCGATGAATATGAGCCTGGCGGATACAGCTGCCAAGCAGAATTTTTTAGGCGCGCTTAATATGGAAATCGGCATTTATGACGGCGATTGTCGTTTATATGCGCCCTATTACCGGCAGGCCGGACTGGCCGCTTATAGCGCTGGCGGAACCGTGCTGACTGCCAGCCTTGATGTAGCGGCGGCGGATGCCGAGCGGGCATTCCGGTATTATCTGGCAGTCATGAATCCTGATCGGCCGTTTGTCTTGGCCGGGTTTTCCCAAGGATCCGAACTTTTGCTGCGCCTGATGAAAGATTGCCTGACGACGCCGGAGCTGCAGGATCGACTGGTCGCCGCGTATGCTATCGGCTGGCGGCTTACCGCCCAAGAGTGCGCGGCTTATCCGCAATTGCGTCCGGCGCGGGGGGAAAAGGACATCGGGGTCATTGTTTCCTTTAATTCCGAAGCGGAAAATATACAGCAATCCATGCTGGTGCCGTTTGGCGTCAAGACGCTGGCGATCAATCCGTTAAACTGGCGGACAGATTCTGTGCCGGCGTCGGCGGATCAAAATCTGGGCGCGTGTTTTACCGACTATAGCGGTGGCGTTAAGGATGAAATTCCTCTTTTTTGCGGGGCATATATAGATCCCCGGCGCGGTACGCTGAAGGTGACCGGAGTTTCGCCAGAGCAGTATCCGCCGGTACTGTCGCTGTTTGCACCGGGCGTTTATCATCTGTATGATTATCAGTTTTTCTACCGTAATCTGCAGCAGAATGTACATGAACGTATAGAAGCCTATCAGCTCCAACATGCGCCTTTGGCTGAGGCTGAGGATAAGGCGGCCTGATTCGGGGAGCCTTATATGGTCGACAGGTAGTGGTTATGATAAAAAATGCTTTGCCGTAAGTTGTAATCCTGACGGATGTCCGTGTGGTTATATAGAGAAACTGTGGAAAATCCTTTGAGTGTCCGGGCACTTTCGACTGTTGTCCGGATGACTAAGTTCCTTTCATACACTTGCTTCTACAGATGGTGCGTGAAGAGGAGCGATTATGCCCTTGAATAAAATTGGCTGGAGTTTAGGCGGTGTTAAAATGCCGTCCGAACTCCAGCCAATTTTGTTGAAAAGAATTTCTTGCGCTGATCTGTTTAGCCGTGTTTATGGTCTGGTTTTTAAATTCTGTTGGCAATCGTGGCAAACACCATAAATTTCAAAATTATGGCCTGTGATGGCAAAATCTTTCGCAGATAATTCTGCCGGAGTTTCCCGGATAGGGCACTTTTCAATGGGAATTACTTTATGACAAATGGTGCAAACGGCATAATGATGATGTGTGTGGGAGGACAGTTCATATAATGACATATCATGGATTGCTGATGTTGTTTTTGTAATAATTTTTTTCTTTAAGAAAAAATCTAAAGTTCGATAAATTGTAGACATCCACAGGGAATGATCTTCTTTACCGGACTGCGCAGCAATTTCAGCTGCCGTCATGGGCTTGGCATTCTTTTTTAATATATCCAAAATTATTTCGCGTTGTTTGGTTCGTTTTATGTTGGCAGGCCAATATGTTATGGACAAATGATTTTCCCCCTTGCCGGTTTGCTTTATTGACTTTATCATAGGATGGGTTTCTCGTAAAGTCAAGCGTTGAACGGCCTGCAAAATGGGTGTGTACAACTTTTTTTAATAGTAAAATCAGTAGGAGAAGAAAGACGGACATCAGTGAAGTAAAGCCTCCCGGCGCGACTTTTAGATAATAAGATCCCCATAAACCAAGCTGCATATTCATAAAGCTAAATAAAACAGCGTAAAAAAGAGTTTTTTGGAATCCTTTTTTTAGTTGCAGGGCTGTGGCTACGGGTAGCGCTATCATTGAACTAAGGACCATTACACCGACAATTTTTATGGAAATAGATACTGCCGCGGCCATGAGAACAGCAAAAGCATAATTGATTAGATCAACTTTTACTCCGGCAATACGGGCAGTTTCTTCGTCATAAGCCATGTAAAGTAAAGAATTATACAGGGAATATAGTATAAAAATAGATAAAATCGTCAGTAAAAATATACACAGCATATCCGTATGGTTTACCGTCAAAATGCTTCCGAAAAGAAAAGCTTCTGCATTTGTGTGAAGTCGTCCGGAACTGATTAACGTAATTGCGGTTCCAATGCTGAGCGATAAAATAATTGTGAGAATAAGGTCTAAATGCCGGGGAAAATATTTACGCAGAAATTCAATCAAAGCGCCACAGGCGGATGTAAATAAAAATGCGCCTATAATTGGATTTTTATGGACCAGCAATCCTAATGTAATTCCTGCCAGAGATGCATGAGACATAGTGTCGCCAATCATTGAGCAGCGCCGCAATACCATAAAAATTCCGATGCAGGGACAAAGTAAGGATATACAAATAGAGACAAATAATGCGTGTTGCATAAACTCATATTGTAACATAAGCAGACTCCTTTAACGTAGAATGGAAAAACTCTTGGGCATATTTTTGTGGGGAACATATATGGCCGGCCCCATGGGCAAAATGGTAAATTTGAGTTGAGTTTTTTATTGCTGCATCCAGATTGTGTTCCACGGAAAGAATTGTAAGTTGTTGCTTGATGTTTAATTCTTTTAAAATAGTGTAAATCTTTTTTTGATTTTTTAAATCAACGCCGGTAGACGGTTCATCTAAAATTACCAGGTCTGGTTCTCCAATCAAGGCGCGTGCTAAAGCTATGCGTTGTGTTTGACCGCCGGACAAGGTATCCATCAGGCAATTTTTAAATGGCAACATATCTGTTTGCTGCAAAACATTTTCGATAATTGTATTGGTTTTAATTTTTAATAGTTTGCGATAAGCATTTAAAACTTCATAAACGGTAATCGGAAAACCAATTTGAGAAAAATTTGTTTTTTGAGCTACGTAGCGGATGCTTTTGGCGTTTATTTGAATCGTGCCGCTGTCAGGATGAAGAAAGCCTAATAGGAGATGCAATAACGTGCTTTTTCCACAGCCGTTTTCTCCAACAATTGATATATAATCTCCTTTTGATACGGTCAGGCAAAGATCGTTCAAAATATAAGGCGGTTGTGTAGTATAGGAAAAATAAACATGATCAATTTTTAACATAATATCCCTTCTTTGCAGTTGATCCGGATGATGAAGCCGCTCTGATACACCTGTCGCTGCAGACGACGGTATGGACAAAGCAATTTAATCCATTAGTAAGCCCGGCCTTGGTTCAGACGGCGTTAAATTATTGTCTGAACTAAGGTTTTATTTATCTGTTTGACAAAAACACCCTCTGGTAGTACATTATATTATAAATGCAATTGGGATGCAATTGCAAATGAAAAATTAGGAGTGGGGAATATGTTTAAAAAAATCTTTTACAGTATTTTCGTTATGTGTCTGATGTTGAGCTTTAGCGGATGCGATGGGGAGAACACGGCGCCAAGCGATACAGATAAAAGTAAAGTTCGTGTCAGCGTAAGTTTTGATGCGATGCGTGAGTTTGTTCAGGCAGTGGGGAAAGACAAAGTGACTGTATCGGTCATTATTCCGGATGGAACCGAACCGCATGAGTTTGAACCAAAGGCTGAAGATTTGAAAAATATGAGCAAGGCACAAGTCTTTGTTTATAATGGGCTGGGTATGGAGCCATGGGCAAAGCAAGCGATTGCGGCAGCTAAAAATCAAAAATTAATTACGGTGGAAGCATCGAAGGGGGTTGAGCCAATTCAAAATACGGATGCAGATGAGATAAAAGAGCATGGACCTCAAGATCCGCATAGCTGGTTAAGTTTAAAAAATGCCGTTATTGAAGTCAATAATATCAAGAATGCTTTGGTACAGGCAGATCCGACGAATAAAGATTACTATGAAAAGAATTGTACAGAATATACGACACGGCTCAATCAGTTGTATCAACAATATCAGGATAAGTTCGCGAAAGCTGGGAGAAAAGATTTTGTGACCGGGCATGCAGCTTTTTCATATTTCTGTCGTGATTTCGGGCTGCAGCAAAACAGCGTAGAAGATGTATTTGCTGCAGGCGAACCTACAGCGGCTAAATTGGCTGAATTAGTCGAGTATAGCCGGCAACATCAGGTGCATATTATTTTTGTTGAGGATATGGTAAGCCCGGAAGTTTCAAAAACGTTAGCGGATGAAGTCGGGGCTAAAGTTCAGACGATTTATACGATTGAGAGTCAGGAAGATCATAAAACCTACTTGGAACGTATGCAGGCAAATTTGGAAAAAATATATTCCAGTTTACAATGATAAAAAGCTGAAAGAAATTGTGGGGAATGTGCCGGTATTAACAAACGGCTGCATTGAGTAAAGAGAAAAAATAATATAACGTGAAAATGCCCCATATCTCTTGGCTGTGAAGAGATGTGAGGCATTTTTTGTTACCTATATAGAGTCATATTAAATGATAAAATGAGTTTTATAAGGTTTTAAAAGCGCGGGCAAGCTGCTGCAGGCCTTTTTCTAAAGTTTCCCAGGGACAGGCGATATTGATGCGCTGAAAGCCGGAGCCTTCACGGCCAAAAATGTGACCGCTGTCCAGCCACAGCCGGGCATCGTTTTTGATATGGGCATCCAGGGCTTCGTCGGTCATTCCGTAAGCGTGAAAATCAAGCCAGAGCAGATAGGTGCCTTCGGGTTCAACAAGGCGGATCTTTGGCAGTTCTGCCGCCAGGAACTGGCGGGTGCGGCAAAGATTTTGTTCCAGATAGGCGCGCAGTTCGTTTAGCCAGGGCAGTCCGCCGGTATATGCGGCTTGCGCTGCAAAGTAGCCCAGCGCATTGGGCTCGTCATAACCGCTGGCAGAAAGAGCGGCGCGGAACTGACGCCGCAGCGTCTGGTTTTCAATAAAAATGTTGGATATTTGCAGTCCGGCCAGATTGAAGGTCTTGCTCGGCGAGGTGCAGAGAATGGTCTGCGCCGCCAGTTCCGGCGTGAGAGAGGGAAATATAGTATGCGTAAAGCCGGGACGGATAAATTCATGATGAATTTCGTCGGCGACGATGATCACCTGGTGCTGCCGGCAGATCTGTCTGATGCGTTCCAGTTCGGCTTTTGTCCACACGCGGCCAACCGGGTTATGCGGGCTGCAAAGTAAAAAAAGTTTTACTTTTTGACGAATGATTTTTTCTTCAAAATCAGCAAAATCAATCGCATAGCGGCCATCCTTATATTGCAGCGGGTTTTCAATTACACGGCGCTGATTTTGCCGGATGGAAGCGGCAAAAGGATAATAGACCGGCGGTTGGATGAGGATGGCGTCGCCGGGGTGCGTAAAGGCGCGTATCGCTGTGCAGATGGCAAATACAACGCCGGGCGTGATGACCAGCGAGCCTTTTTGCGGCGTCCAGCCGTGCTGTGTCTGAAACCAGTTTTGCAGAACGTCGCGATAGTCATTTTTGACATTCGTATAGCCAAAAATGCCATGACGACTGTGTGCGGTAAGCGCCTCGATAATCACGGGCGCTGTCGGGAAATCCATATCGGCAACCCAGAAGGGGAGCACATCCGGTGCGTAGCCGCGCTCGGCGGTGAAGTCGTATTTCAGGCAGGCGGTGTTGTGCCGGTCGGTAATCCGGTCAAAATCGTATGTGTTCATAAAGGGCCTCCTTTTTATGATAAAGCCTGTTCCAGGTCAGCGATAAGGTCCTCGGCGTCTTCGATGCCGACGGATAAGCGCAGCAGCCGGTCATCTAGGCCGACACGGGCCAAGAGCTCCGGTGGCGTCTCCTGATGCGTCTGTGCAATCGGGTAGGTAAGCAGGCTTTCTACGCCGCCAAGACTTTCGGCAAAACAGATCAGCTGCAGACGGCTCAGGGATTTTTGCGCCAGAGCGGCGCTGGTAACTTTGAATGAGATCATGGAGCCAAACCCGGTTGCTTGTTTTTGACTCAGGGCATAGGAGGGATGTTCGGGCAATCCCACATAATAGATATCGGTAACAAATGGCTGCTTTTTCAGCCATTGAGCAATTTTAAGTGCATTGGCGGCCTGCCGTTCAACACGCAGCCCAAGCGTTTTCAAACTGCGCAGCATAAGCCAACTGTCAAAGGGGCCCAGACTGGCGCCTTCGGATTTGTAGATAAGTTCGAGAGCGACCCGGTCAGCCTCGCCTTTGTTTCCGGCGGCGGCAATAACAAAACCGGCAATAATGTCATTGTGTCCGCCAAGGTATTTTGTGCCGCTGTGTACCACCAGATCGGCGCCCAAAGTCAGCGGTTTCTGAAAATGCGGCGAAAGAAAAGTGTTATCGACGATCAAACGAGCGCCGCTTGTGTGCGCCAGTTGGCTGAGTGCCTGAATGTCGCTGACCATCATCATGGGGTTCGATGGCGTTTCTACGTAAATGCCGCGGGTATTAGGCCGCAGGTGCTGGCTGACCAACCGGATATCGGAAGTATCAATATATTCAAAGGTAATGCCATAGCGACTGTAAACACAGTTGCAGAGACGGACTGTACCGCCGTAGAGGTCCTCGGAAAGCAGTACGTGATCTCCGGGCTGAAATAGTTTCAATACGGCGCCGATGGCCGCCATGCCAGAAGAAAAAGCCCAACATCGTTCGCCTTCTTCCAGCAAGGCCAAGGATTTCTCAAGGGATTCACGCGTCGGATTGGAGGACCGGCTGTAGTCATAGCCGGTACTTTGCCGGAATCCGGGATGACGAAAGGTTGCTGTTTGATAAATGGGCTGACTGATGGCGCCGGTAGTTTTATCCCAGCTTTGATACCCATGTACTTCTCTGGTAATAGCTTTCATAAGCAATGCCTCCTGCAATATCGTGTACTTAATTCATATATAAAAAGTATGAATTAAGTACTTTTATTATAAATAAGCGTTCGGGTCTTGTCAATGTTAAGGAAAATAAATTTGGCTGGCGTGTAGCTGAAGTGCAGAAGGCGTTTTAATGCAGCCTGAATTTCAGCCAAATTTCCCTAGGGATTTAGTTGCTCTTTATGAATCGCTGATCGAGGCGGACGTGTTAGAGCAAGGTTATTATTTGGATAAAATTATACTTGACATATCAAAATAATATGTTATTATAGGCTTTATAAAACAAATTAAACCTATCTGCTAAGTATGAATAAGAAAACCTGCTTAGCACAGCAATTATTTTGGAGGGATATTTTATGGGACAGTCAAAAAAAGAACTTGTAAAAGCAGCGTTGGATCTGCAGCCGGTCGACCGGGTGCCGGTGGGATTCTGGTTTCATTTTTTATCCGGTCCGGAGACGGCAGACGCCTTGGCGAATCCGGCCGCAGCGGAGGCTAATGTCGCCGGCCATCAAAAATTCTATGCGTCGTTTCATCCCGATTTTGTGAAGATCATGACCGACGGTTATTTCCGTTATCCGCATCCGGCGTTGGCAGCCGTGCGTACGGCAGAGGACTTTGGTCGTTTGCAGCCGCTGGGTTCCGGGCACGCCTGGATACGAAAACAGGTGGAATTCGTCAAACAGCTGCAGAAAATTTTTGGACAGGAAGTCCTGAGCTTTTATAATATCTTTGCTCCGGCGCGTGTTTTAGAATGGTCGCTGCCGTCCGGTTCCAAAACGCGATTGGGCGATTGGATTGCGGCGGATCGGGAAGCAGTGAAGCGCGGTCTGTCCGTGCTGGCAGAGGATATAGCGGCTCTGGCACGGGCGGTTATCGCCGAAGGCGGGGCAACGGGAATCTATTTCAGCGTGCAGAATATCGATGATCCCCGGGTGACACAGGCGGTTTATGATGAAGTATTTGCGCCGGGAGAGAAATATATTCAGACGGCGGCCAATGCCGTCAGCAAGTACAATATCCTTCATATTTGCGGCTATGAAGGGCATCACAATGATCTCAGCTGGTATGCTGATTATCCGGCTAAGGCAATTAACTGGGCGGTGCAAGTTGAAAAGATTCCTCTGGAGCAAGGGAAAAAGATTTTCGGCGGCCGGGCGGTGATCGGCGGATTTGGCAATACAAAAGCCGATCTTTTGTATACGGGAAGCCAGGAGGCGGTTCAGGCAGAGACAAGGGCTCTGCTGCAGCATGCCGGTCGTACGGGAGTAATTCTCGGCGCCGACTGCACGGTTCCGGGAGATATTGATCTTCGACGGTTGGAATGGGTGCGCGAGGCAGCGCGAGCGTAAGGGAAACGATGAAAGTAAAGGAGATGGGACCAATGATTTTTTCACATGCAAAAAAGTTTTTGAGTCTGACGCTGGCCGCAGTATTCATGGCCGGACTGGCTGGCTGTGGTAATAGCAAGGACGAAGCTGCGGCTTCGCCGAACGGCAGTCCAAAGGTGGTGCGCGTGGCGCATACGCAATATTATGTTCCGTATGATTTTGTCAATGACAACGGGGAGTCGGATGGTTTTGAAGTAGCCGTTATGAAGGAAGTTGCCAAACTTTTACCACAGTATCAGTTCGAATTTGTGCCTACTTCTGATGATGATCTTTTAATCGGCGTTGGATCCGGTAAGTACGATGTGGGCACCAAGGGCGCCTGGTTTACGGAAAGCCGCCGGGATAAGTTCCTTTTTCCCAAACATCCGGTTTCTGCCAGTATCATTGGCTTGACTTTCCGTAAAGAGAACGCCGGGCAGATTCATGATATGGAATCTTTTGCGCAGTTCAGCGGCAAATTGGTACCGATTGCACCGCAAAATGCGCAATATGCTGTCATTGAGAATTTTAATAAAGAACATGCGGCAACCCCGGTGAAATTAATATCTTCAGAGGAGTTCAATCTGGCGGATGCTTATACCTGGATTCTGGAGGGCCGCTATGACGCTTATCTTGACATTGAACTTTCTTATAAGAATAATGTTGAAAAGGAAACGGGGCCTTATCATAAATTTGCTGATCAGCTTAGTTATGTAAGGTATCAGGCGATTCCTACGTATCCGCTTTTCAATAAAAAAGATAAGCAGCTGGCAGCAGATTATGACAAGGCGATTGAGGAGCTGCAGGCAAATGGCCGGTATGCCGAGCTGGAGCAGCAATATTTTGGTGAAGATATTCTGCAGTATGTGAAATCGAAGTAGTTTTGCGGCAGAATCGAGAAGGGAGAAAAGAGAATGCGCCCATTTGACCCGTCTTTTATTTGGGCGGTAATCCCAGCATTGCTGCCGTTTTTATCAGTAACGCTGGCTGTGGTGGCCGGGACGCTTTTCTTTGGTTCGCTTTTGGGCGGACTGTTGGCGGCCGGTCAGGTTAGCGGCGGACGGATGGTCCGCCGGCTGGCCCGGGCTTATATTTATCTGGTCCGCTGTACGCCGCCGATTGTCATGCTGTTCATTGTGTTTTATGGTCTGCCAAAGTTTTTTATGGAAGTTTTTTCGCTGGATATCAATGCCTGGGATAAGATTGTATATGTCTGGATTAGTTTTACGCTGTTGTTTGCTGCTCCAATATCTGAGGTTATGCGTTCATCATATCTGGCCGTAGACCACGGGCAATATGAAGCTGCGGTGAGCATTGGCCTTTCGCCGCGGCAGGCATTTTTGCATATCATGCTTTCACAGGCTGCCGTGGTGGCGCTGCCCAATTTTGGCAACGCGGTTATTTCACTTATGAAAGAAGGATCGCTCGCCTATACGATTGGTTTGGTCGATCTTATTGGCAAGGGACAGCTTATTATTTCGGTTCATTATGGCGCTCGGGCGCTGGAAACATATCTGGCGTTGACACTTATTTATCTGGTGCTTACGCTGGGGGTAGAACAGTTATTTTCCTTTCTGGAACATCGTTTTTCCGGATTGCCGCCGTCCGATGCCGTCTGGCATCCGGTAAAACCGGGCGGGGAGGTATAAGCATGGAGCTGGATTATTCTTTTTTGGAAAAAACATTGCTGCTGGTGCTTTTGGCGATACCGACAACACTGAAGCTGACCGTAGTTTCTGTCTTGGCCGCCGCGCCGTTTTCTCTGGGCATCGCTTTGGTGCGGCTGCATCAAAAGGGTGCGCTGCTCCGTTTGGTAACGGCTTACGTGACCTTTGTACGCGGCACGCCGATTGTATTGCAGATTTTGCTGGTCTACAGTCTGCTCCCCAGCGCGCTGAAAGCCGGTGCGGCGGGATTGGGGCTGCGCGTCGATGTGTTTGCTTTAAATCCGGTGTTCTATGCCTATGCGGTGTTTACTTTAAACACGATCGCCTTGTTATCTGAGGTACTCCGGTCGGCGCTGGGCAATATCGCGCCGGGCCAGATGGAGGCAGCGCTTTGCGCCGGGCTCACAAAACCGCAGGCTTACGCATATATCATTTTGCCGCAGGCCTTGGTTTCCGCTATGCCGAATCTGTGTAATCTGACGGTCAATCTTATCAAAGGAACATCTTTGGCTTTTTTGATGACGGTACAGGATATGACGGCGACAGCAAAGATTGCCGCTTCATATGGGTATAATTATATCGAAGCCTATCTGGATGTTTTTGCCGGCTATGTACTGGTTTGTTCCATCGTTCAATGTTTGTTTCATTATGCTGAGCGCCATGTCGGCAGATATCGTCTGGCCCGGCAGAAGCAGGGGTGAAAAATGCTTAAAATTCGTAATGTGCATAAAAAGTTTCATCATATTGAAGTTCTTAAAGGCGTAGATATTACGGTTGATAAAGGAGATGTGGTCGCGATTCTCGGGCCAAGCGGTTCGGGAAAAACCACTTTGCTCCGCTGTATTAATTTTTTGGAACGCGCCGATCAGGGTGAGATGGAGTTTGATGCCGTTCATTTGGAATTTACGGCGGCATCCAGTCGGGAAATTGCTCAAATTCGCAAAAAAACTGCTTTTGTGTTTCAAAATTATAATCTTTTTCAAAATAAAACCGCACTGGAAAACGTGACGGTCGGGCTTACCGTCGGAAGGGGCATGAGCCGTATTCAGGCCGAAGCAGTCGGAATGAAGGCGTTGATAAAAGTTGGATTGGCGGATCGGGCGAATTTTTATCCGGCGCAGCTTTCCGGCGGTCAGCAGCAGCGCGTAGGGATTGCGCGCGCGATTGCTGTAGAGCCGGACGTGATTCTCTTCGATGAGCCGACTTCAGCGCTGGATCCGGAATTGGTGGGCGAAGTTTTGGCGGTGATTAAGCAGCTGGCTAAAGAGGGCAAGACCATGGTGATTGTCACGCATGAAATGAAGTTTGCCGCTGAGGTCGCAACGCACGTGGTTTTCATGGCGGATGGCAATATCGTTGAGGAAGGCAGTCCTGAAATGATGTTTGTTTGTCCGAAGGAAGAACGGACCCGGAGTTTCCTGCGGCGCATTCTGCCCCAGATTGAATATAATATTTAATTCGACATTTTCTTAAGTTTTCCGGCATTTTTTCGATACAAGAAATAGAGGGTTAAATATTAGGAGGTGCTTTTATGCGGGTAGAGAATACTCTGCGCATCGGAAGCGGCAGCCAGCAGACGGGAACAAAGACCGGTAAGGCGCAGTCGGCGACGGCAACGGCTGATGATTTTGGTGCGATCTACAGCGACAAAGTCAAAAAACTTTGGGACGATTTCCAGAAAACGGGTTTGACGGCAGCCGATCAGGCGCTGAAAGATGCCGGCGGCGAAGATGTTCTGAAGCTGAAGCAGGAACTGGAAAAGGAAGCCAAACAGCAGAAGAGTTCCAATGCTTTGAATACGGAAACGATTAAAAAAATCATGCCGGATGGATCCGTTCTGACGATTACGATGAAAAACGGCAAAGTAGCGGATCAGTATCGCAAGCAGCCGCATATGATTGCGGCGACGGATATACTGCATCCGGAAAACACGGATCAGAAGATTGCCAGCAGTACGCGGGAGACAACGAAACGCGTGGCGCGCTGCAATGTGTTTGATGATTGAAGAATGAAGCGGGTCGCAGGGATGCGGCCTTTTTTCGTGCCTTTTCATTTGTGCGGGCGGGGTGTAAAATAGGAACGTGATTTGAATTTGATACTGGGGAGCGATACATATGGCAAATCGGGGAGCCTGGGCGGAAATAGATCTCAGGGCAATTGAG
The DNA here is from genome assembly GCA_002319815.1 of Megamonas sp. UBA1799. GTDB lineage: Bacteria > Bacillota > Negativicutes > Selenomonadales > Selenomonadaceae > UBA1799. The sequence goes on from DCFR01000085.1 coordinate 18,370, forward strand.
CATAACATACGGGAAATCAAGCGCTGCATCAAGGGCGGCGCCAAGTTCTGTGCGGTGGTGAAGGCGGACGCTTATGGACATGGAGCCGTTGCCGTGGCGCGGCTGGCGGTAGAACAGGGAGCGGATTATCTGGCGGTGGCGGTTTTGTCCGAGGCGGTGGAGCTTAGAAAAGCCGGTTTCACGACGCCGATCCTGTTGCTGGGCGCAACGCAGTATGAGGAAGCGGATATGGTTGTCGGCTATCAGGTGACGCAGGCGGTGTTCACGTGCGAAGCAGCGGAGGCGTTGTCGGCAGCGGCGCTGCGTCAGGGTAAAAAAGCCAAGGTACATCTCGCCGTTGATACCGGCATGGGCCGTATCGGCGTCCGTCCAGAAGATGCCGGTGACATGGCGGCCCGGATTGCCGCGCTGCCGGGCATTGAGCTGGAGGGAATGTTTTCTCATTTCGCTTTGTCGGATGCCAGGGATAAAACATATGCTTATGAGCAGTTTGCGCGGTTTCAGCGGGCAATTGCCGGCATCGAAGCCAGGGGTATTCAGATTCCCATTAAGCATATTGCCAATTCGGCGGCGATTTTTGAGATGCCGGATACGCATCTTGATATGGTGCGCGCCGGCGTTATCCTTTATGGTCTCTGGCCGTCCGATGAGGTGGCGCATGCGGTGGAGTTGCGCCCGGCGATGCGCGTTTGCGCCCGCATTACCTATGTGAAGGCGGTGCATCCAGGCGAGACCGTGAGCTATGGACGCACCTTTACGGCGGCGCGGGAAATGCGGCTGGCGACGCTGCCTATTGGCTATGCGGACGGCTATACGCGTCTGTATGCCGGGAAAGCTGCCGTTGAGCTGAATGGGCGGCGGGCGCCGATTGTCGGCCGCATTTGTATGGATCAATGCATGGCGGATGTAACGGATATTCCTATGGCGGCTGTAGGTGATCCGGTTACGATTTTTGGGTCGCCAACCTTGCCGGCGGATGAAGCCGCCGGTTGGCTGGGTACAATCAATTATGAGGTCGTATGCATGATTGCGCCGCGGGTGCCGCGGGTGTACATCGGCTGACGAAAAATCAGACGGCGGATTGCGTTGTGACAGGCGTTATTTTGCATATAAATCGGCCCCATCCGGAGTTGTCTGGATGGGGCCGATTTATATGCAAAACTAGAAACTTATACGTCGCTGTCCTGTTTATCTTTTAAAAGTTTTACAGCAGCGCTGGCGCCAATGCGGTCGCAGCCTTCCGTAAGATATTGTTTCATGTCGGCGATGGTGCGAATGCCGCCCGCCGCCTTGATTTTGACTTCGGGGCCGATATGCTGCTTGAGAAGCTGTACGTCGGAATGCGTGGCGCCGCCGGGGCCAAAACCGGTTGAAGTCTTGATGTAATCAGCGCCGGCCTGCGTGACGGCCTGACACAAGGCGATTTTTTCATCATCTTCCAAATAACAGGTTTCGATGATGACTTTTAGTATTTTATGACCGACAGCTTTTTTTACGGCCATGATTTCAGTGGTGATTTTGTTCAAGTCGCCATTTTTTACATCACTCAGATTGATGACCATATCAACTTCAGCTGCACCGTTTTTGACCGCTTGTTTAGCAGCGGCAACTTTGGTTTCTGTGGTATCATAACCGAGGGGAAAGCCGATTACGGTGCCAATGTTCAGCGCGGGCCCGAAGGTTTCACGTACACGGGCGATATAGCAAGGCGGAATGCAGATCGAGGCGGTCTTGTAGACAATAGCCTGTTCGCAAAGCTCCTGTATTTCCTCCCAGGTGGCAGTCGGTTGGAGCAGGGTATGGTCAACTTTGGTGAGGATGGCAGAACCTTTCATAAAGAAAACCCCCTTCAAATTGGTGGTTCTATTATAGCATAGAAATTGCCTGCACAATAAATTTTATGAAAATAAAATGAGAGTGGTATGCTTTTATGCTCTGTGCAATCGTTTTCGCAGGAAAAAACCAGAGGCAGGCTGTGCTGTTCCTCTGGTTTCTTTACTACATTGGATTTTGCTGTCTGTTAACGAATGATTTTTAAACGATCGCGAAGCGGGAGCTTTTCTATAGGTTTTGGAGCGGCGGTGGCTTCGCCAAAAGGCATTTGCGCCGTCAGTTTCCAGCCAGCCGGCAATTGCAGCCATGTTTTTACATCCGCGTCAATCAATGGATTATAATGCTGCAGATTGACGCCCAGCCCGGCTTCCGTCAAAGCGGTCCAGATCGCAAACTGCAGCATGCCATTCGCTTGCTGCGCCCAAATCGGAAAGTTTTCCGCATAGGAAGGGTAAGCCTTCTGCATTTTTTCCACGGTAGGCATATCTTCAAAAAATAAAATCGTTCCATAAGCGGCGGCAAAACCGTTAATCTTTTCATCCGTGGCCGAAAATTTTTCTGCTGGGACAATGGCCGCCAGAATGTTTTTTGTCAGCGCCCATACTTTTTCATGATTTTCGCCCAAGAGAACAATGACTCTGGCTGACTGCATATTGAAGGCCGAAGGGACTTCCGGCAGGAGTGTTTCAATGATCTGCGTAATTTGTTCCTGGCGAAGGGGAATGTTTTTACCGAGTGCGTAATTGGTACGGCGTCCTTTAATTGCTTCGATTAGAGACTTCATGTTTTTACTCCCTTTCCTTATATCCTTTTTCTTCTATCATTATAGTATGATTTAAAGCTATTATCAATAGTAAATGATTGTTATTTGCAATTTTCCTGTTTGTCAGGAGAAATTTGGCTTTTCAGATGCTGGCTTTTCCGTAGGGAAAGCCAGCATCTGACGGATTCATAAAAGTGAGAATAGAATTTTGATTGGTGAAATTTTATAAAAATAAAGGAAAAAAATTCGTTCATGGAGAAGTTATATATTGCAATTTCATCGCGTTTTTTGCGAGCGGATTGGCAGGTTTATATGAGGGGGAATAGGAAATGATGAAGAAAGTCGCGGCTGTCATGGCTGCAGTATGGATGATTTTAGCAGCGGGGATGACGGCCGGGGAAGCTGCTGCGCCATCCGGAAAAGTGCAGGGGACGGTGACCTGGCGGTACAGTCTGATGCGGGCAACGCAGGGAATCGGGGATCAGAAGCCGATTGCCGGTATTGACATTATCAACAGTAGTAATCAGGATAAGATTTATAATGATCGGGGAGCGAGAGTGCAGCTGATTCCTTATTTCTTTGACAAGATGAGCATTACTTCAAGTCAGGAGCAGGATTGGTATACGCGGGGAATTGCTCCGGCCGGCAGTAATATTTTTGTAACGGAAACGGATGAGGACGGAAATTATCAAATCGATAACATTCCTGAGGGGACCTATGAGTTGGTTATTATTTCCGGACGGGCCAAGTCCAACAGCATTCCGCCGGAACAGGAAGCGACGATGAAACGGTATGTGCGGAATTGGGATGTTTTTGATTTGTTTGTCCTGAACGGCAGTAATTATATCATCAAGCGGGTCGTTATCCAGCCTGGGATGCCGGTGGTCGAAAACTATGAATTTGAGGCCGCCAGACAGTAAGCCGGACTGTGGGCCGCGGCTGAAAATTGGCAGCAGGGGAGCAGAAATGATGCCGGAGTACGTTTGTATTGATATTGGCGGGACGACAATCAAATATGGCGTGACGGATGGCGGCGGTCGTTTCCTGGCGAAAGGAAAGGCCCCAAATCCGATTTGTGCCGGCGGCGTGGGCGCCATGGTTTCTTTGGCTATTTCACGGATACGGGCGTATCAGAAGGAGTATTCGCCGGTAGGGCTGGCCGTGGCGACAACAGGCATTGTGGATGCGTCGTCGGGAACGGTTCTCTATGCGGCAGAGCATTTGCCCGGCTATACCGGTACGCGGCTGCAGGCGATTTTGGAAGAGGCCTGCGGCCTTCCCTGTCGGGTTGAGAATGATGTGAATTGCGCCGGGATGGGAGAATATTGGCTGGGCGCCGGCCGTGGGGCCGACTTGCTGGTCTGCCTGACGGTTGGCACCGGCATTGGCGGCAGTGTGATTTTTAAGGGGCAGCTGGTGCCGGGGGCTTCGCATTGCGCGGGGGAGGTAGGTTATCTGCGCATTGGCGAACCGGGGACATTGGAATCGCTGGCCTCCGCATCCCGTCTGATCGCTGAGACTGCGGAGGCGAAAGGGATGCCGGCGGATGAAGTCAACGGTGAGCTGGTTTTTGCCTGGGCCCGGGCTGGCGATCCGTCAGCTCTGGCAACGGCAGAGCGAATGGTACAGCGTCTGGCGGCTGGAATTGCCAATGTTTGTTATGTGCTGAATCCTGAGGTGGTTGTGCTTGGCGGCGGAATTATGGCGCAGGAAGGTTTTTTAAAACCGCGCTTACTGGAGGCTCTGCGCGCGGCCTTGCTGCCGCGGGTTTATGCGGGGACGCGGTTTGCTTTTGCGCAGTTGGGCAATGATGCCGGTATGATCGGGGCATTATATTGCCTGCTGCATGAGGGAACGCATTGATGGTTTAGCACTGCATCAAGGAAATGTTTTTACATAGGAAAGCCTATATTGTATCTGGGAGGCAGGAGAATGAGGGTAAGGATCAGCGACACGTATGAAGATATGAGCGCGGCGGCGGCAGAACTGGTGATTGAGCAGGTACGGCGCAAGCCGGATACGGTGCTTGGACTGGCAGCAGGCAGTACGCCGCTGCTGCTTTACAAAAAGTTGGGCGAAGCTTATAAGGCTGGCAGGGTCGATTTTGCGCAGGTGAGGACGTTCAATCTTGATGAGTATATCGGCCTGCCGCTGGAACATCCGCAAAGTTATCATCATTTCATGCAGCTGAATTTTTTTCATGCATTGAATGTACAGCCGGAGCACGTTGCGCTGCCTAATGGAATGGCGGATGATATTGCTGCGGAGTGCGCGCGTTACAGTGCAAAAATCGAAGCGGCGGATGGCATTGATCTGATGGTGCTGGGCATCGGACCAAATGCGCATATTGGCTTCAATGAACCAGGGCATTGCTTTGTGCCGGAAACGCATGTGGTGGAGCTGAGCGCCGCGACGCGGGCTGCCAATGCGCGTTTTTTTGTCAAGCCTGAGGATACGCCGCATTGGGCGGTCAGTATGGGCATCCGTGATATTATGTCGGCGCATAATATTTTGCTCTTGGCGAGCGGAGCCGGTAAAACCGGGGCGGTATGGCAAGCTGTCTGCGGCGATATTACTCCCATGGCGCCGGCGTCCATTCTGCAGCTGCATCGCAATGCACTGGTACTGATGGATAAAGCGGCGGCGGCCCGGCTGCCGGAAAAGTATCAATAATATTTCCTCGTGCGCCGGATTGAATTCCTTCATTGATGCATCCGGTTTCATTCGGTTTTGTCTTGTGGATTCTTTGACCGTCGTCTATAATAGGAAAAGGAAGTCCTTAGGAGGAATGATGAATGAAGGTAATTATCAATGGCCGGGTGATCGTGCCGGATGCACGGGGCGAGTTTCAGTTGTTGGAACACCAGGCCCTGGTCTATGATAAAGAGATTGAACGCATTGTGCCGCAGGCTGAGCTTTCTTCGGAAGATATGGCTGGAATGGATGCAGTGGTGGATGCTGCGGGGGGATATGTTTCTCCGGGATTTATCAATGTGCATCTGCACGGCTGCTGCGGTTATGATGTTATGGATGATGATCCGAAGGCCCTGCCGGAAATTTGCCGCTATCAGGCGGAAACCGGCGTAACGGCTCTGGCGCCGACAACGATGACTTATGATTTCCCCCACATTTATCGGGCGCTGGATCGCATCCGGGCAGCGATGCAGACGCCGCCAAACGGCGCAGCCATTTTGGGCGCACATATGGAGGGGCCGTTCATCAGCAGGGAACGTCGGGGCGCTCAGGCTGCTGCAAATATTGCCCAGGCCGATTTTTCCCGTATTGAAGCTTATCGTGATATGCTGCGGCTGGTGACGATCGCGCCCGAGGAACTCAGAGGCGATTATCGTTTTGTGGAAGAATGCCAGGAGAATGGGATTGTCGTTTCCATGGGGCATAGTTCTGCGGATTATAATACAGCGCGCCGGGCGATTCTGCAGTATGATATTACGCATGTAACGCATTTGTTTAATGGGATGGCGCCGTTTCACCATCGTACGCCGGGATTAGTCGGGGCGGCGCTGGATACGGCGGTGGATTGCGAGATCATTTGTGATAATATTCATTTGCATCCGATGACGCAGCGCATGGTTTGGCGCATGAAACAGGGACGGCATATTGTTCTGATTACGGATTCCATGCGTGCCTGCGGGCTGGGTGATGGAGCGTCGGAACTGGGCGGACAGACGGTTCAGGTGAAGGGGCAGGTGGCGACGCTGGCTGATGGCACCATTGCCGGCAGTGTGCTGACGATGGATCGGGCAGTGGCAAATTTTGCTGCGAATACCGGCTCCGGTATTGCGGCGGCAGTTTCCTGCGCTGCGAAGACGCCGGCGCAGGGGTTGGGGATTTATGACCGGATCGGTTCGTTGGAACTGGGTAAGCAGGCGGATATCACAATTTTTGATGGTGCGGTGCGGATTCAGGCGACAATTCGGCAGGGAGAGCTTATTTATTCGCATACCTGACTCGCTCTACTTTTATATGGTAAAAACAGAAAAGGCGGGAAAATAAGATGTTTGGATGGGGAAAGAAGCAATTGGTGATCAATGCCCCTTTGGCGGGAACCATGCTTGATATTACAGCGGTTCCAGATGAGGCGTTTTCGGCAAAGATGCTGGGCGACGGTTTTGCCGTGGAGCCGGCAGCGGATGCAGTCGAGATCGTGGCGCCCTGTGACTGCCGGGTGCTGCTGATTCCGGATACGCTGCATGCGGTTGCTTTGTCGAGCCATGGGGTAGAGATGCTTATACATATCGGTTTGAATACGGCGGAGCTGCAGGGGCAGGGATTTGAAGCACTGGTGCGGGCCGGTGACAGCGTGCGCGGGGGTACGCCGCTGATCCGCTTTGACCGGCAGGCCATTGAAAATAAGGGGAAATCACTGCTGACTGTTTTGGCGGTGACCAATATGGCGGATACGGTACAAAGTCTTGCTAAAGATTTATCGCAGACGGTGGGGACAATGACGCTGCATTTGAAATAATCTGGTTTGGTAATAAAAAAATGCTGGTCCATAAGGACCAGCATTTTTTATATATGGGGCATCTCAGGCTTCTTCCCGGTAGCGGTAAGCGAACCGATCGGCACAAACAACATAATTTTTCAGCACAAAACGGAAATTTTTCTCATCCATATCCTTAATCGCCAGGGAGAAAACAAAGCGGCCTTTTGTCCAGCGCGCGACATGTGTGCCGTCTTCTGTAATCGCGACATTTACCTGTGTATGTTTCATATCGCCAACGTCTTGCAGCGTCCAATTAACACCGTAATATCCGCTGATATCTTCCGTATTTACGGTTTTCAGCAGCGCCGTGCGGACAATAATCCGGCTTTCGTCTTCACGGCTGCGGAAATGCAGGTCGCTGACCGTGCCGCCGATGCTGTTGATGACAAGGGCGGGATGATAGGTGGCGTAGAGGCTGCCCGGCAGATAGAGGACCGGAAATCCCAGTGCCAGTTCAAGATCCGGCACGTTGGTGTATTCTACGATCGGATTGGGCATTGAGGCGGTCGTGGTTTCGGTACTTGCCGCCGAACCATCTTCACTTTCGGCATAGCCAGAAATAGGTGCCAGTAAACTGGCGGCCAGGGCAGCAGCAAGCATCGTTTTTTTCATATTTTTCATGGTGATTCCTCCATTTGCAATATTAACTGCTTCATTATACCATATTCCGGGCGGGATTGCCGCAGAAAAAAATTCGCCGGCAAAACAGCTGGCGAATTCAGCAGTGCTGCGACAGGTGAGGGTTCGTTTGAAAGCCGCCGTCATTTATGATCGGATGCGAGTGAAGAAGGATTTTCCAATACATCCTGAGCTTCAGGATGCTGCCGAAACCATTGCAGCGCGTAGCTGCAGGTAAGGCGGGCACAGCGATGACTGCTGCGCAGTTCGTCGACCGCAGCGGCGGTCAGCTGGGCAGCAATGCCCTGACCGGACAGGGAAGGGTCAACAAAGGTATGCGTAATTTCAACGGTCGTATCATCGATCGCCGGAAATAAAATTTCGGCCAGAGTGTTTCCGGCAGCATTGCAATGACTGATGCGATTTTTTTCCCGTGTGAAGTCCATAAGAATCGCCTCCTTGCTTTCTATTATAATATTGTTTCTTTCTTTTTATCAATCGGAATTTTTGGTTGGAAACAGGAAAATTTCTTTGCCGGTTCAGGAAAAGTGTGGCTGGAATCCGGAGGATACATTGTCGGATGGTCCAGAAGTAAATGTGCCTAACTGGTAGGAACGGATTTTTCTTATGTTAACCATATATAAATGCTTGGTTGACAATCTAAATATTCTGCCGTATGATGAGAAGGTATTAGGGGGCGGCAAGATGGGTAATTTGAAGCTGCGGGATATGATCCTGTGCGCGTTGTTTATGGCTCTGACTGCGGTGGGAGCATTTATTAAGATACCGCTGGGCGGGCAGATTTTTACGCTGCAATTTTTGTTTACGCTGCTGGCGGGGCTGCTTTTGGGCGGTCGTTTAGGCGCGACTGCGGTCGGCGTATACACACTGCTGGGACTGGCCGGTATTCCGGTTTTTGCCGGCGGCGGTGGTCCGGCGTATGTATTGCAGCCAACATTTGGTTATTTGATCGGTTTTACGCTGCAGGCCTGGGTTACAGGGAAAATGGCGCGCAATGGCATGCTGGTTACGGTACGCAATCTGTTTCTGGTGAATCTGGTCGGCATGGCGATTGTTTATGCGTTTGGACTCACCTATTTTTATGTGATTTCCAATTATATTATTGATGCACCCATTGCTTTTTGGCCGCTGGTTTTGTACGGCGGGATTTTGTCGGCGCCAGGAGATTTACTGCTTTGCACGTTGGCGGCTCTTTTGGCAGTTCGCTGCCGGCGGGCCGGGATTTGGCTCAATATTGCCGGAAGTGCCGATGAGAATAAAATAAATTATTGGACAAAGGAAGCGTAGGACAGTGGGAAAAGGTATTTTTGTAACGGGAACCGGTACGGATATTGGCAAGACCTATGTGACGGCATTGCTGGTGAAGAAACTTCGGGATGCCGGCAACAATGCGGGTTATTATAAGGCAGCCATCAGTGGAGCGGAACAGGGACCGGCAGGTGAACTTTTGCCGGGCGATGCGCTCTATGTAAATGAGACAGCGGGCATCGGCGAGACCGTAGAAAATCTTGTTTCGTATGTATATCGGGAAGCGGTTTCACCGCATCTGGCCGCGGAGATCAATCGGCAGCCGATTGACTTTGGACGGGTGGAGGAAGCTTTTAAACGGGCGTTGGCCAAGTATGCGTTTTTGACGATGGAAGGCAGCGGCGGCATTATCTGTCCGCTGCGCTGGGATAAAACACAGCATGTGATTATTGATGATCTCATCAAACGTTTGGGACTGGGAACCTTGGTGATTGCCGATGCAGGACTGGGAACGATTAATTCGGCAGTGCTGACGATTGAGCATCTCCGGCATCGGGAGATTCCGGTCAAGGGGGTCATTTTGAATAACTTCCATCCCGGCGACCGCATGGAAGAAGATAACCGGAAAATGATTGAAGCCATTACCGGCATACCGGTGATTGCAACGGTGAAAAAAGGCGATACGGAGTTGACGATGGATGCGGCGGAGCTGGCGGCTCTGTATGAATAATTTGCTATGATAAACGGAGGAGCGACGGAAATGGATGAGCATTTTGAGGAACGGGATTTGAAATATATCTGGCATCCGGCAGCGCAGATGAAGGACTACGAGGAATTGCCGCCCATGGTGATTGATCATGGTAAAGGCGTCTGGCTTTATGATGTGCATGGAAAAAAATATCTGGATATTGTAAGTTCCTGGTGGTGCAATTTGCTGGGGCATTGCAATCCGGTCATTAATCAGGCGGTCAAGGATCAGATTGACAAGCTGGAGCATGTTATTTTTGCGAACTTTTCCCATGAGCCGGCAATACGGCTGGCGGAAGAGCTGGCTAAAATTGTTCCCCGCGGTCTGACCAAGTTTCATTTTAACGACAACGGTTCGGCGGCAGTCGAATGTGCGCTGAAAGTAGCGTTTCAATATCAGTTGCAGACCGGCCATTCGGAGCGGAAACGGTTTATGTGCCTGACCGAAGGCTATCACGGGGAGACCATCGGCGCGCTTTCCGTCGGCAGTCTCGATCTTTATGCAAAGCTTTATCAGCCGATGATGATGGATAATGTTCATGTGGAAGCGCCGGATTGTTATCGCTGCCCGTTCGGCAAGGATCGGGAGCATTGTCAGTGTGAATGCTTCCAGTATGCGGAGGAAGCCTTTGCCAAACATGGAAAGGAAACGGCGGCCATGATCGTCGAGCCGCTTTTGCAGGGAAGCGCCGGCATGCGCGTTTATCCGCCGCTTTATTTGCAGAAGCTGCGCAAACTTTGCGATGCCAGCGGCGTTCTGCTGATCTGTGATGAAATCGCTACGGGATTTGGCCGTACCGGACGCATGTTTGCCTGCGATCACGCCGGGATTTCTCCGGACATCATGTGCATTTCCAAAGGACTTACGGGTGGGTACTTGCCGATGTCGATCATGGTGACGACGCAAAAGATTTACGACGCTTTTTATGCGGATTATAGTGAAGGAAAAGCATTTATGCACAGTCATACGTATGCGGGCAATCCATTGGCCTGCGCGGCGGCACTGGCCGTGCAGCATGTGTTCCGTACGCAGCCGGTTTTTGAGAATGCGGCGGTCAATGCCAAATGGCTGACCGGGAGACTGAACGATACCTTTGGCCGGCATCCGAATGTCGGGGAAATTCGTCATATCGGGCTTATTCATGCGATCGAACTAGTGGCCGATAAGGAGAAAAAGACGCCGTTTGAGGCAAAGAAGCGTTTGGGCTATGAGGTGTATAAAAAAGCGCTGGAGCACGGCTTGCTGCTGCGTCCGATCGGCGATGTGCTGTATTTCAATCCGCCGCTGAACATTACGCAGCTGGAACTGGATACGGCAATCCGGCTGGCAAAAGAATCCATTGAGGATGTATTGCCGGTTAAATAAAGAGTGCATAAAAAATCTGCGTCTTCTGGCGCAGATTTTTTTATGGCGGAATTTGCGGAAAAGTTCGTACAATAGATGAAAATGCGGTGGCTTTATGGTAAAATAAAAGGCAAGGCTTTTGAATCAAAAGAACTATATTAACGATAAGAGGCGGTAATCGTATGGAAAAAGACTCCGTGATGCTCATCGTCGATGATGTTGAAATGAATCGGGCTATTCTTACCCAGTTTTTTAAGAATGATTATGTAATTGTCGAAGCTGCCAACGGGCAGGAAGCGTTGACCGTCATTAGTCAGCAGACCGTCGACCTGATTCTGCTGGATCTGGTAATGCCGGTCATGGATGGGTTTGAACTGCTGAAAGTTTTGAAAAAGACGGAGAAATTTGCGGAGATTCCAGTGATTGTAATGACGGCGCGCAATGAGGGTGAGAGCGAAGTTCGCGCCGTTGAGCTGGGCGCGGCGGATTTTATCACGAAGCCCTACAATCCGGCGATTGTTCGCATGCGGGTCAGGAATGTCATGGCCCGCATGGAGAATGAATGGCGTAAGATTGAAGCGGCGGCGCAGCGGCGGCAGATCACTGAGATGCGGCATTTTATCGAACGGGATACGCTGACCGGCATATACAACCGCGAAACTTTTTATACGAAAGCTGCTACGCTGGTACAGAATAATGCGGATGTTCCTTATCATATCATTTATCTGGATATCAGCTGTTTTAAGATTATCAATGATCTTTTTCATATTGAGACCGGCAACCTGGTGCTGCGGACGGCGGCGGCGTATTTTCAGACGCTGGTCGAAGGGAACGGCCTTTGCGGTCGCATGGAGTCGGATCATTTTGCGCTTTGTTTGCCGATGGAGCGCGTGAACATGGATATGATTATGCAGGGGCTGGATAATGCCGTGCAGTCACTGTCAATCTGCCATAATATTCTGTTTTACGCCGGCGTCTATCCGGTGGACAATGTATTTCAGCCGATTGATCAGATGTGCGATCGGGCGCATACGGCCCTGAATACGATCAAGGGAAAATATACGACGCGGTTTGTTTATTATGATGAAAGTATGCGCGAGATGATTCTGGATGAACAGATGATTCTGCGGGAGATGGAATATGCTCTGGAGGAAAAGCAGTTTTGCCTCTATATGCAGCCGATTTATAGCATTTCCCAGCATAAGGCAATCTGTGCCGAGGCGCTGGTGCGCTGGATTCATCCCCTGAAAGGGCTGATTGCGCCCGGGCGTTTTATTCCGGTCTTTGAACGCAATGGTTTTATCGTACGGCTGGACAGGTTTGTCTGGGAGTCGGCTTGTCAGGTGCTGCGGGCGCAAAAAGACACCGGGGCGGCGGTTGTGCCGATTTCGGTCAATGTGTCCCGGCTGAACTTTTACAACTTTGATTTTTTGGATACGATCATGGGGCTGCTGGCTCAGTATGATCTGGAACCCTGGATGCTCAAGCTGGAAATCACCGAGAGCGCGTATACGGATAATCCGCATCAGTTGCTGGCGGTGATGCGGCAGTTCCAGGAGCATGGGATCAAAATTTTTATGGACGATTTCGGCAGTGGATATTCTTCGCTCAATATGCTGAAGACGGTGCCGGTTGATATTTTGAAGGTGGATATGAGTTTTGTGCAGAATGTGGAAAATTCGGATCGAGCCGGGTCGATTATGAAAAACATTGTGCAGATGGCGCATGATATTGATACCGGCATCGTGATTGAAGGGGTGGAAACAAAACCGCAGGTGGATTTTTTGCAGAACATCGGCTGCGATAATATCCAGGGGTATTATTTTTCCAAGCCGCTGCCGGTGAAGCAGTTTCACGCGCTATTGGCCAGGGAACAGGGTGTAAAATGAAAGCGTTTATTTTTGATATGGATGGTGTCATTGTCGATAGCGAGCCTATTCATTCGCAGACGAAGCTGGCGACTTTCCAGCATTACGGGCTGCGTTTTGATGCGTCGGAATTGGTCCATTATATGGGGCGCACGAGTCGGGCTTTGTTTGGCGACGCCGTGCGGCGCGCGAAGCGTACGGATCTGGACGTTGGGACGATGATTGCGTATAAACATGCGCTGTATCTCGATCTTTTGCGCCATGACGAAGCGGTGCAGCCGGTGGCTGGGACGCGGGAACTTTTTCGGGCGTTGGCGGCGGCGCACATTCCGGCAGCGCTGGCTTCGTCAGCCGGACGGGTGGTCATTGACGCCGTGCTGGAAAAATTCGGGTTGGCCGGGTATTTCCAATCGGTGCTGAGCGGCGCCGACTTGCCGGCAGGCAAGCCGGACCCTGCAGTTTATTTGTTGTCGGCAGAAAAGCTGCGCGTGCGTCCGGCGGATTGTGTTGTGTTGGAAGATGCTGCGTCTGGCGTGGCCGCGGCCAAAGCAGCGGGGATGTTTTGCATCGCTTATCGGAATCCGCATTCCGGGGCGCAGGATTTGTCGCGGGCGGATATGGTGGTAGACAATATCGGGAAGATTGACATCACGCGGCTTTGATGCCGCAATGCGGATCAGTGGAAGGAGGATGCGGTATGGATCGGATTTCAGTTCAATCGTTTGGGACACTCAGAGATGGGCGCGAAGCTCATCTTTTTACTCTGCGGAATGCTAAGGGAACAGAGCTTAATGTGACCGATTTTGGCGGGCATGTTCAGGCACTGCGCACAGCAGATTGTCTGGGTCATCTGGTGGACGTCGTTTTGGGCTATGGCGATATTGCAACGTATGAGGCGGAGGATAAATTTATCGGCGCGCTCATTGGCCGCTGCGGCAACCGTATTGCACGGGGGCGTATTTCGATTGATGGGAAAAATTATCAGCTGGACTGCAATGATGGCAAAAATCATTTACACGGCGGTTTTTCTGGTTTTAATAAACGGCTGTGGGAAGCAAAACCAGCGGCTGACGGACTGCATTTGTTTTATGTCAGTCCGGATGGAGAGGGGAATTATCCGGGAAAACTGAGCGTGCAAGTGCTCTATGATCTGACCGATGACAATGAACTGGTCATTCGGTATGAGGCCGTGAGTACAGCGGATACAATTTGCAATCTGACGAATCACACGTATTTTAATTTGGCGGGATTTTCCAGCGGACCGGTGGTGAAACAAAAAATCCAACTGTTTGCCGATGCCTGGACAGAAGCCGATGCCGAATCGCTGCCGAACGGGCGGATTGTTTCGGTGGAGGGGACGCCGATGGATCTGCGTGAGCCGACGGCTATCGGGGCGCATATTGATGATGATTTTTCGCAGCTGCGTTTTGCCGGCGGCTATGATCATAATTGGGTAGTGCGTGATGTTCCCTGCAAAGAGTATCCGGAAACCGGCCTGCGGAAAATGGTCTGGGCGATGGCGCCGGCTACGGGGATTACGCTTACCGCCTATACAACATTGCCAGGCGTGCAGTTTTATGCGGGCAATTATCTGGACGGCCGTCCGCTGGGGAAGAATGGCACGGCCTTTACCAAGCGCTGCGGGTTTTGCCTGGAAGCGCAATATTTTCCCAATGCGCCGGCCAATCCGGAGTTTCTGCAGCCGCTGCTGCGCAAGGGGGATGTCTGGCGGGCGGAAACCGTATATGCTTTTGGCGTCACAAACAAGTAAATACAGCTTTGCATAAAGTGCCATGAAAAAGTGAAAGGAAAGCATACAAATTTGTAGAATTTGTATGCTTTTTTGTTGCGTCAGGAAAAAAATTGTGGTATGTTAATAGAAGAAAGAAGATTCGGGCAACCGGAGAGTTTTCTAAAATTTTAGTCATTTTGACTGGTATCTTATGTATAGGAAAGGGTAAGGGGATCGGTTTGGAGAAGAAAAAAGCAGAACCGAAATATCTCAGAATTGTCAACTGGATCAAGAAGCGCGTCGATGACGGTGAACTGGTTGTTGGCGATCGGCTGCAGTCGGAGAATGAACTCAGCGCACGTTTCGGCCTGAGCCGTCAGACGGTGCGCCAGGCGACGAGTATTCTGGAGAACAGCGGTATTCTGGAACGGCGGCGCGGCAGCGGTACGTATGTAGCGTCGACTTGTGTGGTACAACGTGCGGTGACGATGAATATCGGCGTGATCACAACCTATCTGGATGATTACCTTTTCCCGTGTGTCATTCGCGGCATTGACGGGGTTCTTACGGCGCATCACTATACGATTCAGCTTTCCATTACTTATAATAAAGTAGAAAATGAGCGGGCGATTCTGGAGTCGATGCTGAAAAAGGGTATCGATGGGCTGATTGTCGAGCCGACCAAGAGCGGTCTGCCAAATCTTAATGCGGATCTCTATCGTCAGATTAAGCGGCAGGGCATCCCTTGTGTGTTCATTCATGCGGAATATCCGGGGCTGAATATGCCGTCGGTCATGATGGATGATTTTGCCTGCGGACGAGAAGCGGCGGCCTACCTCATTAAAAAGGGGCATAAAAAAATTGCCGGGATCTTTAAAGCCGATGACAATCAGGGGCATCAGCGCTATGCAGGGTTTGCCAGCGAACTCAAACGGCAGGGACTGGCTCTGCAGGAAAAGAGTATTGTCTGGTTTACTACAGAGGATATGGAGCAGGAAGCGGAATTTGTTCATAGTCTGGAAAAGGGGATTCTGCGCCGGATTCGTAGCTGTACAGCGATTATTTGTTATAACGATCAGGTGGCAGTGCGCATTATGGAAGCTGCTGAACGCAACGGCGTCCGGGTTCCGGAAAATTTATCCATGATTTCTTTTGATGATTCTTATCTGGCGACGCTGGATAAAGTCGGATTGACAACGTTTATGCACCCTAAGGAAGAGCTGGGCCGGGTGGCGGCGACGAATCTGTTGAAAATCATCGGGCATTCTGCCTATGAGAACGCCGTGCGCTTTCCTCCCCGTCTGGTGGAGCGTGAATCGGTGCGGGCGCTGGAATGAAACGGCTTATTTCGGCCGGTTTGGGCCGGTTTGCTTTTTGCGATGTATGATAATTTTTAACATATTGTATGATGAATGAGGAGGAGATTGGTATGGCAAAGTATTCAGTCGGCATTGATTATGGTTCCTTGTCCGGAAGGGCGGTGCTGGTGGAAATCGGCACCGGGCGGGAGCTGGCGTCTGCGGTGTATGATTACCCGCATGCAGTGATGGACGAGCAGCTGCCGGACGGAACGAAGCTTGGCGTCGACTGGGCCCTGCAGGATCCGCAGGATTATCTGGATGTATTGGCGCATACAGTCCCGGTGCTTTTGCAAGAGACCGGCGTTGATCCGGTGGATGTTGTAGGCATCGGCACTGATTTCACGGCCTGTACGGTATTGCCGGTGAAAAAAGACGGCACGCCGCTGTGCTTTTTGCCGGAATTTAAAAATAACCCCAATGCCTACGTTAAACTCTGGAAGCATCATGCCGCGCAGGATAAGGCGAATCATATCAATGAAATAGCTGCTTTTATGGGAGAGAAATGGCCGGCGCGTTATGGCGGGAAGATTTCTTCTGAGTGGGAGTTCCCGAAACTTTGGCAGATCCTTGATGAGGCGCCGGAGGTTTATGATGCAATGGATTACTTTGTTGAGGCTGCAGACTGGATTATCTGGCAGCTTACGGGTGTCCAGACGAGAAATTCATGCACGGCCGGTTATAAGGGGATCTGGAGCAAGCGCGAGGGCTATCCGTCCGAGGCATTCTTCCGGGCGCTGGATCCGCGGTTGGAGCATGTAATCGCTGATAAGATGAGCTGCCCAGTGACGCCGTTGGGGCGGAAGGCAGGCGAACTGACGCCGGCGATGGCGGAGATTACGGGACTTAAAGCTGGCACGGCGGTGGCCATTGGCAATGTTGACGCGCACGTGACGATTCCTGCAGTTAAAATTGATTCCGAAGGCAAGATGCTGGGTATTATGGGAACGTCCACCTGCCATGTTTTATTGGGGAAAGAGGAAAAGACGGTTCCGGGAATGTGCGGTGTGGTTGAAGACGGCATCATGCCGGGATTTTTTGGCTACGAGGCCGGGCAGTCCTGCGTGGGCGATCATTTTGCCTGGTTCGTGGAAAACTGCGTGCCGGCAGCTTATCTGGAAGCGGCCAGAAAAGCGGGGCAGGATATCCAAGCCTATCTTTCCGGGTTGGCATCCCGACTGGCTCCGGGAGAATCCGGGCTGGTGGCGCTGGATTGGTGGAATGGCAACCGGTCGGTGCTGGTGGATGTGGATCTCACCGGGCTGATGCTCGGCATGACGTTGGCGACAAAACCGGAGGAGATGTATCGGGCGCTGGTTGAGGCTACTGCCTATGGCACCCGTAAGATTATTGAGACCTTCAATCGCAGTGGTGTGCCGATTCATGAATTCTATGCATCAGGCGGAATTTCACAGAAGAATCCGATGGCGATGCAGATTTATGCCGATGTCATCAATCTGCCGGTTCGTATTGCCGGGTCAGAACAAGGTCCAGCGCTAGGTTCGGCGATCTTTGGCGCCGTAGCGGCGGGCAAGGCAGCCGGCGGCTATGATGATGTGTTCCAGGCGGCGCGGGACATGGGAAATCTGAAGGACATTGTTTATACGCCAAATCCGCAGTCGGCAGCAGTGTATGATAAACTGTATGCCGAATACGATCTGCTGCACGAATATTTTGGCCGCGGCGGCAATGACGCTATGAAGCGGCTTAAGGCAATCCGGGTTGCCGTGAAGAAAGCTAAACAGTAAGAGCAGCGACGAGGCAGTTTATAAAATAGATTGGCGCAGGAGGGGAAAATAAGATGAAATTTAAGCAGGAAGCGGAGTTCTGGTTTATTGTCGGCAGCCAGCATTTGTATGGTGAGGAAGCTTTGCAGCAGGTGGCGGCGCATGCGCGGCAGATGGCAGACGGCTTCAATGCGGCGGGACGGCTGCCGGCCAGAGTTGTATACAAGCTGGTGGCAACGACTTCGGATGCGATTGAACAGGTCATTGAAGATGCCAATTATGATAAAAGATGTGCCGGGATTATCACCTGGATGCATACTTTTTCACCGTCTAAAATGTGGATTCGCGGACTGGTGAAATTGCAGAAGCCTTATCTTCATCTGCACACGCAGTTTAACCGTGAGATTCCCAACGAAGGAATCGACATGGATTTTATGAACCTCAATCAGTCGGCGCATGGCGATCGTGAGCATGGTTTTATCGGCGCCCGTCTGCGGCTGGCGCGTAAAATTGTGGTCGGATATTGGGAGGATGCGGCGGTACAGCAGAAAATGGCGTCCTGGATGCGGGTGGCTCTGGGCGTTATGGACAGCCGGCAGCTGAAGGTGGCGCGTTTTTCCGATAATATGCGGGATGTGGCGGTGACCGAAGGCGATAAAGTGGAGGCGCAGATCCGGCTGGGCTGGTCGGTAAATACGTATCCCACGGGCGAACTCGTTTCTTATATTGAAGCGGTCAGCGAGGCGGAGATCGATGCGATGATGGCGGCTTATGAAGAAAAGTATACCATGCATACCGACCAGCTGGCATCGGTGCGTTATCAGGCAAAGCTGGAAGTCGCCATACAAAAATTTCTGGAGCAGGGCGGCTTTGAAGGGTTTGTCAATCATTTTGATGATTTATATGGTATGAAGCAGCTGCCGGGGCTGGCAGTACAGGATCTCACGGCACAGGGTTACGGCTTTGGACCGGAGGGAGACTGGAAAGTAGCGGCGTTGGCACGGGTGATGAAAGCTATTGCGCAGGGCGATGATCAGGGCACGGCGCTCATGGAGGATTATACGTACAATTTTGCTCCGAACGGTGAAAGCCTGATTTTGGGCGCGCATATGCTGGAGGTATGTCCCAGTGTAGCAGCCGGAAGGCCGAAGATTGAGGTGCATCCGCTGGGAATCGGCGGTAAAGATGATCCGGCCCGGTTGGTCTTTGAGGGAAAAGCCGGTTCGGCGATTACGGCTTCGCTGATTGATATGGGAGGACGTATGCGGCTGATCGTTCAGGATGTAAAAGCGGTTAAACCGATTTTGCCAATGCCGAATCTCCCGGTAGCGCGCGTGATGTGGAAACCGCTGCCCGATCTGGAGACGGCGGCAGAAGCCTGGATTCTTGCCGGCGGAGCGCATCACAGCGTAATCAGTTATAGCGTGACGGCAGAACAGTTGGCGGATTGGGCCGAGATCATGGGAATTGAGTATGTGCATATTGGCAGCGATACGAATATTGCCGCGTTTAAACAGCAGTTGTTTTTGATGGATATGGCGTGGAAGCTGAAATAAAGATAGGCCGGGGAATGGAACTCCCGATGATGGGGCGCGGCGGCTGCCGGAGCTTGCCAGACGCTGTCTGCGGCCCGGGATTTCCTGCCGGAGAAGGGGAACTTTATGTTAGAAGATTTAAAACAGGCGATTTATGAAGCGAATATGATGCTGCCGAAATACGGACTGGTGACGTTTACCTGGGGTAATGTATCCGGGATTGACCGTTCCCGGGGGCTGGTGGTCATCAAACCGTCCGGTGTAGAATACAGCGTGATGCAGCCGGAAGACATGGTGGTAGTCGACCTGGACGGCAAGGTGGTTGAGGGGCAATATAATCCGTCTTCCGATACGGCGACCCATCTGGAACTATATAAGGCTTGCAGCGAGATTGGCGGTGTCGTGCATACGCATTCGCGGTATGCGACTTCGTGGGCGCAGGCATGTCGGCCAATACCAGCGCTGGGGACTACGCATGCCGATGATTTCTATGGCGATATTCCCTGCACCCGGGCAATGTCGCCGGCCGAGATTCAGGGCGATTATGAAAAAGAGACCGGCAAAGTCATTGTAGAGACTTTTCAAGGGCGGAATATGATGGAGGTGTCCGGCGTTTTGGTATACTCGCATGGTCCGTTCGTTTGGGAAAAAAATGCGGCGGCAGCCGTGAAAAAAGCTGTGGTTTTAGAAGAGGTTGCTTTTATGGCCTATCATGCCATGACGCTTTCCGGAGGGCATTTGCCCTCGATGCAGTCGGAACTTTTGGATAAGCATTATTTGCGGAAACATGGCGCTAATGCGTACTATGGACAGAAAAAGTAAATCAATTGCCGATGAACCGACAGAGTGTAAACTTTGTCGGTTCATTTTTTACTGTCCGTCTCTTGAAAAAAACATAATTCTCATATAAAGAGATAAAATTCACACGATAGTGCATAAATTCAATTATTTTAAATAAAAATAGGCTTATCCCTTATATAATAGGGGTAAGCTTACTTTTTGTCTGCATTTTGTCTGCATTAGGGCTTTGTCTGCAATGTTTTAGTAAAAATCTCAAGTGTATCCTGTTGCATTTTTTCCGTGTTGTGGGTATATAAGTTTTCGGTTATGTCCACGCGTTTATGACCTAAGCGCCCTGCTACGCCCTTCGGGGAGGCTCCAGCCTCAATTAGCATAGTAGCATGGGTATGCCTAAATGAATGTGTGTTTAGCCCAACTTTTTGCAAATTATGCATGACAGTTGCTCGGCTGACAATCTTGCCTTGTGGTCCGGTACATACCATTTTTTGACGATTGGTTTCTGCGGTCATAAATACTTTTGAGTATGTTTGTATGGTATGATCCTTTTTTTCGTCAATAATGCAGTATGAGTCGCCGCCGGACAGTTCCCATTTGCTTTGCTGGATTTTCCAGCGCTTCAAAAGTGTAGTCAAATTATTATCAATGATAATTTTTCTTATGCTGGTCGGCGTTTTGGGTGGAGCAAAGATATTTCCTATTTTGCTGATGTATGAATATTGTCTATGGATATTAATTGTTTTACGCTCCAAATCAACGTCATCCCAGCATAGTGCTAAAACTTCACCAATGCGCATTCCTGTATGATATAAAATCGCTGCTGGAATGTGGGATAGACTGCCAAAAGGATAAAGTTTCATAAAAGCCGCATACTGCTGCGGAGAGATGATCGTTCGTTTGACAATATTTTGTGGTGCCGTTTTAGGGATATGGATGTATTTCGTCGGATTGCTGGAAATCAATTCTGCTGGATAAACAGCATAATCAAGGGCTTGGTGAAGTATCCTTTGCGCAGATGAAATGACGCTGCGAGAGAGTCCTTCTTTGGTTAGTTTTCTTATAAAATCATCCAATAATGCCGGAGTTATATCTTGGATCACAGTTTCGCCGATATACGGTTTTATGTGATGTGCTATTACTCGGTTATACATTGCAAACGTTGAGGGACGAACGTTAAGTTTTACAACATTTTCCATCCATTTTGTTATGAAATCGGATAGATAAATACGGGTGCTGGTTATGCCGATATTTCCGTGTTTCCAGTCATTGTATGCCTCAACTCCGGCATTATATGCATCGTCGGGGGAGGGGAAGCCTCCTTTTTCAATTACTTTTCTGTTTCCACTTGGTGTTTTGCCTGCTTCAAAAATATATGAGTAGGTTTTACCACGTTTTCTAGTGCGGACCATTGCAAGACGGCTCATAAATACCCCTCCAATAAAGTACATATGTTCTAATTACTAGTATTTTTTTACCGCCCTTTTTATAGGGCGGTATTTTATGTTACTAAATTTGCTTTTATATAGATTAATATTCGCTTTTATTTGGCAATGTTTATATTAATATTGACATTATCCGGCGTAGTTGTTGCAATCACAGACAATGCCTCTGGTGTTATATTTAAAGAGGTATCCATTAGCACTTTTGCTTCATATATCGTTCCTGCATCGCAATAAATGTTTTTTCCCGTAGAGAAGACTGTTTTTACCATTGCTTCTAAGCCTGCCGCTTTTTTAAAAGTATAATCGTTTGCCGAATCATACTTCGCGTAACATGACAATGGAACTTTAACATTATTGACTGTATTGATCGAATCAGCTGAAAAAGCTAATCTGCCATTTTGCCCCCATATTCCAGCTGAATCGGCCATTTTTACAGTACCAATGGCTATCGACCCGGACGGGATAACAACGGTATTATTGATACTAATGTTTTCCAGTGTTTTGAAGAAAACTTTATCACCTTTACGTGCCGTTTTAGAATCCAAAGGATACATTAAAGATAACTTAATTTTGGTATTGGCCGGAATATAGACCATTTTTTGATCAGATGTTATGTTACAAGCACTTGTTTGTGGTTCTGCCGCTTCAGAAGGATGAATCAGAAAAAAGGGGAAACATACTTGATACACAAAAATCATTAAAACGCTACAAATAAATGTTTTCAAAACAATCTCTTCCTTTACTAGCTGATACCTAAGATAATACATAAAATTTCAATACATCTAGCTTATTACATCCCTGTAATTATACAATAGTTCCATTATAATTATTTAAATAATGAATTAAAAATGTTGTAAGTTTGTCAAGCTATGCTCTTAAAATAAGCTATAATCAAGTATAGAAATGGTACCATTGGTAAACGGTCAGCCCTACAAGGTTTAGCTTAGTAATCCACCTAGTTTGCAGACTGGAGGCGGATTACTTTTTTCTAAAAGTATCATAAGAACGATGAGAAACAACAAAGTTATATTCGTAGCAATCATGATTATACAGCTAATTCATCCATGTAATCTTGGCGTTTAGACCATTTAATGGTTTTTGCGTTATAAATATTTAATGCATCAATAACTTTTTCATCGAAATTTTTGCGGTCATTAAGGAAAATGATTAAATCATTTTCTTTATCAGCTCTAGTAAGTCGAATATCATTCCAAGTAAAAAGTGTACTTTTTATAACGTTTTCTCGCGGAGTATTAATGGCAAAAACAAATCTTTCGGGACGGTTCTTTTTCCTAGATGTTGGAATCACAAAATCAATTTTATAATCAAATCCGCTTTTTCCTTGTATTTTTACATTCGTAAATTGCAATAGCAAATTGAAC
>DCFR01000042.1 GCA_002319815.1 Megamonas sp. UBA1799
GATTTTTACTTGACAAAAAACAAACGATAACGAAGGCTGAACCGAGACAGCAGCAGTTGCTGCGGGCAATAGGTTCGCCGGTTCGGAGGCTTCTGCCGCCAGCCCGGTCACAGGCAGCAGAAAGATCCCCCCTACTAGGCAAAGCGCCTGATACATGCTCCTATATGTTTTCATTGCCTGAAATCTCGTCCCTTTCGTTATGCATCCTGCACTTTAGCGGAAAGATCCGTCAAAGAGCCATCTCCCTGATATTGATATAAACCGACCCGATTCTCTGCGCCGGTCTCCACAACGGCAAACGTACAAGTTGCCGACGGATAATCAGAATTATGATCTACCCAGGTGCCGGAATTTACATAAAATTTTCTTCCGTCCTGATGAAAATCAGGAATATGGGTATGACCAAAAACAACCACATCATAATTTACATCCTGCCGATCCAAATATTGCGATTTAGCACATTTATAAAAATACGTTTTCTTCACGGCGTCGGCGCCGGCTTCCACAAACGGAATTTTGAACCATACATCATTCATAGTCTGCCGTTCATCCCAGGAACGTTGGAAATTACGGAACAAAACCGGTGCGGAAATAGTTCCATCTGCCTGTTCCACCGGATACATATCCTTTAAAGAGTAGCTATCGTGCATACCACAGCTGCCCATCCGGAAGATTTTTTCCTCAAAACCGCTTTTTTCTGTAATACGGTTAAAAAGCTTTTCCAGCGTTTTGGCATAGATATACGCGCCCATCTGATCAGTATTCGCAGCATCCGGCACTTTACTAACAACCGGATAATTTTTTTTGATCTTCGGCTTATGCTCGAGAACCCAGCTGGTGCCCAGTCTGGCGTAGAAATATCCGGGCGGATACATCGTCTCATCGTTGTGACAAAGCTCGCGGTTGGACACCCGGTCCGGCGCCGAATATGGATCATACCGATGGCAATGTTCAATTACAATCTCCTGACGATCGCCGGTAATATAGCGGCCCAGTCCCTTGGAATCACGCGCCTCCACGATACCAGGCAACAAAGCGGGCAATATTTCTTCACCCATATTCATATCATGATTACCAATGACATAAACCAGCTTGATCCCGGCCTGCATCACATTTTTCAGTTCATTGATAACGCTCTGATTATTCCGTGCAACCTGGATAAAAAATTCATGCATATTGGCAATCGGCGCGTAATTCAAAGGCAAAAACCATTCGTCAAGAAAATCGCCGGCAATAACCAGCTCGCGCACATCGTCGGTTTGCTGCAGCCGTTGCAGAAATTCAACAAACAGCGGCCGATTACTAACATCTTCGGCAAAACCGTCATCAATGCCAAAATGCAAATCACTGACAACAACAACTTTATCCTGCTGCGGCCCGGCATCCCACAACGGCTCGACATTATGGCCTGCCGCCAACACTCGGCGCGAAATGGAAAACGGATCAAATAAGGATGCTGTCATCAGGGAAATTCCCCCCAAGGCCGCCCCCTTCAAAAAAGTTCTTCTGGTTAGTTTTTTTAGTTTTGTCATTACTTTTGCCTCCCTTAGCCGGCTGACATCGACTGCGCCGTCTTGAATACAAAATATGCTATATAATTTTATATTATATATGAAACCTTCTGACTATTATCATATTTTGCATAAACAGTAGTTTTTGTAGCACAAAGTGCACAAGCTCTTAGGTATAAAAGACCCTTGAGCGCTGCATATGGCGTTCAAGGGTACTATAAAAAATTTTATTCTATTCCGAACTTTATTGTATCCTTACATTTTATTCCAACCGAAAGAGTTTATATTTTAACGCGTAGATCAATGCCTGCGTCCGTCCCTGCACCTGAAGCTTATAAAAAATACTTGTCAGATGCGTTTTAACCGTTTTTTCGCTCATGAATAAGACCTTGGCGATTTCCCGATTTGACAACCCATGCACCAGACAGGACAGCACATCCATTTCACGAACCGTGAGCCGATTTCGTATCCGCCGACGCCAGATTTCCATCACTTTCTGATACAAATCTTCACCGGTCTGTCCGACACTGCCAAAAATACGCTTTTCCAACTGTGGACAAAGGAAAACACCGCCGGCAAAAACGGTTCGTATCGCCTGCACTAACATATCCGGCTCCACATCTTTCAGCAGATAGCCGCGCGCCCCATAACGCAAAGCCTCCAATACATATTTGTCGCCGTCACGCATTGTCAACACCAAGATCCTTGTCGGCAATTTGACCGTCTGCAGCTGACGCACAACCTCCATCCCGCTGATCTCCGGCAAGCTCAGCTCCAGCAGCAAAATATCCGGCTGCAGCAGCCACGTCTGGGCAATCGCCTTTTGCCCGTCTGCCGCCTCTCCTACAATCTGAACATCTGGTTCGAAACGCAATACTTGCCGGATACCTTGCCGCAACAAAGCATAATCTTCGGCCACTAACACTCTGATTCCCATTTCTGCGCCCTGATATCTCCTTTCGCACTGCTTTTTCTTCTGATAACAGAAGAAAAAACGAT
The DNA here is from genome assembly GCA_002319815.1 of Megamonas sp. UBA1799. GTDB lineage: Bacteria > Bacillota > Negativicutes > Selenomonadales > Selenomonadaceae > UBA1799. The sequence goes on from DCFR01000042.1 coordinate 2,511, forward strand.
TTTTCTATGGAGTCAGTCGCCGTCCCGGCATCCTGCAAGTTCACGCCTTCCCTCTGCGCACTCTGACTTTATTCCCCATCCTGTTCTGGCCACCGCCGCAAGTTGATACTCATTGCCGCACCTCTGCCGCGTCGCCGATCTGAATCGCATCGGCAGACCCATTCAAAACCCGCCCGGAAGCCATATGTTTATCCGTCCGGTCAACCAGCACCTGACATAACAGCTTGCGCTGCTGCCCTAAAACCGCCCCCGAATCCGGATCATGAATCATTTTACCCTTCTGATATATAGAAAAAATCTGCCCGGAAACAATACCGTCCTCGGCGCCGCGGTCAATGTAAAGTATATCCCCATCAATACTGGCAACCCGAGCCAACAATGGCAGAGAACTCAATTTTACCTGTAAACGACTGCAGATCTTCAACGCGATTGTCTGCAGAGCGGACGGTAAAGCATCCGGCGCGGTCAACCAGATTTTTTTACCATTCTGCTTCACCATGATCTTAGGCACGGAAGTTTGACAGGTATCGGCACAAACAACGCGGCCGGTAACCGTATCCAGCAGTTTCCAAAATACGGTGACCTGCGTTTCCGGCTTTTTATGCCTTTTACTATTGGAAATATTCTGTACATCAAGAATAGTCCCGGTAAGAAAATAATCCATCCCATTCATCAAAAGCATCGGCGAAGTATGCTTAGGCAAACCCGTACTTCGTTTCAACGTCTGTTCTGTCAGAATATCTTTCATATTTGTCCGGTCAATTAGCGTCACATCCGGCGCATTAGTCAATAATGCCACCAAAGAATTCATTATGACCTGATCCAGCCCGCGTTGCCCCGAAGTATTTTTAAAAGGCAAAACTCCGATCGTCGCCTGCGCTGATACCACGGGAGCTGACAGCCCCATAAGAACCGCCAGCAACCACAACAAAAAAAACCGCCGAATGAAACTCCAGCGGGTCAACCGAAAAAATTCGCTCAACGTCGAGGACCCTCTTTCAACTCTTCCGTAGAAAATATTGTAAGCGCATCCTGCGTATTGATTTTCTCTATATTCCATATGTAATTAGGCTTCTTTAAATAGAATAGTGTATTTACCGTTATTTGTAAAGTGTATTTTCCAAAAAAGGGAAGTAGTGCGTACCTCGGCTACGACTAATGATTTAATACCAAACTTTAATAATTGCCCATAAAATACCGCGACCACGATACACAAAAGTAATAAATCCGCCTGTTCTAAACGATTGGACCCGATTGTTTTGAAAAAACACGTGCCGGCCATTGCTAATTTTTTCCGTCTATTATACAATAGCAGCAGAGGTGAGAATCATGTTCAATTGGCGTTCCTGGTTTACGGACGCACAGAAAAACCGTCAAGGGGCCCGTGAGTTTTTACGCTATCTGGGACCGGGATTATTGATTACGGTAGGTTTTATTGATCCCGGCAACTGGGCTTCCAATATAGCGGCCGGCGCTTCCTATGGCTATGAACTTTTATGGATGGTTACGCTGGCTACCATTATGCTTATCATTTTGCAGCACAATGCCGCCCACCTTGGCATTGTTACCGGAGACTGCCTGTCAGAAGCCGGAACCAGGCACTTGCCCGGATGGATCAGTAAGCCGCTTCTTGGCTCCGCTATGGGAGCCGCCGTCGCTACGGCACTGGCAGAGATTCTTGGCGGCGCTATTGCGCTGCAAATGCTGTTTCAACTGCCTATTTTCTTTGGAGCCACTGTTACTGCCGTGCTTTGCGGAATTTTACTCTGGTCTAACTCCTACCAAAAACTGGAAAAAATCATCATTGCTTTTGTCTCGCTGATTGGACTTTCCTTTCTTATCGAACTGGGTTTTGTTTCCGTCGACTGGCTGCCAGCAGTAAAGGGATGGATGACGCCATCCTTTCCGCCTGGTTCCCTGCTGATCATTACCAGCGTCCTCGGCGCAGTCGTTATGCCGCATAATCTATTTCTTCATTCTGAAGTCATCCAAAGCCGGCAATGGCAACTGGAAAATGAGGCTGTCATCCAACGTCAACTGAAATACGAATTTCTTGACACACTTTTCTCCATGCTGATTGGCTGGGCAATTAACAGCGCTATGATTATCGTCGCTGCGGTCGTCTTCTTTATGCCGGGCATTGCGGTCACCGACCTGACACAGGCAGTTACCATGCTGCGGCCGATTCTTGGCAATACTGCAGCTTTTTTATTTGCTCTGGCTTTGCTTTTTTCCGGCATTTCTTCCACTACTACCGCCGGTATGGCCGGAGGCAGTATTTTTGCCGGTATCTTCCATGAGCCATATGACATTAAGGATCTGCATTCACGGCTGGGCGTCATGATTACCTATGGCGCCGCGCTTCTGTTTCTGTTTTTTATTCAGGATCCTTTTCGCGGACTTCTTTACTCCCAAATGCTGCTTTCCCTGCAGCTGCCGTTTACCATAGGGCTGCAATTTTATTTGACTTCTTCGCCAAAAATCATGGGAAAATACGCTAACAATCAACGACAGAAAATTATTTTAGCCGCTATCGGACTTTTTGTCACCCTTCTTAATCTTTGTCTGCTCTATGATCTTTTATTTGATTAATAATAAGAAAAACATAAAATGCTTTTTAGAGAAAAAACGATTGCACTGACTCGTCTTTTTCTAAAAAGCATTTTTTATTATACCTGAATATTGCCGGTACAATAGTCTTATTTTATCAAAACAACCGAACAGGAACCTAAAAAGTCATTTTTCTGTATAGCGTTCAGGATTTTATCCCCATCCTCCTTGGAAATAACCGGATTTCTATGAAAATCTGTCAACGCCACCCCTTTGATAACCAGCGGATTTGTCCCGACAACCGACAAAATTGATTTTTCCGTAGGCGATTCTGCATAAGAAACAATTCCATGACGAATCATATTTTGATCCAGCACATTCTTAGAACTGTAAATAACCCGGGAAGAAGTATCCAGAATATTAGGCGCCATGGCGCGCTCCAGCCCCAAGCCGCGGCAATCCACCACCAGACCGGAAAAAGTCCCGGAAGGCAACGGCCCCGACGGCAAAACAGCTGCTGTTGGATTGGTGCTCGCGGCAGCCGTTCCCGCCGTTGGAACCGTTGTTGCCGGAACCGTTCCTACCGGAGCTGGCGCAGCATTGGTATTGATATTTGTATCTTTCTGCCAGACCGCTGCCGCCAGACTATTTTGCCCAAAAATCGGCATGCTCAGGGTAATTTGATAATTGCCGTCGTCCAGCTGCTCTTCATCGACAATGCGCGCGTTCCGAATAACGCCGGCCACCGCCGTCTTGATGGTATCCTTTTTGACCGTCAGCTGCTCGACAGTCGTATGATTCTCTACTTCTACGCCATAGACAATACTGGCCAGATTCCGATAAGCATCGACAACCGCAGCCCGCCGCGCCAACGCATTTGCCTGCCCCGGCTTGATCGCATACTCAGGAGCGCTGCCTACCCCAATGGCGGTAATCATATTGCTGTCCCAATCGACCCCCAAGGCGAAACAAAGCCCTGAACCGGCCGTCAAAAAAAATGGCAGCAACAATATCGCATACAACAATTTCTTTCCTTGCACATAAAAACCCATGTCCTTCTCTTCCTCTCTTATACAGATTGATCCGGCGGCTTTTGAAACGTCAGCTCTATGGTGTTAGCCGTCATCCCCGTAACCGTCGCCAAGGCATTCATATCTTGGCTGCACAGCGCCGCTAATTCTTCATTGCTGCCGGCAAAATCCAAAGTTAATGCCGCATGTCCATTTTCATAACTTTTAATCAAAAGATTACGCGCCCCGCCTACATAATTCATATAATCCATCCAATTTGTCAGCTGTGCAAACTTTTTTACCTGCTGCAGGTGAATCGTATAGGATTCCATTTGATTCAGCGTGAGACAGCGCAATTTCATTGCAGTATCACTGCCGGCTTTTTTACCGACCTGATAAACTGCTTCTTTTTCCGCTAAAGAAGACGTCGCATCTACACTGCTTTCCTGATATTGTGCGGCGGAGACGGATTCACCAGTATCTCCCCGGATAATATGAATCTGCAAAACCGCTCGTGCCACGTATAAAGGAACCTCCCGATTCAGCGGCAGCATAGTATTTTGCACGGTTATATTCCCCACCAGCATGTAGTCAAACGGCAAATTGGCAGCTACTGCCGCTTCGGTCCGCTCCCGCCCGGTCCGGCGCCTTCGGGCCACAGCTTTTTCCGCCGGCAGGCGGGACACTGCCTGTATATGCGAAAACCCATTTTGCAGCAAAGTTGCCAACATTGCTGCCGCAGCCGGATCATCCATATTTGTTATACCCGTTATATCCTGACCAGCGACACGAAAAGAGCGGTCCCGGCTCGCACCAGAAGCAGTGGTGCGGCCATTTTCCAATAAAATAAATCCCAGCCGCAGGGCGCTTGGCGCCGATGAAGAATTTTCTGTATGATCCCTGACCTCGCCATCTGCACCGTCGGCAAGCTCTACCTGCAATCTTACCCGATAGATCTCGCCATCAAAATGACTATCCAACAAACGGTAACTGCTGATATGCCCATTGCTTGACGCATGCATCTGATCCCGGGCAACCTGCTGATTGATGACATAGGTATCCGCCGCCAAAGAAATCCCGCGCTGCGCGCGAATCGCCTGCCGGAAAGCATCTTGAATCGCCGCTTGTTCCGTCGGCCCGCTGCCCACGGCAGTAAAGGATTCAGCCCAGCCGGCAGCAGGAGACAGCCATCCGCTCAACAACACAATGACTAATGCGCCAAGCAAGCGGATGAAAGGCCAAAGCAATCGCACGCGGCTATTGCCGCCATTGAACAACAAAAAAACTTTCAACCTTCAGAACCATCCTTCAACTCTTCCGTAGAAAATATTGTAAGTGCATCCTGCATATTGGTCAAAAACAAATAAGCATGCTAATAAACCCGGCCTGTAATTTCAGGCTATCACAGATTAAAAATTTTGTACAGTATTCTGAAAAAAACAGGATATAGCGCGTAGGCCATACAGCGTAGATACCTTTCGACGATAGATATACGACCAAAAATCTATTGTAATCAACATCCGAAATTGATACCGTGAGAATAGAGAAAGGTAGCTGATACAGTATGCTAAAAGTACAAAACAAACCGCTTCCCTGGCGGATAGAAACGCTCTTGGTCATTTTATTCCTGTTGTTATGCCATTTCCCATCCGCTGCCAATGCTGCCAATATAGCCACAACCTCTGACATTACAAGCAGCAGCCCGGCAGCCGCTGCCAGCGATACGGATACGGCCGCGGAAGTTTCTGCGGAAAACAGCAGCACCGCGCATACAGAAAAAGCAATAAAAGCTGCCGTGACATTAAAAGCCGTCGAGCAATATGACCCTGCCATTGCGATCAGCAATACGAATATTCTCGTACATAATACGGCAACTGATGCTGAAGTATCCGGTACCCTCGACACAAACGGACAAATCACTTTAAGTCAGCTACCCGCCGGCACTTATAATATCAAACTTATGGATTCTTATGGGGACTATGTTCTGGCAAAAACCTCGTTTACCATAACCACCGGCGATGACAGTACAATTTTGGTTCAGGCTGCCATCAGCCAACTGACAATCAATTATCATAATCTTTCCGAAAAAATATCGGCTGCGCCCTCCATTACAATTGCCGCCAACACTTCAAAAGTTTTCTCCTTGACGCAGCTGCCAGCCGGAGCTGCAGTAACCACCCCCGCCGGTTTTATTGCCAATGGAGCTTCCTGCGGCGTATTTGCGGCTTCACGAAGCGGGCTGCCGCAGCAGGAATTTCTTACCGTACCATTTAAAAGCAGTGAATTTCGCATTCAAATTAACGACGCTGACCATTATCTACGCATATTTGCTGCTCCCACGATTTAAATTTGCAATGTAGATAAAAAGGCAAGAAGGCAGAGTTTCGTAAACTCTGCCTTCTTGCCTTTTTCGCGCACAACGCCGTCCTACAGCGCAGCAACCTAAAACCTAAAGAATAAGCTATCATCATAACACTTGCCCGCTATAGCTCTGTTCTGCGCCCACAACCATGATTTCTAACAGGATACTCTCCCTACGGTCTGATATAGGCAAATCCTGCCTGCTGCAATTCAATCAGCCGCCGAATGCCGGAAGGCGTTACCTTCACTGCCGCCGGCAGACGCGCCAAATCAACGCCATTGCCCTGCAGGGCAATACGGCAACATTCAAAGACGACGCCCTGTGCTGCCAGCTGCTGAAAATCCGCCTGCCAATCTTCCCGAACCGCTCCCAGTACAGCGACTGCATTGGCAACAACAACCGCCTCTACTGCCGCGTCGCCGCAGTCCCCTAAAAAATTCCGCAAATTGCCAAATACCAGCGGCCATTTTTCTAATTCATCAATATGGAACACGACTTTCCACATAAACTCTCGCCTTCCTGCCTTTGCTTAACACGGGCCATAAAATCAGTCTCAGATTTTATAATGCCCCAGTTCCTTAGAAAATTTAACGGAAATCTCTTTGAAACTCTTAATTTTATCCATCATATCCTGCAATTTTTCATTATGTACCTGAACCGTTGCATTCACTTCTTCCGCCGCCGCTGAATTCTCTTCCGACATAGCGGCGATAGACTCTACTTTCTCAAACACATGATTCATGGCATCCATTTCATCCTGCAGCGAATTAATAATCTTGCTGATGCTCATCGATACATCTCGAATATTATCCACATGCTCCAAATTGCTGCTGACAACATCTTTCAGCTGATGGCTCTCCTGCCCTAATGTCTGATATTCCACATCAACCGATGAAATCACATCGCCAATGATATGCGCAATATTACCAACATCCGAAGAAATAACCGACGCCTGCTGCTGCGACTGTTCCGCCAGATTGCGGATTTCCTCCGCGACGACGGCAAAGCCGCGCCCCTGCTCCCCGGCATGCGCTGCTTCAATGGCCGCATTCAAGGCCAGCAGATTCGTCTGTGACGCAATCTGGGTTACCACATCGGTGATAGAACTGATCTTTTCGGCCTCATTGCGCAGCGCCTCCACCGATTCGCGGACCACGGTAAACTTCTCCATGCTTTTATTCAGATTCTCACTGGACGACTGCACGTTGCCGAAGCCTTTATCAATATTTTCCACGGCTTTAATCAAATTATCGTTATTATTGACCTGATTTTTGACCACCATTGCCAGCGCATTCATATTTTTATGGAGAAATCCGGCCACCGCACTGGTACTCTCTGCGCCGTTCGTCGCCGCAATCGCCACTTCATTAATGACGCCAACAATTTCCTTGGACGTACTACCCATCTTTTCCGCCAAGCTGTTAAAATTCGAACCATAATGGGTCAGTTCATCACTGGTGCCGCGAAAACCGGTAAATTCTGCTTTGATGCTTTTTTTATACGCCTGAATATCCGTCGCCAGCTCCTCAAACTCATCCTTGGAATGCACCGTAATATCCGACTCATAATGATGTTCAAGCAAACTCTTCACTTCGGTGCGAATGACTTCCATTGGCCGCAAAAGCATAGTAGCAACAATCCAGACAAAAAATCCGCTGATCACCGGAAAAATAAAGAATTTCCAAGATGCATCCAAAAAGAAAAAAAACAATGCCGGCAGTAGTGTAACCAAAAACGAAACCAAACTGATTTTTCTTGCCACCGAACCGGTAAATCCCAGCCAGCTGTTAAGAGAAAATACCTTTTCCTGCAAAATTGGCGCCGAAAACTTCAGTTTCAATTTCATATGTAGCGGCGTTTGCTCCAAAACTTCCATATTGAGTTCTTCATGGAAAAATTCGGCGGCTCCCTTCAATAAACCACGGAAGTAATCCAACATTCCGCGTTGAGAGTCATAAGAAAAGAATGCCTCATGTTCTGAAATTGGCTGCATAATGAGCCTTGGCGGCTTAGCGCCGGCAACCATTTTAACCACTTCGACATGCACATCGTACATAGACGCCAAAAACGTATAAAGATTTTTGCCCTTAAAAAACGACGGATACGCCTGCGAAAACGACAGGATATTATCACGGCCAATCTCATACCAAAGCTGTGCCACTGGGATATTCAGCTTATGGTTTAAAAGCTCTATAAATTTTTTGATGGTCTGATCATCTACATCTTCCAGCGGTAAAAATATACGGTTGGCGGGCCAGCCGTTCTGCTCCATGACCGCTGCCACCACATCTTCGCCCCAGAGTTTTCTCGCCGTTTGAATCCAAGTAGCTACAACCGTCCCTTTCATTATATAAAACCTTCTTCCTAATTCAATAGTATATTTTATATTATAATATAAAGTCCAAAAAATGAACAGTACTTTTCAATAATAATAATTATTTAAAAGTACTCATTATATAAATTAGGCAGAGTTATCCACCAAAAACGTCCTGTACATCGTGAACAATTCCGGCGTCAATCCGACCACCGTCAGCCATCTCGCGCATAATCCCGATTGCTTTTGCATGCGACATGCCTGCGCGATAGGGACGATCCTCCGTCAATGCCTGATAAATATCCAGGCAGCCCATCAGGCGGGAATTGAAGTCCAGTTGAGCGGCCGTTTTACCATAAGGATAGCCGCTGCCATCCAACTTTTCATGATGGTTGGCCGCCCATTCCGTAATATCCTCAAACCCATCAATTTGTGACAAAACCTGCCGCGTATAATAGGTATGTGACTGAACCAGCGCAAACTCATCCTCTGTCAAAGCCCGATTGGCTTCCAGAATGCGGTTAGGAATGAGCAGCTTGCCCAAATCGTGCAGATTCGCGGCAAGCACCAATTTTGTACGCTGCACGCTGTCATATTGATAGAACGCTGCCATGGTTCCGGCTTTTTCCGCCAGCCCTTTCGAATGACGCCAGGTAAACCGCGATTTTGCATCGACAATATCCGACATAATTTCCGTCATCCAGATCAGATCCTCATAAGATAAATTGACGGTCCTTTCGGGCAGCCCCCGATGCAGGCACGTATAAATATTCTCCGGTTGCTGATCCAAACGGTAGCAAGGCTGCCGACTTAGATCCAGAAATGCGTCGCAAAGCGTCGCGGCATATTTCCGGTCACGCAGGGATAGTATTTTGTTACCCGCGCGTTCCGCATAACCGCCATAAAATTTATTCACTTGAAAGTGGGTGTCAATATAATCAGCAAAGCTGATTATCTGCGCCTTCAGCGGCAAATCATTGCCAGAAATATGAAAAAAACCGCTGCCATCCAGGCACTCATGATGATACAAAATAATATTCTGTTCTTTTTTCAGAAAAGGATATTTTTTTATACTTTGCTCACCGATGACGCAATGGCCCTGAATGACTTCATAATTTGCAAAATCCGCAATCCGTTCTTTATTGCCAATGTATTTGCTCAGACCAATATCATGCAGAATAGCCAGCGAAACCAGATCAAAAATATCATCGTCGCCCAAACCGATTCGCTGTCCCACACGCCAGGCAATATAAGCAACGCGCTTGCCATGATTTAACGGAACGCCAAACACATCATTTTCAGCGTAATCCAGCGCAAAAGACACCGCTGATAAAAAATGATTCAAGCAAAATTTCATAAAAACCTCCCTAAAATCCTTTGTTGCTTTCATTATAAATAGTTTTGCTCAGCAATTCAAATATTTTCCCTCCCGAGTCAATCCAAATTTTCCATATAAAACACGCCCAGCTCCGTCGGCATAAGCCTTGCTCGACCAAAAAGAAAAAAGACTTCAAAATTTTTTTCAAAGTCTTTTCCCTAGGAGTCGGCGCAGCACAAACCGCCTGCCCCAGCAATTTTTTTATTTTGACGGCTGACTGCAGAACCAAAAAGCAATCAGCCTATACTGCCACGGCACCGCCGGCAACATATCGTCCGTTCTCGGCGGCAAAAAGGATATGTCCAGCCGTTTTAAATCCCACCGGCACAGTCTCTCCCACCGCAAAGTCAATGGTCCCGAAAACGACGGCAGTCAGCGGCACGCCGCCCATATCCAGCCGTACGACCGTTTCCATGCCGGACGGCAGCGTCGCCACAATCTGCGCCGGCAATCCGCCGGTTCCCGCCAACACAACATTTTCCGGCCGGATGCCAATATGCAGCATCTGTTCTTCCGACGGCAGTTCTCCCCCCGTCATCTGAAACGACAGCGTCTGCCCGTTGTTCAATACCAACGGTACCGCTTGTGCCGACCCGGCGCCGGCAACCGCCGTCAACAAATTGATATTCGGACTGCCAATAAAATCAGCCGCAAAAACATTGACTGGATGATTATAAACTTCCAGCGGCGGCGCATATTGCTGCAGTTTTCCTTCGCGCAGCAGACAAATTTTTGTAGACAGCGTCATAGCTTCCAGCTGATCATGCGTAACATAGACAAACGTCGAATCCGTCTCCCGATGCAGCCGTTTCAATTCCGTACGCATTTCCATCCGCAGTTTGGCATCGAGATTGGACAACGGTTCATCCATAAACAACGTCTTTGGTCCGGTGGCCAGCGTACGGGCAATCGCCACCCGCTGCTGTTGTCCGCCGGATAATTCTGCCGGATAACGCTCGCCATAATCCGCTATGCGCAGCATTGCCATGAGTTCATCGGCGCGCGCCTTCATCCGTTTTTTATCCCATTTCATATTTTCCAGACCAAAGGTTATATTCTGATACACGGTCATATGCGGCCACAGTGCATAATTCTGAAAGAGAAACCCGACATCCCGCTGATCCGGCGGCAGATCAATTCCCTGCTCCGATGAAAAGACCACCCGGCCGCCAATGGAAATTTCCCCCGTCGTCGGCGATTCCAACCCCGCAATCATGCGTAAAGTCGTCGTCTTGCCACATCCGGACGGTCCCAGCAGTGTAATAAATCCCCGATTGTCAATTGTCAAATCAAGGTTCTCGACCGCGATTGATTTCTGAAATTTTTTTGTAACCTGTCTGAGTATAATTTCTGGCACAGAATCACCCTATTCCTTTATCAATTGAAGCGCCGGTAAGTTTATTCATCGCATAATTCGACAACAGCACCACGCCGACAATCAGCAAATTAATCGCATTTGCGTATTGATTCCAGCCTTTTTCATTATACTGGAACAACATGGTTGTCAGTACATTGGTAGCCGGAGAAATCAGCAAAATAAACAGCGACAGCTCGCGCATACAGGAAATATACGGTAAAAGATAACCGGACAAAAAACTTGTTTTTTGAATCGGCACAATGATGCGCAGCATGCGTTTCCACCAGGGAATGCCCATGATGAGCGCCGCTTCCTCGATTTCACCGCCCAGCTGCAGCATTGAGTTAATCCCTGCCTTGGAGGCAAACGGCAAATACTTGATGACGCCGATAAGAATCAGTATGGCAAAGGTCCCATATAGCGCCGGTATCGGGCCATGCGGCACAACCGACATTGAAAGATAAATGGCGCCGAGCGCCATGCTCGGAATCAAATACGGGAAAAAAGTCAATTGATTGACGGCATGCGCCAACCAATGATCTTTTTTCCGCACAATAGCATAGCCAGCCAAAATGCCAATGGTTCCCGTAAGAAAAGCCACGACTAGCGACAACAAAAAACTATTGGCCAAACCGCTGAAAATATGCGCATTGCGCAGGATACCCGGTTCGCCGTTAGCGACATCCACAGCGCCCTCGCCAACCCAGAAAATCGTACTGAAGTTCGACCAGGCATAATTTCCCGGTTCCACAATAAACGACTCCACTGCAAAAGTAATGAGCGGCACGACGGCAACGCAAAGCAGCAACGCTGAAAAGCCAACGGACAGCGGCGTCCGCAGCCGCCGCAGATGAACCAGAGCAATCTGTGAGCTTTTCCCAGTAATCGTCGTATACGATTTACGCCCGCTCAAAACCCACTGATTCAGCAGCATGATGCCGACGCCAATCAGAATCAGCAGCAGCGCCATCAGGTAGCCATAACCAGGATTCAGTCCCTGCAGGGTACGGTAAAGCTGCGTTGTCAACACCTGATAGCGTACTGGCGAACCCAGAAATGCCGGAACCGCAAACGCGCTCATAGAACTGGAAAATGCCAGTAAGAACGTGGACAACACCGCCGGCTTTACCATAGGCAGCGTAATACGCATGAGAATCTGACGGCGGCTGGCCTTCAACAGCAACGCCGCTTCCTCCAGATTCGCATCCATATTTTTCAAAATACCGCCAATCAGGATATAAGCAAACGGCGCATAATGCAGTCCCTGCACGACGGAAATGGGGAAAAAGCCATAAGCAAACCAGTTTGGCACCGGCAGACCTGTCAGCACCGTAAACAAGCCGGGTACGCCGCCGACCAGCGGATTGCGAAAAAAGTTCAGCCAAGCCAGCGCCAGCGTCCATGACGGCATCACATAGGGAAGCACAAACACAGCTGACAAAAACGGCTTGTACCGGATGTTCGTCCGCGTCACCAACCAAGCCATCAACCCGCCGAAACCAATGGCAATCAAACAAGTGGCCAGCGAAATTCCAATGGTATTCAACAACGGCTTGTAAAAAATATTCAAGCTGTTGTCACCATCCAGCAACACTTTAGACCAATGATAGGTAGTAAAATCTCCGGCATGTGTGCCCCGAATGCGCATGACCTCCGAGGTATGCACGGTAAAAGTATCCATCACAATCGAAATGAGCGGCAGCAAAGTAAGTATGACCAGAACCAGGAACAATACTGCCAATATCAAATTGTGCGGCTTGCGGCAAAACATTTTTATCTGCTTGAGCCAGCCCACTTTTCACACGACCCTTTTATCAAATATACTTACTGATGAATTCTTCGACCTCAGCCCTGTTTTCAAAAATATACTGTGGATCATCCTTGACGAGAATCTTCGACCACTCCGACAGCGGTTTGTCACCGGCCGCCGGCGCGATGGCCGGATTGCCGGAATAGGTGCCCATATCGCTTTGCCACGGGGCAAATCCCTCTTCGGTCATCAGATACTCGATAAACAATTTTGCCGCTGCCGGATGTTTGGCATTGGCGGCCAACAGCAAGTATTCCGGATAATAAAATCCCGACAGCGGCTGCATTGTATCCAGCGTGCCAACCGCCAAATTTTTCGTTTTAGCATAACGGATTTTTGAGTAATTCAAAAGACCGATTGCCTGCGTCCCCTGCCCGCGAATGCCGAGAGCCTCCATCATGGAAGTATCGCTGGTCCCCATCATCACGCCATTCTGAAACGCCATTTTAATCCACTCATAGCCGGCGTTCTTGGTCGTCAGCTCCAGCTTTTTATGATAGAGCTCCTCATAGGCCTGCGCCAGTTTTGCCGCATTTTCCGGCTGCGTGAGCATCGTCAGAAAATCGGCATTAATACCTTCCTGCATCGGGCTTTTGAAAAAGAATTTCCCTTTCCACTGCGGTTCCGTCAGCTGCCAGATATTCGTGACCGGCGGCGCTGCCGCAAAGGTCTCATTATTATAAACAAATACTTTATTCATATAAGCAAACACCAGAGGTTTCTGGTTGTCTGCCGGAATTGCCGATGTCATATTGGCCGGAACATAATTTTGCAGATACCCGGTCTGCAGAAGTTCGCCCCAGACACGGCCGGAATCCTGACAGATCACGCAGTCTGCCCCCGCTGCCTGCGCCCGTCCTTCGGTGGAGATTTTATCAATGAGCTCAAAATCTTTCAGATCACTTGCTTCGACTTTTATGCCGTACTTTTTCTCAAAGCCTGCCGCAGCGTTGGCAACCCGGCTGGTAATCGAATAAACAACCACCTTGCCTTCTTTCTGTGCCTGCGGAACCAGATCCTCAGTTTTTTCACCGGCCACCGTCTGAAACGCATCCTTTGGCGCTTCGGCTTTCTTGTCGCCGCCTCCCCCGCAGCCGGCAATCAGCGTCGCCGAAAGCCCGATAACCAATAAACTTGTTAGTTTTCTCCATTTCATTTTCACTTCGCCCCCAAAAATGTACAATCTTTCTATAGATTCGTGTAAAAAAAGAAAACTCCTGCTCTCAGCAATTGCCAGCGTACACATATTTTAAATGCTTCCGGGCAATGGTACAAAGCCGCTCAATCATTGCAACCGGCGTTGGCTGCGCCGCCTGCATCTGAAACCGTGGAAAGAAACGACTGACATGCAGCGGCAGTTCGGGAGAAATGGTTGCCAGCCAGGCAGTTTCCTGCGCCATAGCACCTTCATCGTCATTTTTGCCAGGAACAATCAACGTTGTGACTTCAACATGGCAAACAGCAGCTGCCTGCACAATCGTTGCTTGTACCGTGCCCAAATCGCCGCCCAGCCATTGGTAAAATTCCGATCCCCAACCTTTAAGATCAATATTCATTGCGTCAATATACGGCAGCAAAGCCGCCAAAGGTTCCTGACAAATCATGCCATTGGTCACCAGCGCAGTTTTAAGCCCGGCCTGCCGCAGCAGTTTCGCCGCATCGCGCACATACTCATACCCCACCAACGGTTCATTATAAGTAAACGCCACCCCCAGATTGCCGCGCGGCCCATGATTTAGCTGCTGCGCCAGAGTGACAAGCGCTTCCGGCGTCACATCGGTCCCCGGCGCTTCGGCCCCTGCCTGGGAGATCGTATCATTCTGACAAAACGGGCAATGAAGGTTGCAGCCATAACTGCCGACAGACAAAATAAACTTACCCGGATACCAGCGGCGAAACGGCTTTTTTTCCACCGGATCCACCGCTATCGAAGTCAAGTGACCATAATTTGCTGCCGTAACCGTACCATCAATATTTTTCCGCGCCCGGCACAAGCCGGATTGTCCCTCTTTCAGCGCGCAATGCTGCGGGCAAATCGGACAAATCGCTTTCAATGGTGCCTCACCACCTCAAAACGCCAGAGCTGCGCCGGTTCTGCGGTTCGTATGCCGCCTTTGCGCCGGGCGATTGACACCTGTTCGTCCACCGTATCGACTCCCGGCAAATCCGGCAGCAGGACGCCGCGGCGTCCGCCGGCTTCAACAATCACGCCATAGCGCTTTACATTGAGTTGTTTTTCCGAATCAATCGGCTTCGGCTCGGTAAGAACGTCCACACTATAGACCAGTGACTCCAGTTCCTCCGGCCGGACCGGCTCAAACCGCGGATCATGGACCGCCGCCGACACCGCATTGTAAAGGATTTCCTCCGCCAGGCTGCGCTGCGCCGGCAAAATAGTGCCAATACAGCCGCGCAGCTGTCCGTCTTTGTGCAAGGAAACAAACGCACCGGCTTTCTCCTTCGTCAACGCAGCCGGCAGATCCGGCGGCAGCGCTGCATAGGCGCCGGTTTTTACATAGGTTTCCAGACTATGCCGGGCCAACTGCACAAAAGCATCTTCGCCATTGCGCAGCGCCTGTAGCCGCTGCTGTTCCCCCTGCACGAACTGTTCGCCGATTGCCCGGGATGCATCAGTCCCGACAGTGACAAAAGACGCTACGCCATATCCGACGCCAAACGGCCCCTCATACGACAAAAGTTCACACTGCAGCGCCTGGCGGTCGAGCGCCCCGGCCATAATCCAAAAGGACCGCAGCCCGCACTCCGCCGCATTTTCCGCCAACGCCGGATCGATCTGCAGCAAGGAGAGAAAATCCCCTGTCCCCAGCGCCGCCGTACACTGCCGATCAAATTCCGGACCAGCCGGCGCAAAGCCATAAGGACCATCTTCCTTCAACTTGTGCGAAAGATCCCCGGAGGCAATATAAACAACCCGCCGGTTCAGCCGCGCCGCGGTTGCAGCAATACACTGGCCCAAGTGATAATGTGCCAGCGGCGGCAATCCGGAAAGCCCGATACGCACCAACTTGTACTCCTTCTGATAGGCATTCAAAAAATGCAGCGGAATCATCGTCGCATGATCCAAGAGCGGCTCCCTCTCCCCCAGCGTACCGGCAGGAAGCTCTGCGTCCGCACACTGTTTCGATAATTCTGCCACAAAGTCAGTATCATAGTTGACTTGGACTTCGACCTGCGGCGCCTGAAAAGCCTTAAAGCTGCCCGCTGCCTGCCGACCCGGCGAAATATGAAAATAATCGCTGTACAAAGTCGCATGCGGACTGCTCAACACAATCGTATCCGGATGAAACGCGGCCGCACGCTGCATTGCCAGACGATAGGCTTCAATGGTTTTCCCGATTTTCTGTTCCTCGCCATGCCCGACTTCAGGCAAAATAATCGGCGGATGAGGTACGGCGAATGCCGCTACAATAGACATACAGATTCCTCCCTTGCTTTTTCTATTGTCACTCTATTCAAATTATACTTTACACAGCTAAAAATTACCATAAGAAAAACCGCCATGCCCAAAAGCAGCATAGCGGTAGACAGTAAAAAACGTTTTTATTACAGGGTGCCAAAAATACGATCACCAGCATCACCTAAACCCGGAACAATATAACCCTTTTCGTTCAAATGATCATCGACACTGGCCACATAGATTGGAACGTCCGGATGATCCTGATTGACAACACGAACCCCGTCCGGAGCTGCCACCAGGCACATGAGAATCATCGATTTCGCGCCTTTCTCCTTCAGCAGCGTCAATGCCGCCGAAGAAGATCCGCCCGTTGCCAACATGGGATCAACCACAATAAGCGTGCGTTCAGCTACATCAGGCGGCAGTTTGCAGTAATACTCGACCGGCTTCAGCGTCTTTGGATCCCGATAGAGCCCAATATGCCCTACGCGCGCTGCCGGAATCAACCGGATAATGCCGTTGAGCATGCCCAGCCCGGCCCGCAGGATTGGCACAACGCCGACCTTTTTGCCCGCCAGCATCTTAGCTTTGCATTTTGTAAGCGGCGTCTCAATCTCGACATCCTCCAACGGAAAATCACGCGTGATTTCATATGCCATCAGCATGGCAATTTCTTCAAGCAATTCGCGGAAATCCTTAGCGCCGGTCTCCTTCTGCCGCATCAGCGTCAGCTTATGCTGTACCAACGGATGATCAATAATATTTACTTTCAATTCTTCTGCCATCATTTATGCCTCCTCATACAGCGGGAATTTTTCACAAAGCGCCGCCACGCGAGTCCGCGCCTGCTGTTTTACCGACGCATCGGCCGGATTCTCCAGCACCAGCGCAATGATCGCCGCAACTTCTTGCATATCTTCTTCCTGGAATCCGCGCGTCGTCAGCGCCGGAGACCCCAAGCGAATGCCGCTCGTAACAAACGGGCTCAGCGGTTCAAACGGAATCGTATTCTTGTTGGCCGTAATGCCGACCTCATCGAGAACATTCTGCGCTTCCTTCCCAGTAATGTTCTTGCTCTGCAGATCGACCAGCATGAGATGGTTATCCGTTCCGCCGGAAACAATGCGGAAGCCCTTGGCGGTAAGACCGTCGGCCAGCGCTTTGGCATTCTTCAAAACCTGCTGCTGGTATTCCTTAAACTCCGGCTGCAAAGCTTCCTTAAGCGCAACCGCTTTAGCGGCAATGACATGCATCAACGGACCGCCCTGAATGCCAGGGAAAATTGCCTTATTGAACTGCTTGCCAAATTCGGCATCTTTGCAGAGGATCATGCCGCCGCGAGGGCCCCGCAGCGTCTTATGCGTCGTTGTCGTAACGACATCTGCATAAGGAACCGGGCTTGGATGCAGTCCGGCAGCCACCAACCCGGCGATATGGGCAATATCCACCATAAGATAGGCTCCCACTTTATGGGCAATTTCGGACAGCCGAGGGAAATCAATAATACGCGCATAAGCCGAAGCGCCAGCAACAATCAGCTTTGGCTTGCATTCCAGCGCCGTCTGCTCAAGCGCATCATAATCAATGCGCTCCGTATCTTTCGCAACGCCATACGGAACAATTTTAAAATACGTCCCCGACATATTGACCGGACTGCCATGAGTCAGATGCCCGCCATCCGTCAAATTCATGCCCATGACCGTATCGCCCGGCTGCAGCAAAGCAAAAAATACCGCCATATTGGCCTGCGCCCCGGAATGCGGCTGCACATTGGCATACGCCGCGCCAAACAATTTTTTTGCGCGGTCAATCGCCAGCTGCTCGACGACGTCGACAAACTCGCAGCCGCCATAATAACGCTTGCCCGGATAGCCCTCGGCATACTTGTTGGTAAGTACGCTGCCCTGCGCCTCCATAACTGCCTTGCTCACAATATTCTCCGACGCAATGAGTTCCAACTTATTGCGCTGACGATTCAACTCATGGTCGAGCTGCGCCTTGATCTCAGGATCCACTTTCGCCAGATTATCCATTAAATGCATGAAAAAACCTCCTATAATAATCTATAATTTCTATTTTCCTTCCAAATCCATAATCTTGCCAACCCGGCGCGCATGACGGCCGCCTAAGAACGCCGTCTGTACCCAGACGCGCACAATTTCTCCCGCCGGTCCCGGCCCCAGAACGCGGCCGCCCATTGCCAGCACATTAGCATCATTGTGCGCCCGCGACATGCGCGCCGAATAAACATCATTGCAAAGAGCCGCGCGAATCCCTTGTATTTTATTGGCCGCAATGGAAATGCCAATACCGGTTCCACAGAGCACAATTCCCCGCTCCGCATGGCCGCTCGTAATTTCCGCACAAACCTTCTCGGCGATATCCGGATAATCCACGGAATCTTCCGTGTAAGTACCGACATCCTGAACCTCAATATCTGCGAACTCAGCCAAAACCTTTTTGACCTCTTCTTTAAGCGCCAACGCCCCATGATCGCAGCCAACCACAATTTTCATCCTGTTTCCGCCTTTCCCCCTGCGTGCAGGGACACATTCCTTCCAACAGGCAGAATGGTGTCCCTGCACTAATTTTCCCGCTGCCAGCGCAGCCAGGCCGCGTTGAGGCAGCTTTCCAAATCGACCAGACACGCCTCATAAATCCCTGGGTCCGCACCGTATGGATCAGTAATATCCTCATCCATCCCGGCATAATCCCTGAGGGTGCAGACCTTATCCTCAAACTCCGGCCGCTCGCTCAGAATAGCCGCCTTGAGCGTCTGATTGATGGCAAGCACCAGAGCCGCCTCCCGCAGCATTGCCGTTGTCAAATGCCGCGCTGTATGATGGGCAATCGAAAGCCCATGCCAGCCGGCAGCCAGCACCGCCGGCTGCAAAGGAGCCTCTCCATCATAGGCCATAACACCTGCTGAGCGGGCCTGCCACTCCTGCTGCCGTCCCGCCGCGCCGATTCTGGCCTGCCAGATCGCCTCCGCCAGCGGACTGCGGCAAACATTACTTGTACAGACAAAAAGAACCGTCTTCATGCTCACGCTTCCCTTTCTCAGAACATTTTTCATCGTCTATTGTACCACAGACCGGGCACAAGGGAAATTGAAATTTGCGAAAAAATTGCCTCTATAACCGGAACAGACTTGTTGACAACGGTCGATATCCCGTCGCCGCCGCTTCCAAAAAGTCATGGCTCCGAACCAAAATCATCATAATACGATTGCTGCTGTTAGAAATATCCGCAGCATTTCATTCGTTATTTAACGAATGCCCCCGTCTTGGCCGACAAAGTTCTGAATCCACTTGCCTTGTGCAGGCGATTCATAATCGCCAGCCCCAGCCCCGCCTCAGTCGTTCCTTCCGCCAGCAGGCAATCGGCCGGCTTCAGATCAAAACTGCGCAGCGCTTCATACAAATGCGCGGCTATGGACGGCAAATCTGCCTGTCGTCCGTAAACAGCAAGCAGCTCTGCCGGTAAAAGATCCGCTATCGCCGCGGCAACTTCCTCACTCACGATCACCCCGACTACATGCCCCAGCAACTGACGCTTAGTGATCTCCCGCCGAAAAGCCGACGCCATCATAGACGGTGCTCCTGCCAACAAAGTGAGCGGTGCTTTGGGAGCATAATGCGTATATTTCATTCCCGGCGCCCGCGGCGTCGTTCCTTCACCAACCAACGCCGGATCCAGCTCCACCCGCCCAAGAACTTCCTCGAGCATCTCACGGGTAACCGCGCCGGGACGCAAAATCACCGCCGTTGCCCCAGAACAATCGACAATGGTTGACTCCACGCCAAAAGTACAGGGCCCACCGTCAAGAATCAAAGGAATTCTTCCCGCCATATCGCGATAAACCAAGGCGGCCGTGGTCGGACTCGGCCGCCCGGAAATATTTGCGCTGGGCGCGGCAATCGGCACTCCCGCCGCCCGGATCAGCGCCCGGGCAATATCATCTTCCGGCATCCGTATCCCCACGGTACCCAGTCCGCCGGTAATCCGCTCCGGCACAACCGGTTTTTTTGGCAAAATCAGTGTTATTGGCCCGGGACAAAATGCCGCCAACAGCTTTTCCGCCATAGGCGTCACTGCAGCGGCAATGGTGTCCACCATCGCCCGATCGGCCACATGCAAAATCAGCGGGTTGTCCGAAGGACGTCCTTTCGCCGCATAAATAGCCGCGCAGGCCGCCGCGTCAAGCCCATTAGCGCCCAACCCGTAGACCGTTTCCGTGGGAAAGGCCACCAGCCCGCCGGCACGAATGATATCTCCCGCCGCCAGCAAAGCCGGCGCTTGATTTACCGGCTTGTCAATTTTAATGATTTTTGTTTCCATTCCTGCGTCATTCTTTCTACTAAGATTAATAAAACTATACCGAACCTTTTGTCCAGAGCACCACGACCCGATCAATTCCCGCCAAATCCTTCAGGATTTCGGTCCGATCATAAGCCGTCTGCCTCTCTGCCAGCTCTATGACCGGCTGGGCCTCATGAATGCCGACCTCAACGGCTAGAAATCCGCCCGGCACAATAAAAGCCGGCGCATTTGCAACCAGTCGACGATAAAAAGCTAATCCATCCGCTCCCCCGTCCAAAGCCCCCATAGGTTCCGCCGAACGCACCTCCGGCGCCAGGCCGGCAATATCCGCTGTGGGAATATACGGCGGATTGGAAACAATGGCCGTGAACGTTTCTCCCGCCAGCGGAGCCAGCAAATCGCCTTCATAAAAGACCGCGCGATCAGCAACGCCCAGCGCAGCGGCATTAGCTGCGGCAACGGTCAAGGCCGCCTGCGAAATATCAACCGCCGCCGCCCGCAGCTGCTTCATATAATAAAGTAACGACAAGGCAATCGCGCCGCTGCCTGTGCCAATATCAGCCACCCTCGCCGTCGGCATTGCCGGCAGACGGTCTATAGCCGCCTGCACCAGTACCTCGGTATCCGGCTGCGGCACCAGCACTGCCGGTGTAACCTGAAAAGTAAGGCCCATAAACTCCCGCCGCCCAACAATATACGCCACCGGCTGCCGGGCGACCCGCTGCCGGATATACTCCCGGTATTGCGCCAGCTCGGCAGCCTCCAAGGGTTCATCAAAATGCACATACAAATAAATACGCGGTTTTCCCAGCACATGCGAAAGCAGTACCTCGGCATCCAGCCGGGGTGATTCAATACCCCGCGTGCCAAAATACTGCCCTGTCCACTTCAATATAGATCCGATTGTCCATATCTGATTTGCCATATCACTTTACCTGCTTCATTTTTGCCGCCTGATCCGCGGTAATAAGCGCGTTCAGAAGTTCTTCAATCTCACCGTTGAGCACGGCCTCCAGCTTATGCAGCGTCAATCCGATACGATGATCCGTCACTCGCCCCTGCGGAAAATTATAAGTACGGATCCGCTCGCTTCTGTCTCCGGACCCAACCTGACTCTTACGATCGGCAGCGATCGCCTGCTGCTGCTGCTGCTGGGCGCGCTCATAAATCCGGGCCCGCAGCACGCGCATTGCCTGTTCTTTGTTCTTCAGCTGGGATTTCTCGTCCTGGCACTGCACAACAATGCCCGTAGGCAAATGCGTGATGCGGATTGCCGTCTCGGTACGGTTGACGTACTGACCACCCGCCCCATGCGCGCAATACGTATCAATGCGCAAATCTTCCGGACGGATTGCCACCTCAACCTCCTCGGCCTCCGGCAGCACGGCCACCGTAACGGCGGAAGTATGAATCCGCCCGGCGGATTCCGTAGCTGGAACCCGCTGCACCCGATGCGTCCCGCTCTCATACTTGAGCTTGCTGTATGCGCCATAACCATCAATCGAAAAAGAAACCTCTTTAAAGCCGCCAAGCTCCGTCTGATTGGAATCTATAAGCTCAACTCGCCAGCCCTGTTTTTCGGCATACCGCGTGTACATGCGAAAAAGATCGCCGGCAAACAAAGCGGCTTCCTCCCCTCCGACACCGCCCCGGATCTCAACAATAACATTTTTGTCATCATTGGGGTCCTTGGGCAGCAGCAAAACCGGCAATTCCTGATCCAGTTGTTGTTTCCGCTGTTTGAGTTCAGCCAGCTCCGCCTCGACTAGTTTGCGAAAATCGTCTTCC
The DNA here is from genome assembly GCA_002319815.1 of Megamonas sp. UBA1799. GTDB lineage: Bacteria > Bacillota > Negativicutes > Selenomonadales > Selenomonadaceae > UBA1799. Next base: position 24,821 of record DCFR01000042.1, read on the forward strand.
AGCGGCTCGTCAAAAAGAGCCTTATCATCGCTGATGCTCTTCACAACCTGTTTATATTCGCGAAACTTTTCCACCACCGGAGCCAGCGCCGCATGTTCCTTGCTATAACGCTGCCATTTCTCCACCTGGCACAACACTTCCGGATCGCTGATCAGCGATTCCAGTTCCAAATATTTATCTTCTACTGCTTGTAATTGTTCCAGCACGTAGTCTTTCCTCCACAATCAATTCTTCGTATCCAATGCCGGTTCTGCTGCCGCACAGGCAGCCCGGTCCTTTATATCCTCGGTGGCAGCGGCCGCCCCGCAGGCAGCCGCCAAAGCTTCCCGATCCTCATCCGGCCAGCCCATGCGCGCCCGTTCTTCCGGCGGCAGTACGGCCAGCAGCGATTGAATAGCCACCTCGATCATCTCATCCGCCGGCGGATTCGTTGTGATCTTCTGCAGCCAGAGTCCCGGTAAGGTCGCCACATGGACGACCGGATTGGTCGACCGCCCGGCAAAACGGATCACCTCATAGGAAATGCCGGCTACTACCGGCAGCAAAACCACCCGGCTCGCAATACGCAGCCAGAGATCCGGCCAGCCCAAAAAAGCAAAAACAAAAATGCTCACCACCATGACAATGAGCAGAAACGCCGTTCCGCAGCGCGGATGCAGCCGGGAAAATCGCTGCACATTCTCGACCGTCAGCGGACCGCCGGCTTCATACGCATGAATTGTCTTATGCTCCGCGCCATGATATTGGAACACCCGGTAAATGCCGTCCATCCGGGAAATAGCGAAAATATAGGCCAGAAAAATAAGCAGCCGCAAAACGCCTTCCATCAAATTCAAAAACACCGGATCCTCGGTAATCGTATGAAAAAACCTGGCCGCGCCGGTAGGAATCACCACAAACAGCACCACGGCCATAGCAAAGGCAAAAGCAATCGTCCCGGCCATTTCCTTATCGGAAAGCTGCTCGTCTTCTTCCCCGGCCATTTGCGCAGAATACGACAACGATTTAATCCCGAGAATAAGCGATTCATACAAAGACACAACACCGCGCAGCAGCGGTTTCTTCAAAATCGGCCAACGGTCGCCCACCGAATGTACCGGTTTCGTCTGCACGCTGATTTTTCCCGACGGCTCGCGCACCGCTGTCGCTACCAGCTGAGGTCCGCGCATCATGACGCCCTCGATTACGGCCTGTCCACCCACCATTAATTTATCTTTCAACGGAATTCCCCCTCTAAACCGGAATTTCCGGAATACATGCCAATTCCTTCAAATATAAAGGAAGCAGAGCATCGCTGCTCTGCTCCGTTTGCTTCGCTTATTTGTTGCCGTAGCGTTTGTTGAACTTCTCAATACGACCGCCGGCAGCGATATCACGCTGACGTCCGGTAAAGAACGGATGGCACTTGGAGCAGACATCAACACGCAGATCCTGCTTCGTCGACCCCGTCTTGAACGTATTGCCGCAGCCACACGTTACCGTAGCCTCGAAGTATTCCGGATGGATTCCTTCTTTCATCTCTATACACCTCTCTTTTCCCCAAACTGGGAGTGATACAAGTTCTCTATGCGAAAACTTGGTTGCCTAGCTTCCCGTGTAGGGGCAAAAGCCAGCTTGCATTGAAAACAGACGGCACCCCGTCCATTACGAGCTAATTATACCACACAAAAAGGAGGCCACGCAAGAGAAGAAGAAAAAATTGCCTTGAAAAAATACTCATTATCAACGATAATAGGAGAGAGTGAAATATAAACGGAGGATGAAAGTATGCCAAATAACACACCAATGCAGCATGCTTGCAGCTTTTGCAAGCGCATGGTGACGATCCATAACCAGTACGATATGCCGATTTACGACCCGCAATCCGGTTTTGCGATTTGCCGCAGCTGTATCAAGGATATTTATCATTTTATTGAAGAACATGAAGATGAACAGGAAATCGAGCACAAAAAAGAATTTGCCGACACGCTGGACGATACGCTTCACAAGAATCGTCCGCATCTCATTAAACAATATCTGGATGAATATATTATCAATCAGGAGCACGCGAAGAAAATTCTGTCGGTGGCCGTATACAACCATTACAAACGCATGAAGTATGGCTATACAAACAATGAGGACGGCACTGAAATTGAAAAGTCCAATGTCATTATGATCGGACCGTCCGGCTGCGGCAAAACCGCTTTGCTGCAGCACCTTTCAACTTTGCTGGATATCCCCTTTGCCGTCACGGACGCTTCCAGCCTCACCGAAGCCGGTTTTGTCGGCGCGGATGTGGAAGTTGCCGTTCGCAACCTTTATTATGCCGCCAATAAAGATATTGAAAAGACCGAGCACGGCATTATCTATCTGGATGAGTTTGATAAAATTGCCCGCAAATCGGGAGAAAACAACTCCATTACCGCTGACCCGGGACATGAAGGCGTACAGCAGGCCCTGCTCAAAATGCTGGAGGGCAGCGAAGTAGAATTCACCGCCCGCGGACAGCGCAAACATCCGGAAGCGCCGACTATCAAAGTCGATACCCGCAATATTCTCTTTATTGTCGGCGGCGCTTTTGTCGGCATCGACAAAGTCATTGAATCCCGATTGAAAAAATCCGATGCTAATATTGGCTTTGGCGCCGTTGTCAAAGGTAAGCAGGACAAACCAAAATACGATGAACTCATTCATCAGGTCAACCCGGAAGATCTCATGAAATATGGCATCATTCCGGAAATCATTGGCCGCCTGCCGATTATCTGCACGCTGGAGACCTTGGATGAAGACGCGCTGCTCCGCATTCTGACCGAGCCGAAAAATGCGCCGGTGCGCCAATATGAAAAATTGCTGGCGATGGACAACGTAGAGCTGAAGTTCGACGAAGCTGCACTGCGGGCGGTCGCCAAAAAAGCGATTGACCGCAAAACCGGAGCCCGCAGCCTGAAAGGCATCATCGAAGACACCATGCTGGATGTCATGTTCGACATCCCTAAGTCCGATGAACCCCGCCGGGTGACCATTACTGAGGACTGTATTACCAAAGGAGCGCGTCCCGCCATCGAGAACATTGTTTCTCCGGCCAGCGCCTGAAATCCATAGCAGCAAAACACGCCGTGCAGCCTAAAGCCGCACGGCGTATTTTTATTTTTATCTTTAAAAATCACAAATGATCGATTGCCAGCCCGCTCTCCTGCAGAAAAGCATACAGTTTTTTCACGCCAGCCATAAGTTCAAGATAGTTTTCCGGCGTAAGCGACTGCGGTCCATCGGAAAGCGCCTTTGCCGGATTGGGATGCATTTCCATGATAAGACCGTCGGCGCCGCAGGCTACCGCAGCAAATGCCATAGGTTTCACCATGCGCCATTTACCGGTTCCATGGCTGGGATCAACGACAATCGGCAAATGCGACAAATGTTTGACGGCGGCCACGGCGCTGAGGTCCAGCGTATTGCGGGTATAGGTCTCATAGGTACGGATGCCGCGCTCGCAAAGAATGACATTCTGGTTGCCTTCATTCATGATATATTCCGCGGCATTAAGCCATTCATTGAGAGTCGCCGCCAGGCCGCGTTTCAGCATGACCGGCTTGTTGGCCCGCCCCACTTCTTTCAACAAACGAAAGTTTTGCATGTTGCGGGCGCCGACCTGCAGCAAATCGGCATAGGCCGCCACCGTGTCTACGGCTTCCACCTCCGTGACTTCCGTAACGATCTTAAGCCCGGTACATTCCCGCGCCTCCGCTAAATACTTAAGCCCCTCTTCTTCCAGCCCTTGGAAAGAGTACGGCGAGGTCCGCGGTTTATAAGCGCCGCCGCGTAAAAACTGAGCGCCGCCTTTTTTGGCAATCTCCGCCGATTCCAGCAGTTGTTCCCGCGATTCTACCGCACACGGTCCGGCCATAACAACAAAATTGCCGCCGCCGATTTTTACGCCATCAATATCAATCACACTGGACTTCGGGTGGAATTCCCGGCTCACCAGTTTGTAACTTTTGGAAATCTGGACCGTCGTATCAACGCCGTCCATGGCATCGAACGGCACCATTGCCAACCGGGTTTTGTCGCCGATGACACCGACGATCTTCTGCTGTTCGCCTTCCATTACTTTCGCCTGCAGGCCCGCCTTTTCAATGACTTCAATGACTTCTTTAATATTTTGCGCCGTTGCATCCGCATTCATAATAATAACCATATAAAATTCGCTCCTTTTAATAATACATTTTTTTATTTTTGCTTTGCTATCAAAACTGGAAACTCACCCAAATGCCGCAGCCATATGCTGCGCCGCTGCACCGCCGCAATTGATTCCGTCAGTTTACAGCGCGGCCCGCCGTTGATTTCCAGATCAAAAAAGAATAAATAGGCCCCCAGTTCAGTTCTGGCCGGACGCGACTCAATGCGCGTCATATTGACATGCCGCGAAGCGAACTCCTGCAATACCTCGCACAAACTGCCCGCCCGGGAACCGTCAATCTGGCAGATGATCAGCGCCCGGCCCGTATCCCCCTGCGGCAGCGGCAATGCCGGACGACGCCCCACCTGATAAAAGCGGGTGCAGTTCTCGCTGCTGTCCTGAATCTCCGTGGCAACCGCCGTAAGCCCGTATAGCTCGCCGGCGCGGGCCGTGCAAATCGCCGCGCACCCTTCTGCCGGATCGCTCGCTGCCACCAAAGCTGCCGCCCGCGCTGTACTGGCAGCAGCAATCAGCCTGGCTTGCGGAAAATGCGCTTTCAAATAGCCGCGGCACTGCGCCAAAGGCTGCGCATGGGAATAGATCAATCGCACAGCATCCACCGGGCATTTGGCCATGAGCTGATTATGTACCCGCCAGATCAGCTCCCGCCGCACAATCAGCTCATCACTGCGGGCCAAAGTGTCCAGCGTAATGTTAATGGAACCTTCCAAAGAATTTTCCACCGGCACCAGACAACTATCTGCCTTATGATCGGCCACCGCCTGCAGCGCGGCAAAAATTTCCGGATAGGCTGTCAGCTCCGCCGGCTCCGGCAGCACGCCATTGAGATAAAGCGCCGCTGCCTCGCTGTGCGTGCCTGGCGGCCCTAAAAAGCCCATTTTTTCCATTCTTTTACCTCCAATAAAAAAAGCCCCATCCTGTAAAGGACGAGGCTCAACTCGCGGTACCACCTTAATTATCTGCCGCAGCAGATATCTTTATCGCATACAGGCAATCACCGATATGCACCTCTTTATAACGGCAAAGGCTCCGGCACCGCCTACCCAGATTCTTCAGCGGGCAACTCCCAGGCGAACTTCCCTCGCGCCTCCCCGACCGGCTCTCACCTTACCCGGCTCTCTGAACGGTTCCCCGCGATCTACTTTTCCTGCTCATCGTTTTTAGCAAATGAAATTATTGATATAATAACACAGCAGTGATAAATTCGCAAGTATTATTTTAAAAAGCGTTTTATCTGTACATCTTAAAAAGATATTTGTTTTTATGATGCATTTTTTCAGCTTTTCGGTCAGCCAACACTTTTCCCGCCGGCCAGCAGCGTAATCAAACGCAGCGGATACAACCAAAGCCTTCGTCCCGGCATCATTTTCACTGCCGTCCGCCACGAATATTTCCCCGCCGGTACGCTTATACAGCCAATCCCCAACAGAACCAGCAGCCCGCCAATGAGCTGCGCCCGATAAAACGTCCCGCCCAGCAGCACGGTAATTGCTGCGGTATACAGGGGAATCAGATTCATGGATATACTGGCTGCCGTCAGATTGACACGCTGCAGCGCAAAATTCCATAGAATGAACGCACAAACCGAAGCCCCCAGACTAATATAAAGAATACTAAGAGCACCGGCTCGGCTGACCGTCGCCACCGACAGCGGGACCAACGGGGCAAAAGGCAGCAGAAACACCACCCCCAGCAAAGTTGAAAGCGCTGTTGTCGTAATGGGCGGCAACGTCGTGATATTTTTTCCGGCCGCCGTATAAAGCACCCAACTCATATCGGCAAACAGCATCAGCATATCCCCCCGATTAAACTGCATAGCGCCTAATTGATCGAGATTGCCCCGGGTAAGAATAAACGCCACGCCAAAAATTGCCAGCAGAAGCCCCAGATATTGCCGCCGATAAATCCGTGTTTTTAGCGCAAAAGCCGCAAACAGCATGGCAAAAACCGGCGTCAAAGTACTGATCAGCGATACATTGACCGGCGAACTATACTGCAGCGCCGAATACGTAAACAGCGTAAAAAGATCAATGCCAAAAAGCCCCATGGCTGCCAGATAAAACCATGTTTTCCGATCAATCGACCGAAGGCGAAATGGCTGCGCCCAAAAAGCCAGCGGCAGCAAAATCACCGCGGCAATGCTCCAGCGCAGCAAGCTGATCCAAAATGGAGGAAACTCCCCGGCCGCAATTTTTCCTGATATAAAATTTCCTGCCCAGAGCAGGTTACAAAGCATGAGCAACAACCAGATCCACATGATATTGACACCTCACATTTCTTTATAGCGCTACTATACCATGCAAAAAATGATTGTTCAATTAACATTTTTCGATTATAATAATAGGTAAAAACTATCAATGAGGGATACGTATGGAACTTCGGCATTTACAATATTTTATTGCAGTCTGCAAATATCTTCATTTCACCAAGGCAGCAGAAAGCCTGCGCATTGCCCAGCCGACGCTGAGCCAGCAAATTCACTTATTGGAACAAGAAGTGAACACACCGCTGTTTGACCGCATCGGCAAAAAAGTTCTCCTGACCGAAGCCGGCGAAATCCTGCTGAAATACAGTCTGCGCGTCTTCGACACCCTGGAGCAGGCCGAGACCGACATCAGCCAGCTCAAAGGACTGGAACGGGGCCATGTAAAAATTGCCTGTCTCGGCAGTTATTTGGCCATGGAAACTGTCATGACATTTCATCAGCAGTTTCCCAAAATACAGATTTCCGTAGAACAGCTTTCCACGGAAACCATTCGTCATAAACTACTGCAAAACGAACTTGATTTCGGCATTGTTTTTCTGCCGCTGGCGGACCGGGAATTGGAAAGCATCCCTCTCTACACAGAAACGCTGGCTGTCATCGCTGCACGAACCCATACGTTGGCCCGGCAGCGGCAGCTTACACTCGATCAACTGCGCGACGAACCGCTGATCCTGATGTCAAAAAAATATCTGATACGCCAGATTTTTGATCAAGCCTGCCAGGAAAAGGGCTATGACTTTACTCCGGTAATCGAACTCAGTGAGATGGACGACTTGCGCGAAATGGTAGAAAAAAATATTGGCGTCAGTGTCTTGCCCCGGCTTTATGTGCGCAGCGTATCTCCCCGCCGCATCAAAGCCATTCCGCTGGCCGACGCCCCGATTCAGCGCACCATCGGCATTGTTTACCGCAAGGGCCGTTTGATGTCAGCCGCAGCCATAGCTTTGCAGCGGGAAGTAGAACAATTCTTTTCTCATCTGAAATAAACCGCTGTCAAAAACTAGGCAAGCCATTATTTTTTTGTTATAATAAAAGGCAATTTGTAAAAATGAAGGAGAATCCCCATGAGTGTTTTAACCGTAGAACATGTATCGCACGGCTTTGGCGCGCGTACGATTTTTGAAGACGCCTCCTTCCGGCTGCTCCAGGGAGAACATGTGGCGCTGGTCGGCGCCAATGGCGAGGGAAAATCAACATTTCTCGCCATTATCACCGGGCAACTGACGCCGGATGAAGGCAAAGTGGAATGGGCCCGCCGGGTAACGGTCGGCTATCTGGATCAGCACGCTGCGCTGAAGCCGGGCATGACGATCCGCGAAGCGCTGCGCACCGCTTTTGACGATATGTATCAATTAGAAAAGGAAATGCTTGCCTGCTATGACAAGATGGAAGCGGCTTCCCCGGAAGAAGCCGACCGGCTGATGAGCGACGCTGGCGAGATACAGAGTATTCTTGACGCAAACAGTTTTTATGATATTGACACCCGTATTGATACGGTAGCCGGCGGACTGGGCCTGGCCGACATTGGACTGGAACGGCTGGTGGATGAACTGTCCGGCGGTCAGCGTACCAAAGTTCTGCTGACAAAACTCTTGCTGCAGAACTCAATGATTCTCATTCTTGATGAGCCGACAAACTATCTGGATGCCCCACACATTGAATGGCTCAAAAACTATTTGGTCAATTATGAAAATGCCTTTATCCTCGTGTCCCACGACGTTCCTTTTCTCAATGCCGTCACCAATGTCATTTATCATGTTGAAGATACCCATATCACCCGCTACACCGGTAGTTATGAAAAATTTCAGGAAATGCACGCGCTGAAGGTTCGTCAACAGGAAGCCGCCTATGAAAGGCAGCAGCAGGAAATCCGGCGCGAGCAGGATTTTATTCAGCGCAACAAAGCGCGGGTCGCCACCCGCGGCATGGCCAACAGCCGACAGAAACGCCTCGACAAAATGGAAGTGATTGAAAAGCGGCAGGAAAAACCGGAACCGCATTTTCACTTTCCGGAGGACCGCACGCCGAGCCGCTTTGTCATTGAAGCGAAACGGCTGGTGCTTGGCTACGACACGGCGCTCACCAACCCGGTTGACATTCAGTTGGAGCGTGGCCGGAAAATTGCGCTGGTCGGGGTAAACGGTCTGGGAAAAACAACGCTGTTAAAAACCCTGCTGGGTCAGATTCCGGCTATTTCCGGCCACATTGATCTTGGTGAATTTGTTTCTCCCGGTTATTTTGAGCAGGAATCCGCACAGGGCAACAGCCGCACGGCAATTGAAGAAGTCTGGCAGGACTATCCCGGCCTCACGAATTTTGAAGTGCGCGCCGCGCTTGCCTCCTGCGGACTTACCAACGAACACATCACCAATCAGATGACGGTTCTTTCCGGCGGCGAAGCAGCCAAGGTGCGCCTGTGTAAACTTACGCTGCGAAAAACCAATCTGCTGGTACTCGACGAACCGACGAATCATCTCGATGTGGAAGCAAAAAAAGAACTCCGGCGCGCCCTCCGCGAATATAAGGGAACGCTGCTCATGGTCTCCCATGAGCCGGAGTTCTACGAAGATTGGATTGATGCGATCTGGAATATCGAACGCTGGACAACCAAAATAGTCTGAGCCATCATTCAAAAAAAGAATGAAATTGCAGCAAAAAAGCCGCGTCCTTTAGAAGGATGCGGCTTTTTCATGTCGAAATCAGAATTTAAAGGACAACCCTGCATAAAGACCTTTGCCTGTAGAATCCACATTTGTTCCGGCAATATGAAAATCCTTGACCTGCGTGTACTGATAGGAAAGATCCAGATCGATATTCTGCGTCAGAGCATAGCCCACGCCAAGCTCATAGTGCTGCAGATTGCTGCCAAAGCCCATGCCAGCCCAGCCGGTAAGATTCTTTCCGAGCTTCGTCTCATACTGCACGCCCGCCTGCAGCGTATTGCGCGTTGCATCGCCATTGCCTTTGGCCTCAAACCGGGCATGCATCTGACCGACATAAGCGGAAAGATTCTTATCCACTTTGTAGCGCAGATTATATTCCTGGGTGCGCAGATTGAATTCGCTGCTGTTCGGTTTCTGCTGATTATCAACATACTTGAACTGAAAAGCCATATTGTGGCCCAGGCCGACGGTAGCGCCGCCTTCAATACGGTTTTTAACGCTTCCTTTATCAGTGTGCCCATTCTGACTCGTTGCCATCGCCGGCGCCAACGTTGTGCCCACATTGACTTCCGCCTTACCGACGCTGTAGTCTTCAAGCGGCGCGGCGCAAGCCGCCGCTGTGCTCAGGGACAATCCCAGAGTAAGACCAAGCAATACTTTTTTGTTCATAAAAAATCTCCTCCAAACATAGCTCAAAATAATCCCAACTGCTTTTACTTGAGCAGCTGCCATGTATTATAGCATACTCTTGCGGCGGTTGAAAGTTTTACCGGCGTTAAAGACCGGATGATCAGTAGATTGAAACAAAAGACCTGATTTTTGATTCTCTGCAAATATTACATATCTTCTATGTAATATTTGTTATATATAAGCTCAGCATATGCTTGTTTTGTATATTTAATCATTTTTCTTATAAAATATACAAATTTTATAGATTTTATCTTGATTTTTTGCTATGATTGTACTTGCATGTTAAATATTTTTGATATTTATGCATTTTATGCATTGATCTTTATCATTTGGAGGGAAACGTATGATCTCAGACATCACCATCAAAATGGCAAGGTGCAAAGGCTGTGGAATCTGTGTTGCATTTTGTCCAAAACAGGTGCTGGCTCTGGATGAGCTCAGCAAAGTTCAGGTTGTAAACGGCGAGGCCTGTATCGCCTGCGGACAGTGCGAGCTGCGCTGCCCGGATTATGCTATTTTTGTTGATAAGAAGGTGAGCCAATGAATAAGGCGCGGTTAATGCAGGGGAATGAAGCCGTAGCAGAAGGAGCAATTTATGCCGGCGTACGTTTTTTTGCCGGCTATCCGATCACGCCGTCGACGGAAATTGCCGAAACCATGGCCAAACTGCTGCCGCAGGTTGGCGGCAAATTTGTCCAGATGGAAGATGAAATTGCCAGCATGGGAGCGATCCTCGGGGCTTCGCTGGCCGGGCAAAAAGTTTTGGATGCCACGAGCGGTCCGGGCTTCTCGCTGAAGCAGGAACTAATTGGCTACGCTGCCTGCGCTGAAATCCCGGCGGTTCTGGTCGATGTCCAGCGCGTAGGTCCTTCTACCGGTCAGCCCACAAGCCCATCGCAGGGCGATGTCATGCAGGCCCGCTGGGGAACCCACGGCGATCATCCGGTGATTGCTCTCGCTCCCTGGACAGTGCGGGAAGCATTTGATGCTACTGTCATGGCCGTAAATTATGCCGAACGATTCCGCACGCCTGTCATCCTGCTCATGGATGAAATCGTCGGCCACCTGCGGGAACGCGTGGTTTTGCCGGAACCCGGCGAACTGCCGGTCTATGCCCGCCGTCAGCCAAAATGCACGCGCAGCGAAGGCTACCAGCCATATACACCGGAAGAAGATCTGGTTCCCAATGTCGCTGACTTTGGCGAAGGCTATCGCATTCACGTGACCGGACTGATTCACGACGAAACGGGCTTCCCTTCCGGCAGCCCGTCCGTAACAGAAAAATCGATCCGCCGCCTGCACGAGAAAATTTCCCGTGCCGAAGATGAAATCATTCATTATGACGAATTTTTCCTTGAAGACGCCGACTATGCCGTTGTCACTTTTGGCGGCGTATCGCGCACGGCATACGAAGCCGTGCAGAACGCCCGTCGGCAGGGAATCAAAGTCGGCATGGTGCGGCTGATGACGATCTGGCCTTTTGCGGATAAGATGATTGCCCGCCTGGCCAAACAAGTGCAGGGGATTCTGGTACCGGAGCTCAACTATGGGCAGCTGGTGGGTGAAATTGAACGCGCCGCTGCGGGGCAATGCCCGGTAAAATTACTGGCAAAATACAACACGGAAATCTTTACGCCGACAGAAATTGAAACAGCAATCAAAAATCTTTGTGCGGGAGGCAGAATCTGATGGAAAGAAGCTTTGAAAAATATTTTCGCCAAAACCGCCTGCCGCACCTCTGGTGCCCTGGCTGCGGCAATGGCATTGCCATGAAAGCCATTGTAATGGCCATTGAAAAAAAAGGACTGTCACAGGACAACACCGTTATTGTTTCCGGCATTGGCTGCTCATCGCGGGCCTCGGGCTATATGGACTTTGATACGCTGCACACCGCGCATGGGCGGGCGATTCCTTTTGCCACCGGCATCAAACTGGCGCGCCCGGAACTCAATGTGATTGTCATCACCGGCGATGGCGACTGTACTGCTATCGGCGGTAATCTTTTTATTCACGCCGCCCGCCGCAATGTCGACCTTACCGTGGTGCTTTTCAATAACAGCATCTACGGCATGACCGGCGGCCAGGCATCGCCGATGACTCCCTATGGCAAAAAAGCAACCACCGCTCCTTATGGAGCCATTGACCGGCCTTTTGACGTCTGCCAGCTGGCGATTGCCTCCGGCGCAACCTACGTTGCCCGCAGCACCGCTTTTCATGTGCAGCACCTGACCGAGATGATCGCCGGCGGCTTTGACAATCAGGGATTTTCATTTATTGAAGCCGTGGTGCAGTGTCCGACGGCCTATGGCCGCAAAAACAAACTGCCCGAGCCGGCTGACATGATGAAATGGATGCGTGATCAGGCCATCATGAAACCGGCCTGGGATAAACTGCCGGCAGAAAAACGAGAAGAAAAATTCCCCATTGGGCTTTTTTACAGTGCCCAATATGAAGACTATACCACGGCTTATGACGAAGTTATCCAAAGAGCGGGAGGCGATCAGAAATGAATCAGCTCAGATTTTCCGGTTCCGGCGGACAGGGCGTGATCACTGCCGCCATCATCTTTGCCGAAGCGGCAATTGTCGAAGGAAAAAATGCCGTGCAGTCCCAATCCTACGGGCCGGAAGCCCGCGGCGGCGCTTCAAAAGCCGAAGTCATTATCGCCGAAGACACCATCTATCATCCGAAGGTGCTGCAGCCGGACTATGTGCTGGCAATGACCCAAAAAGCCGCCGACAAATACTCCGGCGACCTCGCCGCCAACGGGCTTCTGATTCTTGATACGGATCTGGTTCCCAATGTGCCGGCATACAGCCATATCGTCCGGATTCCGATTACTAAACTGGCGGTTGAAAAAATCGGCAAAGCGCTTTACGCCAATATTGTTGCACTCGGTGCGATCGTTCATCTCACACAACTGGTCCGGCTGGACACCGTCCGGCAGTGCGTAGCGGATCGCGTGCCGGCGTCCACCATTGAGCAGAACATGCAGGCGCTCCAGACCGGCTGGGACGCTGTTAAAGCCGAGTCATAAATAAATACGATTCAAATGTACTCTAAAACCGAATTACGCTCATCTGCCAGTTGATAAAGGCGTGCATATGAGCGTAATTGCGTCATTTAAATTAAAAAATGCCAGCCGCAAATGCGGCTGGCATTTTTTAATCGGCCGGTTTCAACAAACCGCGCTGATAGGCAAATAACAAACTGTAAAGATCGGTAATTTCCTCCTGCATGGCTTTGCCCTCGTCGGTATCGCCCACCGTCGTATTGCTGGTCTGCAGTTCTACCGCCTCCGCTACCGACTCGATATCCTTATTTTCCTTCAGCGCCGTACGAACATCCGCTATAGCCTGGTGCGTCAACAATCGCAGCCCCCGCGAATTCGATACCAGCGTATAACCGGCAATGCCGGTTTTGCTATGATAGGCGCGGCAAAAACCGCCGTCAATGACAATAGCCTTCCCGCCGGCCTTAACCGGATTTTCGCCTTTTTTAGCCTTGACCGGCACATGACCATTGATAATATGCCCGCGCTGCGGATCCAACCCAAACTCTTGCAGAATTTTTTCGCAGATATCATCATCATTAATAAGCTTGAAATACGCATCTGAAGGTTCTTTCCAAGTACTCTCATCATCGACCAGCATGCGCTCAAAAGTCTTGAACTCGCGGCCAGACAGCGGCGAACGGCGCCCACACCAAAGGTACCACATAAAATCCAACGCATTCTGCTCATGACTGCTGTGGGCTCGCCGGGCACAGGCATCCGCATAATCAAAATACGCCCGCCCGGCATAAGTTTTTCCGGAAAAAGTCAATTCCGTAAAGCTTCCATCATCATTGAGCGGCATGCATCCATGAAACAGCAGATTTTGATTGTAGCAGGTGTACATACTGCCCTTCTGATAAAGGAAATCCACATGTCGTTTTAAAGGCTCACTCTCGAGGAAAAAAGACTGCAGATCCTTCATGATCGCCTCTTCTTCCGGTGATAAACAATAGGGATCATTGGGATCTATGGTGGGGAAACGAGTTTGATTCAAGGGATAACTTTGCCCATCCAACGTAACAGTACCGGCTGCATAATTGATTTTATCCAGCAGTAACCGGCTTTCCATATGATAATCCGGATTGCGCTGGATGATCTGACCCTCCAGTTTGAACATAATGATTGAGATCGCCCACTCAGAAGCCTTGAGCGGCGGAGCCGCCGGATACTGCCGGGCCGCAAAAAGCGTCAGCGGACGCAATCCGATTGCATAGCCCTTTTCCAGCACATCGGTATTATTATAACGCAGATTATTACGCACGACATTAGCGATGCAGGCCTCGTTGCCACAGGCAGCGCCCATCCAAAGGATATCATGATTCCCCCACTGAATATCCAGTGAGGGGCAATTCATAATTTTATCCAGAATCGCATCGGGACGCGATCCCCGGTCAAAAAAATCGCCGACAATATGCATGTGGTCGACCGCCAGCCGTTTTACCAGCACCGTCATCGCCTCTATAAAAGCCGCTCCGCTGTCAATCTGCACGATCATATTCAGCAGCCGCTTATGATAAACAAACTGCGCCGGATCCGCTTCCGGCCTCGTATTCATGAGTTCAACAATAACGGAGGCAAAACGATTGGGAATAAAACTTTTTACTTTAGCCAGCGGGTACTTATACGACATCAGCTTAGACAATTCCAACAAACGGGACAAATTTTCCCGATACCATTCCGGCGTATTTTTTCGCTCAATGCGCATACGCTCAATTTTTTCGCGGGGATAATAAACCAGCGTGCAGAACTCCGCTTTTTCTTCATCCGTCAGCCGCGCCCCAAATACATAATCTACTTTCTCCCGGATAACACCCGAACAGTTGTTCAAGATATGAAAAAAAGTCTCGTACTCGCCATGCAGATCGCTCATAAAATGCTCGACGCCCTTTGGCAATCCCAGCTGTGCCTGTAAATGAACCAGCCGTTCGTAAACGGACTCTTTCGTCGGATATTTTTCGGACAAGAGCCGCAGGTATTTTACTTTTAATGCCTGCTCCCGTTTATTGCCAGCCTCCATACGCTCACTGCACCTTTCTCAGCCAAAAAGATAGAGATGTATATAATATATCTATTCTAGCACAAAAGCAGAGTTTCGCAAAAGAAATTTTTTACTTTCAAGTGAAGGCTTTTGCCGCATATACCAGTAAAACCAGCAGAATACAGCAAAAATATTCCCGAAAAGACCCAACTTTGAATAACTTAAGTCCAATTTTTTCCGACAGGGAAATCAGCGGCACTTTTCCGCAAAGCGCATCTTCCAGGATATGCAGCAGCGCCCCGATCATAATATAAATAGTGATCAGGCTGACATCCCACATATCAATCGCAGCCATATTTCCTTTTTTTACCAGCAGCAGCATGGCAATAACAAAAAGATATGGCACCGGCCAATGCGACCAGCCGCGATG
Organism: Megamonas sp. UBA1799; assembly: GCA_002319815.1. Classification (GTDB taxonomy): domain Bacteria; phylum Bacillota; class Negativicutes; order Selenomonadales; family Selenomonadaceae; genus UBA1799. The sequence goes on from DCFR01000042.1 coordinate 40,080, forward strand.
CCGGCTGCGCCAAGCCCAATAATTACTGGCGCGGCGCGGATCCCCCTCCAGTTTATCGGGCAGAATAGTTCCCGCCATACTATAGGCGGTATATAAAAGACTATTTGTGGCTGCATAAACCACAACGCCGGTCACAATCTGATGATTAATCCATTTCATGTTTCTGCCCTCCTCAAATTAATTTTAGCATATGTGTTCGTATTTTGTATAGGAAATTAGCGAAAAAAAGCCATAATCTCTTTTGCCCTCAGCTAATTTATGATAGAATGATACTATATTTGCATAAACGAAGACTTTGTTCCGGCAGCATTTTAACGCCGCCGAAACTTCAGCCGAATTTACTCAGGAACTTAGTCGCTTTTGACGCAGCCTCGTTAAAGGCAGTCGTCAAAGAGCGAATTTATCATTCGAATGAAAGCAGGAACAAATTGCATGCCACATGAATTGCTACGTACCCGGCTTCGGCGGCGACGGCGGCAGCGTCGTCGGGAAATACTGATCATTGCTTTATTTGCACTTTTGCTGGTCTTTTGGTTCTGGCACTTTTTTATCTATGCCCGGACGCCGGAATACGCCCTGCACGAGCTGCAATCGGCCGCTGAAAGCCATGATTCAAAGACATTTGACCGCTATATCAATCTTGAACTGCTGACGATGACGGCATATGACGACCTTACAATGGATCTTTTTAAATATGACGCGTCGCTGACCCCGCAGACAAAAGCTTTATTTAAAAAATTTTATGTGTTGATTAAGCCCCAGATGGCGCAGGGAACCGCCGATACCATCCGCCGTTATGCGGCCACCGGCGAGTGGACGCTTCCGGAAGGCTCCGATATTTTAAAAGGGCGCCAGCTGGGCATTGATTACGACCGCTTTTTAGAACGGTCCCAACTGCGGAACACGGAACTGGTAAAAATCGGCGGTATCAAAGTAACCGGAAAATCGGCTACGGCAGAAATTCATATCAAGGATCGCTATACCCAAACGCCTTTTATTCTGCGCCTGCATATGGAACAGGTTGAGGATGGCCGCTGGCAGGTCAGCTACATTGAAAACTATCGTGACTATCTCGACACCGTCGCGCCGCTGCAAAATCAGGATATTGCCAATTATATTGCCGCAACCCAATCCATTATTGATAGCTACAACCAGAAATTTGTACAACAGCGGGCTCGTTTTCACACCCTTACGCAGACAGCCAATGGCCGTCTGTCAGCGGATCAGATCAAAAAGGTAACGGAACTGCTGGAGGCTGAAGTCATACCGGATCTCAAAGCCCGCCAGGAGAAGCTGAACGCCGCCAGCATTCAAGCGGGTTCCCAGTATCTAGCGGAACTGCGGCGCCAATCCACCGAACTTACGGTTGCTGTCTGGCAGCATTTCAGCAAAGGACTGAAAGACAACAACAACGAGGAATTCAACACCGCCGAGACACTGCACAAGCAGGAACTGGATATTGATTTACGCATTGAGGACATCATCCGGCACAACACTGTCAGCCAGGCTATTCCGGCGATTCCATAATACAACACAAGCGGGCATCTCCGAAAAAGAGATGCCCGCTTTTTATATCCGTTATTCTGTCCGCGCCGGCCGCCGCATAGCTAACAATACTCCGCCGGCTACCAGCGCCGAACCCAGCCAGAACCAAAACGTTACTGGTTCTCCCAAACAAAGCCAGCCCAAAAGAGTTCCGACAACCGGTTGGAAAAAAAAGAACAATCCGGCCACTGAAGCGTCCATGAGCAGCAGGCCCTGATTCCAAAGACAAAATCCGCCCGTCGTTGAAACAAGCCCCAGATACAACACGGCCAGGCAAACCGGCGGCGCAAGCAAACTTTCTATCGGCACACTCTGCAGCCAGCACAAAGAATACGGCGTCAGCAGAACCAACGCTACCAGTACGCCATAAAACGTAATGACAACCGGCGAATATTGTGCCAGCCGTTTTAAAAGCACCGACATCAACGCCCAGGTTAAAGCAGCAATTGTCAGCGATAAGCCGCCCAGCCAGCCGGCCATTTTCACATCAGCCGGACCGGCCACAATAAAGAGGACGCCAACGGTCGCTGACACCACGGAAAGAATCCGTCCCGGCGTCAGGATTTCTCCCAGCAAAAGACGCGCAAAAAGGACCATAAAAGCCGGTGTTGCCGCCGTAATAATCGAACCCATCTGCGCCGAAGTCAGCATCGTCCCTGTTTCCTGCGTAACAATGGACAGCGCATGCCCGACAAACCCGACAAAAAAAACTAACCGCCAATCCCGCCGCGCAACGCGCCAGGAAACGTGCCGGAACGTCCCAACCACATACAGCGCGACAACCGCAGTCAAATAGCGCAGCCACACCAGCGGAATCGGCGGAATAACAGCCACCGCAATACGCACCATTACAAACATACCGCCCCAGATACTGGCCGCCAGAGACAAATACAATGCCCCCCGGATAGATTTTGTCATAACTTAAAAGACCCCCTGTATTTTATTCCTTAAAGAACAAAATACAGCGGCACATCACATTCCATTCGCATTCCGTTCATAATCGTCCTTCTTCATACCATACTTAAAATGAAGCTGCCCTCGCCGCGCAGCCGATATTCGCCAAAATAAGCGGGGATGAAAACAGAATCCCCCTTCTCCAGCGTATCAATGCCGCTCGGATACTCAATCTCCATCAGCCCGTCCAAAACCAACAGCGATTGAAAGCTCTGCTTGCCCGCCTGCATATGACAGCGGCCATGCAAATTAAAATGATAAACCGTAAAAAATTCACACTCGGTCAAGAGCCGCATCTCATATTCCGCAAAAAAGCTCGTTGTTGAAATCACGGGCAGCGGCGCTGGTTTTTCCAACCGGGTAACCGCGAGCGCTTTATCAATGTGCAGCGCCCGCGGCTTGCCGTCTTTACCCAGCCGGCCGTAGTCATAGACCCGATAGGTCGTATTGGAATTCTGCTGAATCTCTGCCAACAAAATTCCGCCGCCAATAGAATGCAGCGTGCCGGCGCCAATGAAAAACACATCACCCTTATGTACCGGCACCTGGTTGCAAACCTCCAGCAGTGTATTATCAGCAATCCGCTGCCGGAATTCTTCCTTGCTGATTTCTTTCTGGAAACCATACAGCAAAGTCGCCCCCGGCTTACAATCCACAATATACCAAAGCTCGGTTTTGCCATACTCGCCTTCAACGGCCAGCGCGTAATCATTGTCCGGATGCACCTGCACCGAAAGATCCCGTTCCGCATCAATAAGTTTGATCAGCAGCGGAAAATAAGAAAAGCGCTCGCCATGTGTTCCCAACACACGGCTCCCCTGCTGGGCAATATAGCGTTCCAGTTCCAGCCCTGCGGCCTCACCGTTCGTAATGATACTATGTCCATCTTTATGGCAGGCCAGTTCCCAACTCTCAGCCACTTGGTCCAAATTTGTTTCTTTCTGATATTCTGTTTTCAGCTTTGTTCCGCCCCATAAATAATCCTTGAGCGGAGCTTTCAGCTTTAACGGATAAAGCATGAATGTCTCCCCTTTTGAAAAAGAATATCCTTTATTATAGCACACCCTGTCAAAGAAAGAAATGAAAACAAAACGTTTTGTAATTTCTCATCCGGATTACACCATTGTTATTTTTTCCCGCGCATGATAGGATAATGTGTAATCTTTATCACGGGAGGATTTTATGGAAGCTGCTCAATTACGTATTCTCTATGTTTTTACCGATCTGGTACTGCCGTTGGCGCTTGGTTATTATCTACATCAAAGACATATCATTTCCGATAAAACCAATAATTTTCTTATTCATTTCAATATTATTGTTGTCTACACGCTGCTGTCCCTGCTGAGTTTCTGGGTGCTGCCGCTTTCCTCCCAGCTTTTCTGGCTGCCGGTCTTAGGCATTCTTTATGTGGTGATTCCCGGCGGACTGGCTTTGCTGACGTTTGCCCGGCGGTACCGCAGCGATCTTGACCGCGGCGCCTATGTCATGAGCGCCATGCTGGCCAATATCGGCACGCTTGGCGGTCTTTGCGGCTTTATTCTCTACAACGAAATTGGTTTTGCTTATGTGCAGCTAGTGGCAACTTTTCAAAACCTGCTGCTGGTTGCGCTTTGCTTTCCGCTGGCGCAATATTATTATGCCCGGCACACCGCGGCTAAGACACATACCCGCCTGCAGCTCAATCTGCGCGAAATGTTTTTCTCCTGGAACCAGCTCGCTCTGCTGGGCATGGTCGCCGGCATGCTGCTCAAAACGAACGGCGTCGAACGGCCGCCATTCTTTGGCAGCCTGTTTCAGAGTCTGGTGCATATCGGCGCCTGGATATCGCTGCTGCCGGTGGGATACCTCATGGATTTTCACCGGGCCCGCCTGTATTACCGACGGATTCTTGACCTTTTGCCGCTGCGCTTCATCATCATGCCCGGTATCATCTACGGACTAATCCGACAACTGTTTACTGATCAGGTGCTTTTGGGCACACTGATGATCGTTGCCGCCACGCCAACGGCCATCAATGCCGTCGTTACCTCGCGCCTTTACAAACTGAATGTCGACCTTGCCATCGCCGCTTTTTTGCTCACGACAGCAGTTTTCCTCGTCCTCGTTTTCCCGTTATTGTTTTTCTACATTCAAAGCGGCGGCACTTTCTAAAATAAAGAATCGAAAAAGCTGATGCTGCCGGTTGACCGGCTGGCATCAGCTTTTTATCTAAGAATCACTCTGCGTCGGCATCGCCCCGGGCTTTTTTACGACGACAATGCCTTAAATAAAGCACCGCCCCCAGCAAAACGCAGATCACCACAAAAACAATACTGGCTTCATGCCCAATCTCCGTGAGCAGCGTCCAGCTTTCTCCCAACATCATGCCGGCCCCCAGAATCAACGCAGTCCAGGGCAGCGACCCAATGAAAGTATAAAATAAAAACCGCTTGATATCTACGTGTGCAAAACCAGCCGGCAAGGAAATAAAGGTACGCACAATCGGCAGCATCCGGCTGAAAAACACCGCCCGAACACCATAACGGTCAAACCAATGCTGCGCCATGTCTACATGCGATTTCTTAATAAAAAAGTATCGGCCATAGCGGTCAACAAAAGTACGTCCGCCGCGATGCCCCACATAATAAGCAAAAATAGATCCCAGCATGCCGCCCAGCATGCCAAAACATAAAGCCCCGGCAAAACTCATCCGCCCGGCAAAAATCAAATAACCGGCAAACCCCAGAATCAACTCACTGGGAATCGGAATACAGGCATTTTCCATGCCCATGAGCACCGCCACCGCCATATATCCCCAAGTATCAATAAACCCCAAAAAAATCTCCGAAACGCTTTCCATACCTTCATCCTTTCCAACCCATCACAAACTAATTTCATTATACAACAATCTCCATCCTATAACAATCCGGATTTCACGGTCTGCTGGCCAGAGCAGCAACAAAAGCAAGGGCCCGGCGCATAATCGCCAGGCCCTTGCTTTTGTTGCTGCTTACTTAAATTCTTTACCGGTCAGAAGCTCATAAGCTTCCTTGTATTTCCCTACGGTCTTTTCTATGACATCCTGCGGCAGCAAATAATTGCTGTCCGGGTTGGCCTTGAGCCAGTCGCGGACAAATTGTTTATCATACGACGGCTGCGATTGCCCGGATTTATATCCTTTCAGCGGCCAGAAACGCGAGCTGTCCGGCGTCAGCATTTCATCGCCGAGAACAATGTTCCCCTTCTCATCCAGACCAAATTCAAACTTGGTATCCGCAATGATAATACCGCGCGTCAATGCATATTCCGCACATTTCTGGTACAGGGCAATCGTATAATCCTTCAGTTTGGAAACATATTCTTTACCCTTGCCCGGGAACTGTTTCTCAAAATAAGCAATTCCCTGTTCAAATGTAACATTTTCATCATGATCCCCAATTTCCGCCTTCGTGCTCGGCGTAAAAATCGGTTCCGGCAATTTATCCGACTCCTTCAGCCCAGCCGGCAGCTGAATGCCGCAAACCGTGCCGTTTTCCTTATAGCTCTCCCAGCCGCTGCCGGTAATATAGCCGCGCACAATGCACTCCATCGGCAGCATCGTAAGTTTCTTACACTTCATGCTGCTGCCCTGGAAATCTGCCTGTTGGAAAAACTCCGGCATATCCTCATTATCGACCGAAATCATATGATTCGGCACAATATCCTTTGTATACTCGAACCAGAACTTAGAAAGCTGGGTGAGAATAGCACCCTTCCGCGTCACTTTGTTCTGCAGAATGTGGTCAAAAGCCGAAATACGGTCTGTTGCCACCATGATAATGCTGTCTCCCACATCGTACATTTCACGTACTTTGCCCGACTTAAAAGGTTTATATTCCTGCATGATATACCTCCATAAAAATAATATAGAAACGTTACTCTTCTATAATACCATATCTTTTTCCATTTATCGACGCTTCTGGCGGATTTTTTCTCCGCCTTGTATCCCTGCCATCCGTACTGCCCGCACTTGTGTACTTTGTCGCTCAAATCAGGTAAAAAAGCGTCCATAAGCGACGCGAAAATTGCTTGACAAAAGAAAACCGGCATGATAGACTATAAACCCGAGTTTGACACTAAAAAAATAA